>JAFRIR010000147.1 GCA_017432685.1 Flexilinea sp. | reverse complement strand
CCCATCTGTCACGAGGGTTACCAGCGTAGTGACAGGTGGGACGGTTCCCTTTGCACCCTCATCGCCAGATAATGGACAGACACCATGCAATCTCACTACCCGGTAAGGACAAATCCCTTGTGGTGCGCCGGGCAACCGGCCCACTGTCACTGATCTGACCATGTATCAACGGAGCACGACGAGACGTTTCTGCTGTTGCGGCGAAGCCGACATGCAGGAACCGTCCTCATGTGCGTGTAATTGTGGAGAACGATGCACAAGGTGACAGTTCCGCAACCTGATCCGTAAGGTGCGAGCTTTGCTCGTTCTGATTCGGATCAGGAGCTTCGCCCTGTGCAGGCTTCGCTGCAACAGGATAACCGTCCCCGTTGTGTCTCCTGAGTCTGCGGGGTCAGATCCTTCCGGCTCATACTACGTACGAGCCTACAGAATCCGACCCCTTCGACTCATGCTGCGTACGAGCCTACAGAATCCGACCCCTTCGACTCATGCTGTGCATGAGCCTACAGAATCTGACCCCTCCGACTCAGGGGCCTGTACCCACTGCAGAGATTATCTATATTTGTCACACTGTTTTGCAAACGAAGGAGAATTGTGCTAAAATCGAAATGTATCCATGAGATACAATAACTTACTTTGGTTATCCGAAGGAGTGGGGGCGGCCCCACTCCTGTGTTTATAAGAAGCTGTCGGCTGACGGCAGCTGATAACAGAAAACCGAAACTGGTTTATAATTAAGGTACAAAACGGTGCAGACCGCACCGGAAAACCGCGGCAAGGGCGCTGCGGACATGAAAATTCAGGAGATTGAAAAAAGGATGAAGAGCGAATTTGTCCTGGCCTTTAACGAGGTGTTGGAGGAAAAACAACTGCCCCGTGATGTGATCATTCAGGCACTGGAATCTGCTATGGTTTCCGCCTACCGGAAAGCTGTCACCGCTTCCGCAGCACAGCATGTCGAGGCAAAGCTGGACCCGGAAAGCGGGAAATTTGTCATTTACGCGGAAAAAGAAGTTGTAGACTCGGTTTACGACAACCGCACGGAGGTTCTGCTGGAAGATGCGCGCAAAGTCGACCCGAATTGTGAACTGGGCGACATGGTGATCGTTGAATCCACACCGAAAGATTTCGGCCGTGTAGCGGCGCAGACCGCCCGTCAGGTGATACAGCAGCGCATCCGTGATGCCGAACGAAGCGACCAAATGGCACATTTTGAAAAGCAGATCGGTGAGATCGTGAGCGGTATCGTTCAGGCCATCAATCGGGAAGGCTACACCATCGGTCTGGACAAAAAGGCTGAAGGTGTCCTGCAGCAGAACAACATGATCCGGGGTGAACGTTTCCATATGCATGATCGTGTCCGTGCGCTGGTAGTCGAAGTGAAAGACAACCCCCGCAACCCGCAGATCATTCTCTCCCGCACGCACAAGGATTTCCTGCGCCGCCTGCTCGAGAATGAAGTTCCGGAAATTTTCCACGGAATCGTTGAAATTCGCTCCATCACCCGTGAACCCGGCGAACGCGCCAAAATCGCCGTTTCCGCCACACAGCAGGGCATTGACCCGGTTGGCGCCTGTGTCGGCCAACGGGGTGTCCGTATTCAGGCCATCGTTCGCGAGCTTCATGATGAAAAGATCGATGTGATTGAATGGAACCCGGATCCCGTCATTTACATATCCAAAGCCATCAGCCCCGCCCGTGTCGTGGGAGTTTATCTGGGCGAAGGCAACTCCGCCACTGTGATCGTCCCGGAAGATCAGCTTTCCCTGGCCATCGGCCGTGAAGGACAGAATGCCCGTCTGGCAGCCCGCCTGACCGGCTGGCGCATCGACATCAAGTCCGTTGTGGAAGCCGCCTCTGAACTGGTCCACACCTATGAACAAGGTGAGGATGTGGCGCTGACACATGAAAACTCCGGTGAACCCATCGCCATCACCATCGACGAGCT
This sequence comes from Flexilinea sp., assembly GCA_017432685.1. GTDB lineage: Bacteria > Chloroflexota > Anaerolineae > Anaerolineales > Anaerolineaceae > Flexilinea. The sequence continues at coordinate 65,721 of JAFRIR010000147.1, read as the reverse complement.
CTTCAAGGGCGAAGACGAAGTGATCGAAAAAGTCCGCGGCATCCTGGCCAAGAAGACAGACGGCCGGGCGATTCTGGCAGAAGAGATCGAAACGCTCAACGGCTTTGTTGACCGGGTCGAGAAGCGCAAGACTGCCAAAGTCCGCTTCACGGTCACCGACATGCTGAAGATGATCGCCAAACGCGGGCTCACGCAGGAAGAAATCGAAGCGCTGCCCGTCAAAGAAAGCGGTCTGCCAAATTATGTCTGTGAGATTCTGGAATCCCATGATTACAAGACCTTCGATGACATCTATAACGTGATGAAGAACGATCCGGATGCCATGTTCAAGCTGCGCGGCGTCACCCCGGATGACATGAATGACCTGACCCGCATCGTGACCTTCGTCGGGAAGCACAAGGTCACCGAAAGCGAGCCGGAGCCGATCGCCGAGCCTGAACCGGTCGTTGAACCCGAAGCGGAAACCATCGAAGAGCCTGTTGCCGAAGAAGAACCTGTGATCGAACCGGAACCTGCCGCAGAACCCGAACCGGAACCGGTTGAGACAACCCCAACCTTCGACATTCCGGAAGACCAGGAACTTTCCATGGAAGACATTTTCAACTCCGTCTCCAGCGGTTTGATGAAGATGTCCGACTATGACGAAGAAGATGAACTCAAACTGGATCCGGGCTACAGCAAGCCCTCCAAGAAGAAGAAAAAGAAGAAGGGCATCGAGATCGAATACGATCCCGACAGCGACTCCACCACCGTCCGCCGCAAGCACAAACGCGGTGATGACGACTGGGGATGGTAAGGGAAAATAAGAAATAAGAAATAAGAAATTAGAAATTAGAAATTGGGAATGAAAAGTCAGGAATAAATAATGACTAACTACCAACTAACAACTAATGACTAATGACTTGGAAAACTATAATGACAAAAGCGGAAAACAAGCCGAAGAAACACATCCCGCAGCGTACTTGTATAGGGTGCCGGGAAGTCAATGAAAAAAAGACGCTGATCCGCGTGGTCAAGTCACCGAATGGCGTATGCATCGACCCAACCGGGCGTATGCCCGGTCGTGGGGCTTACCTGCATGATTCAAAAGAATGCTGGGAAAAGGCATTGAAACGCGGGGCACTGGATCGTGCGCTGAAGACGGAAATCAGTGAAGCCGATATGAAGACGCTTTTGGACTTTGCGGAAAAGCGTTAGGAGTTCTGAGTTCTGAGTTCGGAGTTCTGAGTTCTGAGTTCGGAGTTCTGAGTTCGGAGTTAGGAGTAAACAGTTAGGAGTTAAAACTCCAAACGCTAAACGCTAAACGCTAAACTAATGAAAAAATTGGAAAGGAGAAACGTAATGGGTGCTGCGAAGAAAATTGAAATACCTTTTTCGATAACGGTGCGCGACCTGGCCAAGCTGCTGGGTACAACCAGTATTCAGGTCATCAAGATCCTCATGATGAACGGCGTCATGGCAAACATCAACCAGTCCATTGACTTTGATACCGCCGCGATCGTTGCAAGCGAGATCGGCTTTGAAGCCATCCCGGAAAAGCAGGAAGAGGAGGAAATCGAAAAGGATAACGGAGAGGTTCCTCTCTGGAGGCAGATCATCGACAAGGAAGACCCGCGCAGTCTGACCCAGCGTCCTCCTGTCGTGACGATCCTCGGCCATGTAGACCACGGGAAAACCTCCCTGCTGGACGCGATCCGTAACAGTAACGTAACTGCCGGAGAGGCCGGCGGGATCACCCAGCACATCGGCGCCTACCAGGTGGAACACAAAGGCAAAACCATCACCTTCCTGGACACTCCGGGACATGCTGCTTTCAGCGCAATGCGCGCCCGCGGTGCGCAGGGCGCCGACATCGTGATTTTGGTTGTGGCCGCCAATGATGGTGTGATGCCGCAAACCAAGGAAGCCATCGCGCACGCAAAAGCAGCCCGGGTACCGATCGTCGTTGCCATGAACAAAATCGACCGCTCGGATGCGAACCCGGACCTGGTCATGAAACAGCTTGCCGACCACGGATTGATCCCGGATGAATGGGACGGCGATACCATGGTCGTGCCGGTATCCGCCAAACAGCGCCAGGGGATCGAAGACCTGATGGAAGCAGTACTCCTGACCGCAGATTCCATGAAGATCGAAGCCAACCCCAAAGGCAGGGTATTCGGTACCGTCATTGAAGCCAAAGTTGATCGCTCCAAGGGCGTTTTGGCGACCCTTCTGGTGCAAAACGGCACACTGGAAATGGGCAATGTTGTCCTGGCGGGGAATGCCCACGGGAAGATCCGCGCCATGTTCGACTACAAAGGCCGCAAGATCCACAAAGCCGGACCTTCCACTCCGGTCCAGATCATGGGCCTGACCGAAGTGCCGGCCGCCGGTGACATCTTCCAGGTCTGCGCTTCTGAAAAGGAAGCCCGCACCATCGTGGAGACCCGCAAAGCAGAAGCAGCCGCCAACAAGACAAAAGACAAGTTCACCCTCGAAGACCTGTTCAAACGGGCCCAGGAAGGTGAGGTGAAAGAGCTCTGCCTGGTGCTGAAAACCGACGTGACCGGTTCTATCGAACCGATCGTGACCGAATTGAACAGCCTCAGCAAGGAAGGCGAGATCAAGGTCAAGGTTCTGCACTCCGAAGCCGGTGCCATCAGCGAAAACGATGTGATGCTTGCTGCAGCCTCCCGCGGTATCGTGATCGGCTTCAATGTCCAGCCGGACCCGGTAGCCAAGAAGAAGGCTGAAGACGAAGGTGTCTCGATCCGCTGCTACAACATCATCTACCGCCTGACAGAAGATATCGAAAAAGCGCTCAAGGGTATGCTGGAGCCTGAATTCCAGGAGATCAGCACCGGCAAGGCTGAAGTCCGCGCCATGTTCAAGATCTCCAAGCTCGGTGTGATCGCCGGCAGCCGTGTGCTGGAAGGCGAAATCAAGAAGGGCAGCCGGGTCAAGGTGCTCCGCAACGGTGAAGAGATCCACAAGAGCGAAATTTCCTCCCTGCGTCATGAAAAAGATGATGTGAAGGAAGTGAAGACCGGTCTGGAATGCGGCATCGCCATCAAAGGCTTTGAAGCCTTTGAGGTGGGCGACATTCTGGAAACTTTCACTGTCGAACGCTTCGGATCGTAACCAAATAAGAAATAAGAAATAATAAATAAGAAATAAAAAAAGGTGAGCATCACTGATGCAAGTGAATCGGATTATTAGCCGTAAGGCAGGCGGGGTATGGGGCTGCAAGCCCCATAGTAACCGGCGCGGGAAGAAATACAGACTGGCAAGGAGCTTTTAATCCCGCGCCTTGCGAAGCATTCTAATCCAATTGCAAAGCATATAATTAAATTGAGCTCATATACAGGAAATCAGAAATAAGAAATCAGGAAGCCGCGGATGCGGCTTCCATGGTCAATTTTGGAGGAATCATGCCTTCACCAATCAGATTGAAAAAAATTGCGGACCGGATCAAGGATGATCTGTCCGAGCTGCTTATTTATGAAGTGGAAGACCCGCGCCTTTCCGGTGTGATGGTGACAGATGTCAACGTAGACCGGGAATTGTACTACGCCAATATCTATGTTTCTGCCATTGAAGGACGGGAACGAAGCAAAGAGATCCTCGCCGGGCTGGAAAGCGCTTCCGGATTTCTGCGCAGTCAGCTGGCAGCCGGTATCGAATTGAGGACCTTCCCGCGCCTGCGCTTTTACTGGGACCCAACTCCGGAGAATGCAGACCGTATCGAATATCTGATCAAACAGCTGCATGAAGAGGAAGCCGCAAAGGCGGCAGTTGCATCAGACACGGAAAGCACAGCCGAAAAAACAGAAGAAACTGAAACCGAAGAGGAGGCCTGATGCTGCGGGACGACCTTCAATTGATCCGGGAACGGATCGAAGAGGCACATAACATAGCAATTTTTGCTCATATCCGACCGGACGGAGACTCTGTCGGCTCCGTTTTAGCCCTGGGCTGGGCGCTGGAAGACAAGGGAAAAACGGTCCAGTACATTTCACAGGATCCGATTCCCGAACACTATCAGTTCCTGTTTCAATACACCGCGGACGGAAAAAATCCATTTATCAGCGAACCAAGGGGAGCGGATTGTTTCATTCTCCCAGATATCAGCTCGATCGACCGGGGAGGGGATTACTTTCTGACACACCCCGGACAACTGCCCGACATCTGTATCGATCATCACATTTCAAACCCGGGATTCGCAAAACTGAACTACATCGAAGCGGAGAGCCCTGCCGCCTGTGCGGTCCTGACAAAAATCATGCCTCAGCTCGGGCTGACACTCAGCCAGCGGGTGAGCTCTGCACTGCTGTGCGGCATCATTACGGACACCAATTCCTTTGCCAATTCCAATGTCACTGCGGAAAGCCTGCGTTCAGCTGCCGCACTGGTCGATAGCGGTGCAGATATCTTCTGGATCTGTTACGAGGCGTATAAGCAGCATACTGCTGCAGAGATGGCCTATTGGAAAACCGCCATGAACAACCTGTATACAGACGGGGAACTGATGTGGACCGTGATTCGCAAAAAGGATCGGGAGGCCATCGGTTATGAGAGCGACGAAGACCCGGGATTTGTCAGTTACATGGTGAACACAGAAGGGATCAAGGTATCCGTGCTTTTCACTGAAACCAACGAGGGTTATACCAAGATTTCCTGGCGTGCCCTGCCCGGATATAATGTTGCGGATGTAGCGCTCTCCTTTGGCGGCGGAGGTCACAAGGCAGCCTCCGGAGCAACAATCAAAGAAAAAACCATTGATGAGCTGATACCGGTCGTACTGGAAAATACGAAGAGGATGCTTTTTAAATAAGAAATAAGAAATAAGAAATAAGAAAGAAAATACACAGGGATATTTCCTTTACTGCCGGCGTGCCGGCAGATTGGGAATGATCCTGTGGGCATCTTGCTCAGGGGGAAGAATGAAAGATGAAGACAGCCGAAAACTAAAAAGCGCCATATCAGGGATTCTGGTAGTCGATAAACCATCGGGGATGACTTCACACGACGTGGTTTCCATTCTCCGCAAAGGGACAGGCTTCCGCCGCATCGGGCACACCGGCACACTGGACCCACGAGCTTCCGGCGTTCTGGTGGTTCTGATCGGTCCTGCAGTTCGGCTGAGTGAATACCTGGTCTGCGACAAAAAAGGATACGAGGCAGTGATCCGCTTCGGGTCCGTTTCCGACACCTACGACGGTGACGGAAATGTGGTGCAGACCGGCCGCGAGATTCCTCAGGATGAGGAAAAGATCATGGACGCTATGGCCGAATTTACCGGTGAGATCGTCCAGGTCCCGCCTGCCTACAGCGCCATCAAGATCCATGGGAAAAAGGCCTATGAACTGGCCCGACAGGGTCAGGAGGTCAAGCTCGAGGGACGCAAGGTCACCATTTATTCCTTTGATTTCATCGAATACGCAGCTCCGGAGCTGATTGCAGACATCGTCTGCTCCTCCGGCACCTATGTGCGTTCTCTTGCTCATGACCTGGGCAAAAAACTGGGCTGCGGGGCCTATCTATCCGGGCTTAAACGGACACGCAGCGGCAACTTTTCTCTCCGTGATGCGGTACCGCTTTCCGACCTTCAAAAGTCTTTTGAGGATGGCACCTGGTACCAATACCTGATTCCTGCTGCCGATGCCCTGGGAGAGTATGAAGAAGTGATGCTGGACATGGAAACAGAAGCAAATATTCTCCACGGACGGCGAATTCCGGCAGAACCGGGCGAACATGAGACATTCGGTAAGGCTGTTTCCGAACAGGGAGAACTGATCGCGCTGTTGGAATTTGTACCGGAAACCATGGAATGGAAACCCAAAAAAGTCTTTTACCAATGAAACAGGATCTGCTGCATTTGTTCGGAGAACCGCTGACGGGTCAGTCAGCTGCGGCAATCGGCGCCTTTGATGGACTTCACCGGGGGCATTGCCACATTCTCGGCAACACGGTCCGTTATGCCCGGGAAAACGGGTTGAGTGCAGTCGCCATCCTGTTTGATCCGCTGCCTGCCCAGTTTTTCGGCAGACTCGGCGCAGATGAACGGCTTCTGCTGCGGGAGGAACAGGAACAAAGGCTTTATGAGCTTGGAATCGACCGGGTCATCTTCCTGCCGTTTACCGACCGTCTCATGAACCTTTCCCCAAAAGAATTTCTGATGTCGATGACGGAAAGACTTCATACCGTACGCCTGTTCATGGGTACGGATTTCAGTCTCGGGAAAAACCGTGAGGGAAATGCCGAAGTTCTGACATCACTCGGTGAAAAACTTGGATTCACAACCGAAGTGATCGGAAAAGATGTGCTGGACGGGGATATCATTTCCTCAACCCGTATCCGGACGCTGCTGCATGAGGGAAAAATCGCTGCTGCTGACAGGCTGCTGGGTTATCCTTTTTTCTTTTCCGGTCCCATCATCCATGGAGAGGCACGGGGACGGAAGCTTGGCTTTCCCACAGTGAATGTAAAATTTCCACAAGGAAAACTGGCGCTGCCCAACGGTGTTTATGCCGTAAATGCGTTTATCGACGGGATCAAACATCCGGCAGTCACCAACGTTGGCGTACGACCTACCTTCGGGCTGGAAAATCTTGGCGTCGTAGTTGAGTCTTTCCTGCTGAACACCACGGGCGATTTTTACGGCGAAAACGCGAAGCTGGAGTTCATCGAAATGCTGCGCGAAGAGAAGCGATTTGACTCCGCAGAGGCCCTCAAAGAGCAGATCAGCCGGGACATCATCCGGGCAAAAGAGATCCTGAATAGACAATAAGTGCAGCCGGGGCAGATAATATATTTTCCTTTTTTCCAACACCGCCATTTATCTGATTATTATTTTTTTATATACAATATAAACAATCAATAGTAAAATATATTGAAGTATTATCTGATATTGATGATATCTAAAAGATTTTTCCTCTGTGGGCCCTTCCAGAAAGGATGTTATTAGAATGTTAGTTCTACCCCCCCAACTGATATGTATGATTGGATAACCGTGGCGATCGCTTCGTTTTTCACCGCGTGTTTTGTTTTTTTTGTTTCACGGAAATGCCGTGCACAGGCCTCACGGATCACCTGTTCTTTGATTGTACATTCATGCGATCAATCATTTTCCCATTTATTATCTGTTCTTTTCATCCTTTGCTTGACCCTGACAGGGCTTCTTACAACAACAAATAACATATTTGCGGAGGATTCATTGGTTTCAAAAGCGGATGCTGTTCTTTCAATCGATGGAGGCTCAAATCAAACTTTAACTTTCGGAGACAACAGTAATACGCTGAGGCTGACTGCTAATGCAGGAAACCCGGGAATTGACCCGAAGTGGGCCTGGAAAAGCAGCGATCCGGATGTCGCTTCTGTCGAGTTCAGCTACATGGAAGAAGATACCGAAAAAAATGAATGCTTGGTGACGATCCATAAGGCAGGAACGGCACTGATTTATGTGAATTATGAATCAAATATTTCACAGAACCCTGTAGACACTGTCTACTGCCAATTGGATATAAACGGCACGGATACTGAAGCCTCCTTTGAAGAAGGAGATTGGTTGTCGGTCATATATGGAGAAAACAATAACACGCTGACACTTCACCCAATTGCAGCCGATCCGGGAACGAACGGCAAATGGTCATGGTCCATCAGCGATGAAAACGTGGCTTCTGTTGATGAAAATGGTGTTGTAACCATCCACAGCGTCGGAAGTGTGAACATAAATGCATCCTACAGATCTGACACCACGCAGGGATCAGCCTGGATCTCGTTATATATAGAATATCCTATCATCTATGTTAACACCGCGGACAGCTCTGAAGGCTGGATCGAACCCGGCACCATGGGTGGATGGATCAATCCCAATCAGACCTCTTACATGCCGTCTTCATTACCAATCGAACTGTTCGAACCATGGTATAACGATGAAGGCAGTCCGGACAAGTCCTTCGCAGCCTGGTATGATAATCCGGAGTACGAAGGAGATCCGGTGACTGTAATCCCGGAAGGATCTTCTGGCAGCATAACATTATATGCACTGTGGAACATCCCGGAAGCAACCACTACCCCGGAAGTAACTACTACTCCGGAAGCAACAATTACCCCGGAACCGGATGAACCGTCTGTTACTACGAACACGACATCCGATTTGGATGACAGCAACCTGCCGGAAAGCATTGATGAGGAGACACTCACCGCGATCAGTTCCAACACTGAAGTCTCCGGTGTAAAACTCAGCAGCGGTACTGACAACTCCGGTGTTAATTCCATTATTGCCCAGGCAATAGAAGGCAGCGGCTCGCTTCCCGCTGCTCAGGCAGCTGAAGCTATCAGAAATGCATCTGAAATCAAGATCGAAATCAAGGTAACCATAACGCCGAAACAGTTCGAAGCAGGCACAAGCATTTCCTTTGAACTCAATCCGGCAGCGATCCTCAAAACAATGAATGAAGAAGGAAATCAAACGGCTGAGATTGGCGGACTTCGGGTCACCAATGAAATGCTGGACCAACAGCAGCCGATAACAGTTACCATATACACCGGTTTCAAACCTCAGCAAATCATTCACTACGACAGCAACGGGAATGTGATCGAAAAATTCGAAGAAAAAGACATTATCTATAATGAGGCAGCAAAAACATCTACGGTAACGATTTATCACTTCTCCACTCTGCAGGCAAACTTGACGCCTTATTATACGGTCTCATTCGATACAAATGGAGGTAGCCAAATTGAATCGCAGGAGATCCTTTCCGGCTCGACAGCTGTCCGGCCCGATGATCCGACCCGGGATAACTTCATATTTATAAATTGGTATGCAGATCCTTCCCTCAGCAGTATCTATGATTTCAATACGCCCGTGAGAGCTGAGATCACCCTGTATGCCGGATGGAACGCAGTTGAGCCCCCGGAAAATCCGGAAGAACCGATTGATCCGATTACCAAACCGGAAGACATCACCTTCATCAACATCAAAAAAGACGGCAGTTACAAGACACCGTCAGATATCGATGAGACAAATTTCTCCCTGACTATAGAGGTCATCGCTGGAGAAACGGTCCTGCGTCATGCAAAAGATGTACAGCTGACAGTAAAACCGGATGTGAAAGAAATACCGCTAAAAAATATACCGTTTTCAGTGCTGAACAGGGAAGAAACAGCCGGATCAGACAGTGCTCTCAGGATCAGAGTTACCGAATTTCCGAAAGGGCCGATCAACGGTTTTGAAACGATCCATGACAGCAGCACAGGCACCGATGTCCGGAAGATCAAAAATCAATACACGGTCTCTGTTTATGAGGTACGGCCATACAAAAACGGCACAATTACAGTGTATTTGCTCTGGGATGACGGCAGCAGTCCGGTAGAAGAGATCCGGGTAGTAGCGCTGCCGGAAGACGAGATCGGTGCCTACAGTCTGCGTGCTGACGGAACTAAGGAGTATTTGATCTTTCAGACCTACGACATCTGCATGGCCTGGCTCGGTTCGGATGAACTCTGCGCAGGTCCGGAAAGATGTTATCATAAGTAAACGGAGATAAGCGTTCCTCAACAATCATGACCATCGGCTTTCGCCGGTGGTTTATTGTCATTAAAAATAAACAGCCGCTTCGGTTTGAAAGCGGCTGTTGTTTTATAGAGAGATTTCGAAAATTGATTTATGATTCTGTAAGGGAATTCTCGTTAATCTCTTGATTTCATTTTCAAAAACGGCGGGACGTCCAGTTTTTCTTTCTTCTGGCGGCTCAGGAAACCGGGCAGTACGGAATCACTGGTCTCAGAGACCGGACGGACGATGGATTCAACCGGTTCACGCTGGTAAATATTGCGGGCAGCAACCGGGCGAGCCGGAGTGACCTGGGCGATGGTCGGCTGGTTGCCGACATAAGCATCCGCTTCCGGATAACCGGTAGCAACGACGGTGATACGGATCTGATCCTGCATGGACGGATCGATGACAGCGCCGAAGATGAGGTTGACATCCTTGTCAGCGGATTCACGAATGATGGCAGCAGCCTCATTGACCTCATAAAGTGTCATGTCCTCACCGCCGGTGACATTGAACAGGATACCGCGGGCGCCGGTGATAGCAACATCCAACAGGTCATTGTTGATAGCCTTTTCGGCAGCCTTGCGGGCACGGTCTTCACCCTCACCAATACCGATAGCCATCAGGGCAGCTCCACCTTCGGACATGATAGAGCGGACATCTGCGAAGTCCAGGTTGATGAGACCCGGGATGGTAATCAGTTCGGAAATACCCTGAATACCCTGGCGCAGCACATCATCGGCCTGACTGAAGGCAGCTTTCATCGTTACTTTCTTGTCAACGATCTGCAACAGGCGGTCATTCGGAATAACGATCAGTGTATCAGCGTTTTGTTTAAGATTATCGATGCCGGACATGGCTGACTTCATGCGGCGGGGACCTTCAAAACTGAAGGGTTTTGTTACCACACCGATGGTCAGGGCACCGATCTCACGGCAGATTTCCGCTACGATCGGAGCGGCACCGGTCCCGGTGCCACCACCCATACCGGCAGTGATGAAAACCATGTCGGCGCCGTTCAGCGCTTCCCGGATCTCATCACGGGATTCTTCCGCTGCGGTACGGCCAACTTCAGGATTACCGCCTGCACCCAGACCGCGTGTAGACTTCTCTCCAATCCGTACGCGAGTCCCGGCTTTTGAGGCGATCAACGCCTGGGAATCTGTGTTTACAGCGATGAATTCAAGACCTTGCATGCCTTCATCGATCATACGATTGACAGCATTGCAGCCGGCCCCGCCGACTCCAATGACTTTGATACGGGCACCACTCTCTCCAAAGTTTTCCATATCTCTCTCCTATTTTCTAACCAATGCAACTATTTTACCTTAAAAATTTAAGATTAGCAAATAAATAAAGGATTTTGTTATATCTTAAATATTTAAGATTATAAAAACGATTATGGCAGCAGCATGCGGAAGAAGCGTTTAACCCGGTCTGCAGGCTTCACGATCGTGTTGCCACCCTTCCCTGCATCCTCCGGTGAACTCTCCTGTACCAGCATGCTCCAATAAAGCAGCCCCACAGCCGTAGAATAAGCCGGACTGTTCAGCTGGTCGATCATACCCGTCATGCGTTCCGGCTTCGCAATGCGCACCGGCATACCGAGGATATCCGAGCCCAGTTTGTCAATACCCGGCAGCAAAGAAGTACCGCCGGTCAGCACCATCCCTGCCGGAAGCAGATTGTCATAGCCCGAACGTTTGATTTCCTGTAAAACCAGCTGGAACATTTCCTCCGCCCGCATATTGATGACCTCAGCAAGCTGCTTGCGGCTGAATTTGGCGGCTTCATCCTTGCCAAAGGTGCGGCAGTAGAAATATTCCTCATCATCCACATATTTCGGCAGTGCACAGCCGTGCATTTTCTTCACTTCCTCTGCCTGAGCCGTCGGAAGATGAAAAGCCTGGGATATATCAGCAGTAATATGATTGCCGCCGACGGAAATCACATTCGTGTGCCAAACGTCGTTGTTGATGAACAGCGCGAGGTCCGTTGTACCTCCGCCGATATCGCAGACGATCACGCCCATCTGTTTTTCGATGTCCGTGAGCAGCACAGAAGCATCCGCGAGAGAATTGAGCACAAATTGGCTCACATCCACTTCGGCAGTCATGATGCATTGCCGCAGGTTTTCAATGGAAGATTCAGAAGCTGTGATGATATGAGCCTCCACATCCAGACGCGAGCCGTACATTCCCTTCGGAGAACGGATTCCTTCAATACCATCCACACTGAATGTTCGCTGGACCGTATGAATGATCGTACGTCCGCTGGGGATAGAGATCGCTTTTACGGATTCCAGGACCCGGGCAACATCCTCCTTGCTGATCACACCGCCAACGATCCCAACCGTAGCCTTGTTATTGACAGAGGAAATGTGCGACCCGGCAACACTCACGACCGCGTTATCGATCTGGAGTCCGGAGGCGCGCTCCGCTTTCTTGATGGACGATGCGATCGAATTCGCAGCTAAAGGAATGTCGATCACCATCCCCTTGCGGATGCCCTGTGTCGGTTCAATGCCGACACCCAGGATGCGTACAGTTTGTTCATCTTCGACCTGTGCGGTAAGCGTACAGACCTTTGTCGTTCCGACATCAATAGCAGTGATAATCGCATCTTTTTCCATAGTCAATTCTCCACAAAGCGATAATAAGGAGCATCCTTAAACTCAAGACTGACAAGAATCGGTTCAAGCTTATTTTCCTGAAAATACTTTGTCAGACTTTTCTGCATCCTTAATTTCTCATCCATATCCGAATCCGTTTTCCCGAAGAAGATCCGCCAACCCTCATCCGTATCCCAGCCAAAACCGTTCTTATAGGTATAGATCAATGGTTTTCCCTCCGGGACATGACTGCCCATGGTAACGATAGTCTTCAAAACGTCCTTACTGAAGTACATTGGCACATTCCGGTCCTCCTGGGATAGGGAACCGGGATAGGCATCAGCATAAACGTGAATGGTTTCCTCCTGTGAACGGCTCTCACTCAGCACCATGCCGTCTTTATCGATCCAGAAACGGCTTCCACCAAAATCCCACTCCACCACCGGCACCCGCTCTGTCAACTCGATTCGCATTTCAGCAGGAAAATCGACTGTCACCACGGCATCATAGATATCCTGGTAACGCTGCAGCAGTGTAGAACGGATCTGGTCCGGATTTACGGCAAAAACAGGTTTTCCGACAGCTCCTGTAAAATAAACAATCTCGTTTTTGTTGATTTTATCCATCCCTGTGATCACAATATCACTGAAACGAAATTGCGGCAGGAAGGAATAACCGGCAGTCAAACCTCCGAAAATAAACGCCAGGATCCCCGAAAACCAGCGAGCGCCGGCATTTTGACGCTTTCTGAGCTTCCTCTCCCGGTCTGCTTCCGTTTCCTGATTCTGTACATAAAGCGTTTGCAGTCTGACCGGTTCCGGGACCTTCGGGGCTTCTCTCTCCTGTCTGCGCTCCCTCAGCTTGCGCAGGCGTTCATTTTCGGGTTTGCCGTTACTTTCCGTCATTTTGCTTCAAACCCCAGCATTTCAATTTCCGGCTCCAGCAGAACACCGAATAGCTCAAAAACAGTTTTTTGAACATGTACCACCAGCTGATGGTAATCAGCAGCCCTCACTCCGGCTTCCGTTGTGATGAAATTTGCATGTTTCATGCTCACAGTGGCCTTTCCAATGGAAAACCCTTTCAGTCCGGCCGCCTGAATCAGCTTTCCTGCCGATTCATTCGGTGGATTTTTGAAAACAGAGCCAAGGCTATGCGCATCTACGGGCTGAGTAGCTTTCCTCGCTGCCCTGTGCTCCTCACATGCCGCTATGATTGCAGCTTTTGTCCCTCTGTGCAGCTGAAAGACAGTGTCCAGCAGAACCGAATTTTTCGCCTCACGCTTCAAAACGCTCGAGCGGTAATCAAATTCCATATCAGACTTCGTCATTTGCAATACACAGCCATTTCGGTCAACTGTTGTCCCGCATAGAAAGCTCTGAGAGATATCCGAACCAAAGGCTCCTGCATTGCCATAGACCGCACCGCCCACCGTACCCGGCAGCCCGGCAGCCCATTCAAACCCGCTGATGCTGTTTTCACAGCAGTATCGGACCACAGCCGCCATTCCCGCACCAGAATCGGCGTAAAGAGTTACTTTTCCGCTTTCGTCTTCCGAATGAGAAACGCTGCCACTGCGGTTCAGCAAAATCACACCGTCAAAGCCATCATCACTCACCAGCACGTTGGTCATTCCCCCGAATACACGATAAGGAAGCTTCCGGTCTATACATCGTTCCATCGCATCTCTCAGCATTTCTCCGTTTTCGACACGAAGCAGCCCGGCGCATGGACCACCGCACAGAGAAAAGGCATGGCGGCTCAAGGGTTCATCGCTCAGGAATGCCTTTTCATAAGGAGAAAAGAGAGAAGGATCAAGCTTATGCATGTTTCAGCGCCTCCAGTGTCATCGGAGAGATTCGGTTTGCATCTCCTGCGGAAAGGGTTATCACCACATCACCCGGCTGCAGGCTCCGGACAAGGTAATCCGTCACTTCCTGATTGGTGGCCAGGTGCCTGACACAGGGGTGGTTCACCGCCCGCATCACGTCTTCGATCCCGAAATCCGTATAACTTTCCCGGGCCGCGTAAATGTCGGTAATGATCACCTCATCGGCATCCGCAAAGGAAGCGGCAAAATCCGGGAGCAGGCTCTTTGTCCGGCTATAGGTATGCGGCTGCCAGATCGCGCGGATCCGATGAGCGGGAAAATAATCCCGGGCGGCTTTCAGCGTAGCTTTGATTTCTGTCGGATGGTGAGCATAATCATCAATGAAACGGATCCCGTTCCACTCGCCCACCTGCTCAAAACGGCGGCCGATCCCGTGGAATGAAGAAAGCGCTTCTGCTGCTTTTCTCAAATCGAACCCGTTCACAGCGCAGAAGCTCAGCACCAGCAGGGCATTATATACATTGTGTTTTCCCGGGATACTGAGACTGACCGGGACGCTCCGATTGCCGTCATCAAAACAAAATTCATAACAGCCGTTGGCAGAGAGTTTCGAATTCAAGGCTTTGAAATCCGCATCAGATTCGATCCCGTAATAATAAACTCTTCGTTCTTCCGGGGCTGAAAGCGATGTCTGATTCGGATCATCAGCATTCAGCAGAACAAAACCGTCCGGACGTGTCCTGTCCAAAAAGTTCTGAAAAGCCTGCATATAGATTTCGGGTGTCGGGAAACAATCCGGATGATCATACTCCACTTTCGTCAGCATTGCAGCATAGGGGTCCAGCCCCAGGAACATATTGTCATATTCGTCAGCTTCAATAACAAAAATTCCGCCGCTGCCTGCAGAGGCATTCCGCCCCATGTCCTTCACGGAACTGCCGACGATAAACCCCGGAGCCAGATCCAACTGTGTCAGCGCCCAGGTCAGCATGGAGGTGGTCGTACTCTTCCCGTGAGAGCCTGCTATCGCCGCTGTCTTTCGTCCCGAGAGCATGAAGCCGAGAAATTCACGGCGCTTCAGCGTCTGAATTCCGCGTTTTCTGGCTTCCGCAAGCTCCGGATTGTCATCATGGATCGCCGATGAATAGAAAACCAGATCCGGATCTTCGATATTGCCCGCACACTGCGGAACACTCACCCGGATCCCGCGGGCACGAAGGTCCTGAGTATAGACAGATTCAGCCCGGTCGGATCCGCTCACGTCTGCTCCCATCTCATGGAGAACGATCGCGATCGGCGCCATACCGGTGCCGCCGATGCCGATGATATGAATCTTCATTTCGCTCAGTTTTTTCATTCCGCCTCACTCAAAATTGTTTCTTCGCTGCAGCCTTTATAATATCCAGAATATTCTGCGCGGCATCCGGCATAGCCAGCCCTTGCATCGCCACTTTCATCGCGGAAAGCTTTTCCGGATGATCCAGCAGGTCCGTCACTGTTTCTGTCATCTTACCCGAAAGGTCTTCATCTTTGATCATCAGCGCCGCGTTTTTCGACACGAGGTAATCCGCGTTTACTTTCTGATAACGCCAGGCATAGGGATAGGGAACCAGGATCCCAGGGACACCGAAAAGCGGAAATTCACCCAGTGTGGAAGCCCCCGCGCGGGAAATGATCAGATCCGCTGCGGAAAATGCAGCGCCCATCTCTTCGTGGAGGTAAGGGAAGATCTTATAGTTTCGCTTCTCCTCATCCGGGAGGCCGTTGAAAAATTGCTGCATATCCTCCCAATCGGTGGTTCCGGTGACATGGATGATCTGACAGCGAGGCAGAAGAGCGGAAAGATTGGCACGCAAAGCATGGTTGATCGAACGAGCCCCTTTGCTGCCGCCAAATACGAACAATACCGGCAGATCATCAGATAATCCAAAGACCTTCAGCGCATCTGCTTTGTCCCACTGCTGAATATCCTTCCGGGTAGGATAGCCGGTGATTTTGATTTTCTCCGGATCCTTGAAGTAATTCACCGAATCGCGGCACACCACCGTGATCACATTGGCGCTTTTGCTCAGGTAGTTCAGCGCCATACCCGGTTCGATATCCGGAACGAAAAGCACCGAAGGGACCTTCCGCCCTGCCATAGCGACCGGGAAGCCCACATAACCGCCGGTGAAAAACATCACATCCGGTTTAAATTCCCGGATGATATTTCCCGCGGCAAAAAAACCTTTTGCCAGCTTCAGGAGCCTGCCCGGCAGAGAAAAAACACTCACCCCATGCAAACCGGCAGCAGGAATACCCTTAAATTCGATCCCGGCACGTTTCACCAGATCGGCTTCCAGCCCATCATCGGAACCGACCCAGAGAACTTCAATATCGTTATTCTTCTCTGCCTGAAGGACTGCCAGGGCGGGATACACGCCACCCCCAGTCCCCCCCCCGCATATTAATAATCGCATCAGGTTCGTTCCTTCCTTTTTTCGCGTTTTCAATTGCAGAGACACGGGAAATGTTCAGGAGAATACCCAGACATCCCATGGTACAAATCATGCTTGAACCACCCAGGCTGATGAGCGGCAAAGCGTTCCCGGCAAACGGCATGATGTTGAGCATAACGCAGATGTTCAGCGCCGCTTCCATGAAGACCCAAAGCGTAATGCCGCCGGCCAGGATTTTCCCTGAATAATCCGGGGCTTTTTTGAAGATCTCATACCCACGCCACAAAATGCAGGTATAAAGACCGATCACAAACGCGCCGCCCACAAGGCCGGTTTCTTCCAGGATCACCGCAAAAATACTGTCGGTCCAGGCAAAGGGCAGACCGGTCAGTTTCGCCGTACCTTTGCCGATGCCGACGCCAAAGATGCCGCCGTTGATGATCGCGTTATAAGCCCTGCGGATGTGATAAGAAGCCCCGGTCGGGTTCACCAACCCGGCAAAATACTCTTCAAAACGGGTCCCCACTTTATCGAAGAAGAAATAACCGCCGACCGCAAAAACCAGCAGCAGGAACAGGATAATGCCCAAATGCTTCATATTACCGCCGGAGATATAAAGCATCACACCGCCAATCACCGCAATGGTCAGCGCAGCGCTGATGTCAGGCTGCAGAAAGACCAGCAGCGTCGGAAGGCCGATGACGATCAGCGCGGGAAAGGTACCCTTCGCAAACGAAGAGAGGTTCTCCCGCCGGCTGGAGAGATACGTCGACAAATACAGAATCACTGCGACTTTCGCAAATTCCGAAGGCTGCACGGAGCCGCCATCCGTAAGCGTACGCGTGTACCCTGTTGTGGAGCTGATGTTCCGCACATCCACAAGGATGATCACCAGTAACCCGAGGATCCCCAGCATCCCCCACATCGTGAAATATTGCAGTTTATGATAATCAAACAGAGCTGCTGCCACCAGTACCGCGATACCGACAAAAACCCAGCGAACCTGCCGGAGCAAAATGTAGGTACCGGAATCGTAAGCCTGCAGCGAATAGTTCCAGCTTGCGGAATAAAGCATCAGCAGGCCGAACACCAGCAGCATAACGATCGTGATGATCAAAGGAACATCGATCAACAGCTGTGTAGAAACACGAACCCCTTTGACCTTTAATCTTTTCCCGATTATTCCAGCGCTTTCACCCATTCTGTAAACCTGTCGCCCCTTTCTTCAAAATTAACAAAGGCATCATAGCTGGTTCCGCCCGGAGAAAGCAAAACAACATCACCTTCCCGGCAATTTTCGGCAGCAGCCTTCACCGCATCTTCCAGCAGCTCACAGCGGATGACCTTTGGACCATCCGGTTTCTGAACCTGTTTCAACGCGTTTTCGATCAGCCCGGCAGCTTCACCAAACAACACCACACAATGCGCCCGGGTCTGGAGTTCTTCCGCCAGTTCGCCCCATGGAAGTTTTTTATCCCGGCCGCCCAACAGCAGCACCAACGGTTCATGAAAACTGTGAAGCGCGGCCATTGTCCGCTCGGGAGCTGTGGCAATCGAATCATTATACCAGTCCGCTCCACGATATTTCCGGACCCATTGCAAGCGGTGCGGCACACCGGTAAAGCCCTGTACGCCCTCGCGCATTGCCTCCACCGGGAAAGATGCAGCGGCAGCAATGGCACAGGCTGCCATAACGTTGCAGATGTTGTGACGTCCCCGCAGCAGGATCAGATCCTTCCCCATGATGACGGTTTCTTTCCCGTTTTCACGATAAATGATCTTATCATCCTTCAAATAAACAGCCCGGGCTTGCTCCGCTTCCGGTTCTTCGAAACCGAAGCTCACCAGTCCGCCTTTCAGGATCTCCCGCTGCTGCCAGGTGATCTCGTTTTCCCGAAACAACACAGCCGTATCATCAGGCTCCTGGTAACGTAAAATGTTCACCTTGGCAGCTGTGTAATTCTCCATCGTCTCATGACGGTCCAGGTGGTTCGGAGTAATGTTCAGGATCGCCGCCACGTGGGGACTGTCTTTCACCAGTTCCAGCTGGAAACTGGAAAGCTCCAGGACGACAAGGTCGTCCGACTGAATTTCATCGATGAAAGACATCAGCGCATAACCGATGTTGCCGCCGACCCAGACGTTTTGCCCCGGTCTTGCGGCAGCTTTTGCCATTCTGCCGACCAGGGTCGTGGTCGTGGTCTTTCCGGATGAACCGGTGATGGCGATGATGGGATTTTTCACCTCATGCAGGAAAATCGTCGCGTCATTATAAACAGGGATACCCCGCTCCATTGCCGTACGCAAAAAAGGGATGCGAAGGTCAGCGCCGGCTGTCACACAGAGAATATCCGCCCGATCCAGAAGGGAAAGAGGGTGTTCCCCGCAAACCCACTCCGGGGTGATATCAGCCACTGAATCCCGGGCTGCTTCCAGCTGGTCATAAGTGCGTTTATCCGTAATGATCACATGAGCGCCATGAGCTGCCGCGTACTTCGCAAGCGCCAGCCCCTGACGAGCCGCACCAAGCACAACCACCGTTTTGTCTTTAAAATCAATCATGTCTTCCGCTCCTACATCGCAGCCAGTCCGACCCCTAACATCGCAAACAGCAGACTGATAAGCCAAAAGCGCTGTACGACCTGCATTTCACTCCATCCCTTTTCCTGAAAATGGTGATGGATCGGCGCCATACGGAACAGACGCTTTCCATGCGTCAATTTGAAATAAGCCACCTGCAGTATCACCGATATGGTTTCGCTGACCGGGATGATCGCAATGATGGGCAGAACCAGCCAATGCCGGGAAATTAAT
Source organism: Flexilinea sp. (assembly GCA_017432685.1). Taxonomy (GTDB): domain Bacteria; phylum Chloroflexota; class Anaerolineae; order Anaerolineales; family Anaerolineaceae; genus Flexilinea. The sequence goes on along the minus strand of JAFRIR010000147.1, from coordinate 46,486 downwards.
GCGATCACCGCAAGCGTCGCGCCCAGAGACAGTGAACCACAGTCTCCCATAAACATCATGGCAGGATTCACATTGAACCACAGGAAGCCGAACACCGAGCCGACCAGAATAAAGCAAAACCGGCTCAGGAAGAATTCACCATCCTGCAGCAGGATAATGCCGTAAGCAGCAAAAGCCGTCGCACTGATCAGACCGGCCAACCCATCCATCCCATCTGTCAGGTTGACCGCATTGGACATGCCGACGATCAGAAAAACAGCGATCGGATAAAACCAGAATCCAAATTCGATCGGATAAGGAGAATTGGGCCAAAGCATATCCGAAATGCCAAGTTTTTCTTTGATGACATAAGCAAAGAAAATGCTCAAAATCACCTGAAGCAGGAATTTCATCTTCGCACTCATTCCCAGTCCTCTGCGGGATCCACGGATCCCCTCCCAGTCATCGACGGCTCCGATGATCGAATAAAGCACCAGGGAGAGCATCGGCATAAGGTAAGATTGTCCGATCAGATGAACCCCGAACATATTTGCCGCATTCAGCAGCACATTGAACAGAACCGTCGGAAAAATGAACAGGAAACCACCCATGGTCGGTGTGCCCATCTTCGAAAACTGCACTTCCGGGCCTTCCGCCCGGATCAGCTTGCCGATTTTCAGGCGCCGCAAAAGATACAGGAACGGCTGTCCCCAAATGACCGTCACCAGAAAACTCAGACCGGCAATTGCCAATGTAGTTGTCGTTCCTCTCATCCTTCATCCTCCAGCGCTTCCACGATTTGTTTCATCTTCATACCAAGGGACCCCTTTACCAGCACGACATCCTGCTCACCACCGAAATGTTCCTTCACGAAAGAAACGGAATCAGCTGCGGTATCAAACCGGTGAACATTCACAGGATCCAACCCGTTTTGAATTGCCGCTTCACACATATATTGGGAAAGAGGACCCACTGCAACCAACACATCACAGGTCTGAGCAGCCCTGCTGCCGACAGTTTCATGTCCCTGCTTTTCGTACTGACCCAACTCCAGCATATCGCCCATCACCGCTACCTTCCGGCCTTTCATCTCTGAAAGCAGGTTCAAAGCCGCAACAACAGCATCAGGCGAAGAATTATAGGAGTCATCGATCAGCATTCCCCCGTGGGTTGTCTTCGTGATCCTCATGCGGATCTGGTTCCTGCCATGTTCAAGGCCATCCAGAATTTCATCCCAGTCGAGCCCTTTCACCAACCCAACAGACGCCGCACGCAGCGCGGTCATTGCGGAATGCTGCCCGATCAGCGGGATCTTCGCGGCATGTTTTTCACCATGATAATTCAAAACAAACCGGACGCCATCCAATCCCAGACTTTCCACATCAGAAACGAAAAGATCAGCAGCCGGATCTACACCGTAATAAAAAACCTTCGCCTTTGTGACCTCTGCCATGGGACGGACATAAGGGTCATCATAATTCAGAATAGCGGTTCCCTCCGCAAGGAGAGCCCTCACCAGCTCACTTTTCCCCTGAGCGATCACCTCCATTGACCCGGCTCGTGAAGCATGGACCATACCGACATTTGTGATCACTCCCACGGAAGGAGCAGCGATCTGACACAGCTGATCGATCTCGCCCGGAACATAAAACCCCATCTCCAAAACCGCCTGTTCCGTGTTTTCATCAGCCTTGAGCATCGTCAGCGGCAAACCGATCTCATTGTTCATGTTTCCGGCAGTTTTCAGCGTTCGATAGTGACGGGACAACACATCGTAGATCAATTCCTTCGAAGAGGTCTTCCCGACGCTCCCGGTGATGCCCAGAACTTCCATCTGAGGCAGCTGCGTGCGGTGATAAGCCGCGATTTTCTGAAGCGCGTCAATTGTATTGTCTACACGAAAACACACCGGCTCTAAACCATTTAGCTCAATTTTTTTATCGCCGCCAACACGCAGGTCAATGACCGGAAAATCTTCCGGGATATCCTCCTGGACCAAAGCAGCCCGTGCTCCGCCGGCAAACGCGTCCGGGATAAATTTATGTCCGTCGGTCCGCTCGCCGGGAATAGCCACGAACAGCGTCCCGTCGGCAGCTTCATGGGAATCCCGCACTGCCTCATGAAAATGATAATCTTCTCCCTGAATTTCTTTTCCGGTAAGCGCCCGGATCATCTCACTCAATCGGAACATAACGATTCCTTTCTGTCTCCCTACCAGTAATAATAGTAATAATCTTCTTCCGGTTCCTGTGTCGGGCAGACATCAGTATATAAACATTTTCTTGTCCGGTCATCCGGCAGACGCATATAAGGTGCAATGTTTTCGATGATCTCGCTGAAAAGCGGGGCAGAGACCTCAGAGCCCCAAATGCTGTGCGTTGGTTCCTGCACCCAGACATAAGCGATGAACTGCGGATCATCAGCCGGGCCCCAACCCACAAAGGATGCATTGGTCGTATTCAGCACATAACCGAGACCTTCCACAGCGATTTCACCGGTACCTGTCTTCCCGGCAATACGGATGTTCCGCACCTGTGCATCCGATGCTTCGATCTCAATGGAAGTTGCCAGCATTTCCGTGACGGTCCGGGCGGTTTCCGCGCTGATCGGCCTGCCGATTTCCGTCGGGACGATTTTTTCCACCTGACCGTTATAGCGGATCTCACGAACAATGTGCGGCTGCATGATCACGCCGTCATTCGCCAGGGCAGAAATTGCCGCCACCATCTGGATCGGTGTAGCCATGAGCCCTTGACCGAACGAATTCGTGGAAAGACTGATCTGTGTCCACATGGAGCTTCCCGGTTTCGCGACGGGATAATAATCCTCCTGCGCGAGTTCGATGTTCGTCGGTTTCCCGATCCCGAAAGCATCCAGGTACTGATAAAATTTTTCCGCACCGACAAGGTCCGTGATATAGGCCATACAGGTGTTCAAAGAATGCTGCATACACCCCACCATCGACTGCGGGCCCCAGGCACCGCGGTCCCAGTTCATGATATCGGTGCCCATCACGGTATAAACCCCGGTGTCATTGAAAATCGTGGAAGGCTTGACTGCCCCGGTATCAATGGCAATAGCCATCGTCAGGACCTTGAATACCGACCCCGGTTCGTATGGCTGCATGACCGCGGGATTGAATTTATTGTCACGGGTGAATGCTGTGGCGGATTCCCAATACTGGTTAAGATCAATGCTGGGATAAGTCGCCATTGCCAGGACCTCACCGGTTTTTGGATTGGCAACCACGACTGTAGCGCTTTTTGCCTCATTGATCTTCACGGCATCTTTGACACTTTGTTCACAGATCTCCTGGATCTTCCGGTCGATCGTCAGTACGATCGATGCGCCGTTCGGGATATCCGGGATCCGGTCCGGCACATTCGGATCCAGTGAGAATCGATGGGAGATGGTTTTAGCGGAAAGGATATCGTCATAATACTGCTCGATGCCGTAAGCCGCCTGACTGTTCGGGTTCCGATAAGGGAAGAAACCGACGATGTTAAACGCCAGTTCATCATTCGGATAATAGCGGTGAATGTTCGGATAATAGATCACCGCGTCCAGATCTTCAGGTTTATCGTTTTTATTCTGATAGGTCCGGTTCAGGGTGTTTTTCGTGATTTCAAGCTGCTCGATCTGCTCTTTCGTGGCATAATTCGTCAGGGTCCATTCCACACTGACGCCGGGTTCAAAAGGTATTTCTGCAGAGGCACGGACCGTTTCACGGTCCAGACCGAAAATCGGGGCAATGTAATCAGCGATAAAATCACCATGTCCGTTGGCATGCTGCAAATTCAGTGCGATCGTGTAGCTGACTGTGTTCCCCGCCAGCAGATAGCCCTGCCGGTCATAAATGTTCCCACGTTCAGAGCTCACTTCAACGGTCATATATTCATAATCTTCTTCCGTCTCCATCTTCATCCGGATGACAGACTCATCCATCATCAGCATGCCGATACGCAAGACCATCACGAGGGAGAGAATGCTGAAAAAGATTAAAAGTGCTCGAAAACGAGATTCAATTTGAGACTTCATAACTTTCGATCCCGGTCGTTATCCGTTTATAAAGCCACTCCTGCAGTGACTGTGTATATTCCGGTTTTACCAGAGAAACATATTCTATCCGGGGTGCATCCTGAACAGGCGCTTCCGTATTGATCCCGGTGCCGGTATAACCATCGACGATGACATAAGCAAATTCATCTTCGTCTGTAAAATCAATGTCTGTAAATCCTGCCTGTTCGGCTCGCTGCTGCATCGCTTTATAGGCGGTCAGGATCCCTTCATCCGTCGTCAGATCCGCGATCTGCCGGGAGTAATCAGCCCGCTCTTCCTGCAGCAGCTGGATCCTCAGCTTGACATCCGTCATCCGTTCGGAAATGGAAAGATAGACCATCGTTACACCGGCAGCGATGAACGTGCCCATCAGGATCGTCAGAATGCGCTTCATCTGTTTGCGCCAGGGGGCCAGTCTGTAAGCTGACTGATTTTTCGACTTCATCCGGTTTCCTTTATGTCTATAATTTCACAGCGACACGCAGTTTGGCGCTGCGTGACCTCGGGTTCACCTTGATCTCTTCCTCATCTGCCGTAACAGGATGACGGGTAAGTTCACGAAGGGTTGCTTTATGACCGCAGGTGCAGACCGGCTGTTCCGGAGGACAAAGACAATCCTTTGATTCCGTTTTTAAATAGTTTTTCACGATCCGGTCTTCCAGCGAATGGAAAGAAATCACCAGAAGCCGCCCGCCCGGTTTCAGAGCTTTTACCGCAGCGGGAAGCACAGCTTCCACCGCATCCAGTTCCCCGTTCACAGCAATGCGGATCGCCTGAAAAGAGCGCGTCGCCGGATGGATCTTTTCCCGGCTGTTCCCCGCCGCGCTGAGGATCACATCCCGCAGCTGTGCTGTGGTTTCGATTTTATTTCGTTCCCGCTCCGCACAAATCATCGCAGCGATCTGACGGCTTTTCCGCTCTTCTCCGTAAAGCCAGAGGATCCGTGCCAGTTCCTCTTCCGGCAGATCATTCACTAGATCGGCAGCTGTCACCTTCTGGTTCGGCGAAAAACGCATATCCAGCGGACCGTCCTGAAGAAAGGAAAAGCCCCGTTCCTGTCGGTCCAGCTGCATGGAAGACACACCGAGATCGACCATAAACCCGTCCAGGCTGTCCGCTTCCGCGTAACAGCCAAGATTGACATACGAATCCTGTATGATGCGGACACGCTCACCATAAGGCGCAAGACGCTCCCGGGCAATGGCTATCGCCGCGGGATCCAGATCAAATGACATCAGTTTTCCGTCAGGAGAGGAAGCTTTCAGGATCGCCTCACTATGTCCGCCCGCACCCAGTGTTCCGTCCGCATAGTGTCCGCCCGGTTTGGGATCCATCAGGCGCATACATGCTTCCAGCATCACCGGTATGTGAGACGTATACAGCGAAGTATCAATCATCCCTGCTCCACTGCCCATTCATCAGTCTGGCAAAATTTGCCGTCATCGCCTCGTCATGAAATGCTTCTTCTTCAGCATTTTTCCAGCCTTCAGCGGTCCAGATCTCGATATAATCATTGGATCCGGCAAAAACCACCTTATCAAGCACATCTTCAGAGAGTTCTTCCCGCAGAAAGGGCGGGATCACAAAGCGGCCGTTGGCATCGATTTCGATGTACTCGGCTTTGTTGAACATTCTTCTGCGATAAATGCGGGCTGTTGGATCAGCAAGGCTCAGTTTGCCGATTTCTTCGGCCATGGCGTTAAAATGAGCAGTGGAATAAATCACCAGGTTTTTGTCGATTCCAACGGAAAGGTAAGCTTCCCCACCCAGCTCATTCCGGAAACGGGCCGGCATGGAAGTGCGTCCTTTCTTATCGATGGTATGCTCATAAACCCCGGTAAACATCTCTCTCCTCAACCCAAAGTGATACAAAATGGCCATCCATGGGATTTTATACCACTTTATACCCTATTATAATATTGTTTAAGATTTTCGCAAGAGGGAAGATTAAAAATGTTCCCGGTATTTAAATAGTCAACACGGGGACGGTTTTCCTGCTGCCGCTTCGCCGGCACTGGAGAACTGTCACCTTGTGCGTCTGATTTGGAGTATATCACTTGTCATTGAGCGCACATGGGGACAGTTCCTGCGTGCAGGCTTACGCTGCAGCGCAGTAACCGTCCCCGTGTGCTCAGATTCAAGCGGGGTCAGATCCCTCCGACTCTTCGCTCGTGCTTCGCACATCGCGTGAGTCTGCGGAATCCGACCCCGAGCTTCTTTATTTCACAAACGGATTGACGAAGGGCGACTCCTTGTGGAAGCAGCGCTCGTAACCCCGGCAGAGGTCGTCACGCCCCAGATACCGCATGCAAATGTCATAGGTCTGGAACAGCAGATATTCCTTCGTCCCGTCATCGTTCAGCCGGTACGCGCCAACCTCATCCTCCGGCAGCGCATAGACCGCGATCACTTCTTCTGCGGGTTTTGAATCACCGTTCCAAAAAAGTGTGACGGTGAATTTTTGACCGGTGAATCCCGCGACAGCGCTCAGCGTATAAGACGGACCGTCATCTCCGGCGCCATAAATATTTGCTTTCACCCGACTTGGAGAAACCGTCGCTTTGGGCTGTTCATAATTTCCGAAGGTCGCCGCAAAGTCTTTAATAACCGGTGTGAATTTGACAGCCGGCAACGTGTTTGGGGCCTTATTTCCGCCGGGCGTGACCTCCAGTTCGATGGTCTCCGAAGATGTTTTCAGTTCACCATCCTTACTCACCTGTATCGTCAGCCTGATGGTCTGCTCCTTCACATCATCTGGGACGCCTTTGGCTCCGCTCCCCTGAACATTTGTGATCTCCACCGGCCATTCCATCGATTCTTCTTTTTCTTTATCTTTATAAACAGCAGTCACCGTTACATTCTTTGCCGGCATTTCAAAGCTTGTCTGAGCCGTGTTTGCATTTGCGAACGCTATTCCGTCGTCACTTGTCCATTTGTCAAATACCATTCCCTCCGCGGGATCATTGGCTTTGATGGCCACTTCCGCGCCCTCGATATAGCTGCCGTCTCCGCTGCCGTTGTTCACGGTGACAGTATATTGCTGTGCCGGTTTGGGAGCGATGGTCACGGTTACGTCCACATTGGATTTGCTGTTGTAGTTCGTTGTGTCCATAGGCGTAAAATTCGCCTTGAAGGTATGATCGCCCACAGTGCCGACGCTGGTGGCGCTATCCACCCACGCCCATGTTCCCGCCGTGTTGCCGGTGGGATTGGTCAGCGTCACGTTTGCGAGAGTCTGACCGTAGGTTGCAGTTAAGCCCGTAGGAGCATTCGCGATGGGGGTGCCCTTGTTCACCGTCACGGCGCAGCTCGCGCTCTTGGTCGCGTCCGCATTGCTGGTCGCGGTAACGGTTGCGCTGCCCGCCGAGATGCCCTTGGCATAGACGGTCAGGGTCTCGGTGGCGTCCGTGCCGATCTCAGTCGTGCAATTTGCATCGGAATAAAGCTTCACGGCAGCTCCGGTAACGCTCCACTTTACCGTCCCGTCCGTGGCGTCAGAAGGTGTGACGATCGCCGTCAGCTTGACAGGCTCGCCGCCCACGGTCAGGGTGGCGGTGGCCGGACTGAGGGTGATGCTTGTCACCGGTTTAGGTAATGAAAAAGTTTGGGAATCAGATGAGAAGATTACAGATGACAGATTGAGTTTTAAAGCGGGGCGCACTCCAAACGCATTTTTGACATTGTTACCATTGTTGTTGACGTTGCCGTTTTTACCGTTCACGAACGCCGCTTTGTTATCGTTGTTGCCGGGCGAACGGAGCCACCTTGCAACCCTGTCCCTGTTGTACAGAAGCCCTTACGGATCTCTGTAACAAACATTATTATAGCGGAAATCTCTAAAAAGTCATGAATTTATGTCCTTATTCACGGTTGATTCTTTAGGCGCATGGGTCAGCACAAACGACCCCATCACCTTCTTTCGGAGCTTCCAGGTATGACCATGGCTCAGATGTCCGTTGTAGCTTGCAATGCTCCGCCGGATCTCTTCACTGCTCCTCTTCCCGATGCGGTATTCCTCTTTGTACTTCTTCAGCCTTCGTTTCCAGCGCCTCTTATTGGAGGTACGCAGCCTCCGGATCACCTTTCCGGTGCCGGTCAGATAGAACCGGAACCCCAGAAAATCCACGCCTTCCGAAATCGGGAAGATCTGCGTCTTCCGGTTGAATTCCAGGTTCAGCTCCTTCGCCTTTGAAATAACGGACAACTCACTTTTTTCTATACGAACCACACTCCTTTTCCTGTCAGGAAGTACAAAGTTCACAGGATAACTTACCTCGGATAACTCTACACCCGCTTTGGCACATAATCTGCGTCTCGAATTATTTCTCGCAAGGCTCGGGCATCCATCTGTGTTGTGAAAAAATATTTCGTAAGGCTGGCAAGCGCTTTTGTGTTAATTTCTCCTGGTGAGTTTTGGACTGCGTTTCATACTTACAGTGCCCACGGTCTGGAATCTTCCGGGTCAGAATCATCGTCCAGGAAGTTCTGGGCATAGGTCGGTGTGAGGTCGTAACGGCGGATGATAGCATCCTTTATCTGCGCTTCGGGAACATTGATGAATCTGTACGCGCTGATATCCTCTTTTATCTTCGCTGTCCTCTCAGACGTCATTTTAACATATTCGGGACTGAACATTGTCATCATAATCTTCTCCACCTCTGGTCTGTGTCCTTCCAAATACCTGACAAGATAACCTTTTTGAATACACAAATCAATCGTCAAAGTCACGGCCTGCTGCTTTTCTTCCGGCGTATTTGCCTTGAGCACGTTTTCATCCCAAATGCGGCAGAAGCCCATGTATTCCTCGATGATACCACCCTTGTATTCTCCATGAATAATTCTGGCTTTAAACTCCGGCTTGTTTGTATCACCACCGAAGAATTCCTGATTCAGGGAAAGAACATCCTTTTCGACCTTCTTCTTACCAGTGTAAATCACAAAGGCTTCAACGTCCGGTACATCCACTTTTACCGAGCTATGAAGGTCGGCCTTTCTGATCTTCAGATAGCTCATAGCAGAATCGAAGTAATAATCTGCCAAACGGAAAATGATATTCACGCTCCATGTGGATTGTGCTTCTGCCAACACGATGAGCCTTCCTCTCGCCAACAGACCCAGGTCATTATAAGGATGGATCGTAAGCACATTGTCCATCGTGATCATTTCCAGATCATTTTCTGTGATGGTAGTATCCTGTGGAAACAGTTCTTTGTAAAGCTGGAGTTGATACTCTTTGCGCATGAACAGGTTAAGGAACACGGAATTCTTTGCCTGACGGTTCACGCGATCCTGCTTCATAACATCCAATTCGTGCTTATATGCATCTCGTTCCGCAATTATTTCCGCGTATGTCTGATTCTTCTCCGCCATTGCTCAACCTCCTGTTCATCATACTTGTATCAGCATACTGTCCAGGATTCACACTCCCTGTAAAATGCTAAAACTTTTTCATAAATTGTATCAGAAATCCATACTGATTTCAACAAAATTTTCCGGATTTCAGCAATTCTTTTCAAATTCTTTTCGGCATACGGACCGAGAGGCAGCTGAGACCGCCATCCTGTTTTTCGATCTCACTCATGGGTGTGGTCAGGATGTTAAAACCTGCTTCGCGCAGCTGTTTTTCCGTGTTGGGGAACCCTTCCGGCATGATGACCGTATCTTTGATGCGGACACAATTGGCGGCATAGGCTTCCGCTTCGTCGGTAACGATTACCCGATATCCCCGGTAAGCCGGCAGATTTCGGAAAGCCGGGCAGCAGATGACCGTGTTATCGCCGATATAGCTCATCCCGGTGGAAAGGTGCAGGATTTTGATTCCTCGGATATCACAGAAATCACAGGTAAACCCGTAACGTCCCACGATTTCGGCAAACTGGCGGGCGCCTTCTTCATTGGTGCGAGAGGAAATGCCGACAAAGAAGTGATTTCCGTCACGGCAAATGTCGCCGCCTTCCAGCGTGCCGGGTTTTTGGATCGTTTCGATCCGATCTCCGTAATAGGCTTCGATGACCGGACGCATCAGGTTCTCTTCCCCCTGACGCAGCGGTCGGCAGAAGGAAGGGATCACCGCCACGCGGTCCGTGACGATCACTTCATCCTCCGTAAAGCATGAATCCGGGAATTCGTTTTCCGGCGGCAGCACGATCACCTCGATCCCGCAGCTGCGCAGGGCAGCCACATAGCGTTCATGCTGGCGCTGAGCCAGCTTCACATCCGGCTTCCCCAGCAGACCATGAGTCAGCCCTTCCGTAAATCTGTCACAGGGCGTACGTGTTATCGCTCTCTCGTAATCAAACATTTCTCTCTCCTCACCTATCATTCGGCCAGACGTTAGACATTAGACATTAGACATTAGACATTAGACGTTAGACGTTAGACTTTAGACTTTAGACATTAGAGGTTAGGTATCAGGTTTCAGGTACCGGGTTCAATGGGCCTGACCTTCCGTCACTCCTTTAACTCTTAATTCTTAACTCATAATTCTTAAGGAAACCTCTCAAAACATCAATTTTTCTCTGTCCTGAGGAGATTCAGAGAATAAATTCTCTGAATCTCCTCAGGAGGTTTCCGGGGGCTGCCGCCCCCATACCCCCGCTCATGAGTTTTTAGAGGGTTCTCTTAACTCTTAATTCTTAACTCTTAATTCTTAATCATTTACTCCCGTCAACTAACTGCTCAAAGATCGTTTCCAGTTTCCGCGCAGCGGCATCACGGTCAAACTTCTCACGAATCGCTTTCCGCCCGTTTTCACCCATTTCCCGGCAGCCACCCGGATCACTTGCCAGACGGAGGACTGCCTGAGCCAGCGCCTGCGGATCACCCGGTTCGACGAAGATCCCGGCGTGATTTTCTTCCACCACCTCACGGATCACGCCGTCGATCTGGCAGATCACCGGATCACCGCAAGCCATAATATCGAAAACCTTGTTCGGATAAGTGGTCTTGAACATGTCCAGTTTTTTCAAAATTGCCAGACCCGCGTTTTCTGCCGCCATCACCGCAGGGATCTCATCTTTCGGTACCGCGGGAACAAACAGAACATTGCTCAGGCCCTTTTCCGCCGCCAGATCCTCCAGACGCGGCTTATCCTTCCCGGATCCCACAAATACAAAGCGGAGCCTTTCCCGGTCACGCAGCAGCTCCGCAGCTTTCAGCGCCGTCTCCAGATCATTGGCCGGACCGTGAGCGCCGCTGTACATGACAACAAAGTCATCCTTCAGCCCGTATTTCTCCCGGAACGCATCTCCGTTTCCTCGTTCAAACATCGTCTCATCAGCCCCATTCGGGACAAGATCGGGGGTTTTGCCGCAGATATCCCGAATATAAGGAATAAAGCCCGGCGAATTGACAATAATGCGGTCCGCATGAACATAAAGGAACTTTTCCAGCCAGCGGGACATGCGGATCAGTGTCCGGTTCGTGAGGGCGCCCATGGCAATGGCAAACTCCGGCCACAGATCGCGGATCTCCAGCAAAAACTTTACCCGTTTGCAGCGTGCGGAAAGCCAGGCAGTCCAGCCCTGGAAGAGGTTCGGAGAAGTACCCCAGACCACGTCAACATTTTTCACATTCAGCGCGCAGAAAAACGAAGAAAACATGAATGAGAAAAAGGCGATCACGCGGGGAACAAACCCTTTGTGCATGCCGGAACTTGTCCAGCAGTAGCGGATCTCAATATTTTCCGCCCACTGCTCTTTTTTCCAAAGAAAATGACCGCTGACATCACTTTTCTGCTCACCGCTCAGGTAACTGACCGGGCTGGTAATAATGGTCACCCTGTGACCATTGACAGCCAGACGTTTTGCGAATTCAATGTGCCGAGTGCCTCCGGCTTCTCCGGTGGTGACAAACGCCTGATGGATCAACAAAATGTGCATAAAATTCCAATCGTCAACTCACGTAAAAACCTAATTCAGTGTTCGACAGCGCAACACAGGATACAGCCCTTTCGTGCCGGCTACGCGGCAGCGCAAGAGCAGTCTCTGTGTGCTTCGTTCTAAATCTGACACCTGAAACCTGTCACCTGAAACACCTATAACCTCGTAATCAGCGTATCAAAATGAAAGGGCGCCTTTCCCCGACAGGTGACGATGATCGACAGAGCGGGAATTTTTTCATTATATGTCGGAGAATACCAACCGCACCAGGCATCTTCCCGAAAACTTTCTCCTTCCAGATCACCGCTGTTGAAAATGCTGAAACCTGCCCGGACAATGCGGAGGTTAAAATCCGTGTCACTGCTGAATCCCATACGGATCCGGTCCAATATCAGCACGCCCTTTTTATATTTAAAAGACTGGTTCGGCAGCAGCCAATGGAAACGATACGAATGATCTCTATCCCCTTCATCAACAAGCGGAATCACATCATCGGCAACGGAAAACCCGTTTTCAATCGGGCGAACGGTCCGGCGATGCTTCAGCTTCAGCTTCTGAAAAGCGCTGTGCTCCGCACTGATATAAGCCTCATTGCGGGAAAGTACCTTCACCTCATCCAGGTCCAGCCAGCGGAATTTACCGGCATCGGTCATCGGTTCCACGTGATCAACGGTCATCACGTTGTGCATCGGGGCATACTTCAGGCGGTTGTCCCAATCTTCAACACCGGAATACCGGTAAGTCCCCGGGTCAAACAGTTCATTAACACCGTTGATCCAAACATCAAGATGCAGCCGATCATCATGAGCCGGACGCCCAAAGAAAGGCTCCGCAAGCATCAGCACACGGCTTTGCTCATTTCCCACAGAAAGCGGACCGGAATAATTCTTATCAACCTCCAGGTCAGCGGGTGACAAATAGCTGCGCTGGACGTTCAGCCAGGCGCTCAGTTCATCCCGGGGGCCGCTCTCGAACAACTTTTTTCCCAGAAAAATCTGACCGGCGGCCTGTAATGTCGGGCTATAATCTGCAAAATCAGTTCCGAAACAAAACAACAGGCTGCCGTCATTATGTCCGATGTTGGAGCACTTTCCGCTCTTCGGATCACAAAAGGCATAAAGATAACGGACGCTGCTGCGCAGCTTCGGCAGCAGCTTTCTCGGCCAATCTGCGCCTTTGATCCGCAGCAGCTGGTCCACCCAGACCGCAAGCTGAAGCATCAGCCGATGATAATTCGTACTGTGCTGTATATAACAACCATTATCAGCGATCTGATCATCCAGCCCGCTGAAAAAATTCTTTTTCCCAACGCGCCACCATTTTCCTGCATCACGCGCTCCAGGCAAAACCACCGCGGCCGTCATCAGAGCAGCCGCTTCACTCAACAGGTGATTGTTGCGCTGAGACTTCGCATAAATCATTGTTTTCAGGATGCGTTTGGCATGGACCTGGATCATTTTCGCAACCAAATCAGAGCGTTCCACGATCAGGTCATGATGTTTGGCGGATGTCAGGTAAATGTTGTCGCCCTTCGGCAGCTGCAGAAAGATTCCGGCCGCAAAAGCGATATTAATGAGCCTCAGACCGACTTCCTGTGCGGATTCCCAGTTTTCACCAAGATTTACAGGATTTTTTTGGTTGAATTCATTCAATTTGTCCCAAAAACAGGCTTCGGAAAGGCCGCTGTGGGAAAGGAGCTCACTGCGAAGCAGGTGATCCACCCAGCAAAACCGTGCATCCTCCCAAACCAGTTTTAAATCAGGAACAGGGATCTTATGGTCGCTGGTCCAGTGACGGCTTCCGTTGACCGGGTTCAGGTTCAGCGGGACTGTCTCCTTTCCCCAAAAAGGCCGGTATTCTCCTTTGCTCAGGATATTCTTCTCATCGAAAATATGCAGAGAATCAGCTGCCAGAAATGGTTTCAAGATGCTTTCTTCCGGCAGCGGAAGCGGTGTGAAATCACCGTGCATCACCTCATTTTTCAGCGGCCGGTGCGGCATCATGGAGCGATAGATCCCACTTTTCAGTAAGATCTGATAACAGGCATTTTGGGCCACCGGCTTCAGCCCCAGATCACGAATCGACTGCAGTACAAAAGAGACACGGGTCATTCGGATTTTTCCCCGGCGACAAGCTCATCCAATGAGGCAGGTGAGGGAACCAGGATCAGGTCCTGCTGGCGTATAGATTCAATTGCACAGAAGCAGGCCAGCATTCCGCCAAAAATTTCATCATAACCGATCGGTGCTTTGATGCCGGAATGGGCAGCTGCCAGAAATGAATTCCATGACCCCGCATGCCCCTTGTCCTGCCGGAGGGCTGACCGTTCCTGTCTGTGGTCACCGTCTTTCCAGATGTCCAGACTGCGGAAATCATTCAGGATGCCGATTCGACCACCCCCAAAAACTTCGACCCGCTCTTTGGCATAAGCCTTGTCACCGTTGGCAAGATAATTAATGGCGCCAACTGAGCCGTTCGCAAAACGCAGCTGAATGCTGACGTTGTCTTCATTATATTTCCCGCTGTCCGGCAGGGAAAACGCGTTTACCCGCTCCGGCAGCGAACCGCACAGCCAGATCATGAAATCAACGAAGTGACAGCCCTCTCCGAGGATCCGTCCGCCGCCCACCTCCGGATCCTGCGTCCAGTGCGTCGGTGGAATATACCCGGCATTGACCGTATAATTCATCGAAAATGGCTCAGCACAATCAGAAAAGGCTTGTTTAAGCTCAAGCGCCAGCGGAGCAAAACGGCGATTGTAGCCAACCATGTAAAGCTGATCAGGATGAGCCAAAACGCATTGACGGACCTGTGCCAGGGAAAGCAGCGACAGGGCTGCCGGTTTTTCACAGTACACATTTTTCCCGTTTTCCAGGGCGGTAATGGTTTGGGCCGCATGCAGACTGTGCGGTGTCAGCAGCACTACATCCGCAATTTCAGGATCCGTCAGGATGGCATTACCATCCGGTTCAACCTTCTCAAACCCGAATTTTTCCGCACTGTGACGGGCTTTACCGCCGGAACCGGAAGCGATGGACTTCAGCACACAGCGGTTGACACTGTCTTTCATCACCGGCAAAAATGTAGCGTTGGCATAATTTCCCGCGCCCAGCACACCGATGTTTGGTTTTACTCCTTCCGGGGCACTGTGAAGCTGGACACGGTCAATAGAGACTGCCTGATTTTCAGGCATCTCAGTCTTTTGCGGATATTCCAGCAAGACGCCCAGAAAAGGCTCATTCTTTTTTCCGGTGATCAGGCTGTATGCCTCCTCACCTTTTTCGATCGGGATCCGGTGCGTAATCAGCGAACGCACATCGATCTTTCCGTCAGCAATCAGGTCTACAAAGCTTTCCATGTTGCGGCCTTCTGTCCAGCGGACGTAGCCGATAGGGTAATCCTGACCGCGTTCCTCATAGTCAGCGTCATATCGCCCCGGTCCGTAGGAACGGGAAACCATCACACTCAGTTCTTTTTCATAATAGATTTTCCGCGGAATTTCCAGGCCGACCGCGCCGATCGCGATCACCTTCCCGCGGTCCCGGCAAAGCTTTCCCGCCAGTTCAATGGAGTCGTTATCTTTACTTCCCGCACATATCAGGACATGGTCGAAGCCCCGGCCTTTCGTAAACTGTGGAACCCGGTCTTCGATTTCGCTCCGGGCCCAGGCTTCCACGCCGAAATCACGGGCTTGTTTGATCCGTGGTTTGGAAATATCCATTCCCATCACCCGGCAGCCGGCAGCTTTAGCGATCTGGACTTCCATCAGGCCCAGCAGCCCCAGTCCAATCACCAGCACGGTATCGTTCAGCTGTGGAGAGGCCAGACGAAACCCATGGATCGCGACAGAACCGAGAGTGGCAAAGGCAGCCTCCTCAAAACTCACTGTGTCCGGGATTTTTACCAGCAGATTGCGTGGAACCACTTCATATTCGGCATGGACCGCATGGTTTCCGCCACCACAGGCGACCCGGTCACCGATTTTGAACCCCTGCAGTCCTTCCCCCAGGGCAACGATCGTCCCGGCTGACGAATAGCCGGGGAACATCGGTTGGTCCAGACGGTTGAATGCCGCCTGCACGCTGCTCAGGATCCCTTCCCGCTTCGCCTTGTTCAGTACCTGTTTGACCAGGTCCGGGCGGGAAACAGCTTTGGCGGCGATGTTTTTCTCAGAAAATTCAACCAGTGTTTTTTCGGTACCGGCGGAAACCAGAGAAAATGCTGTCTGCACCAGGGCGCAGCCTTTTCCCGGATGAGGGATCGGCAGGTCCTTGATGCTGGTTTCGCCGTTTTTCATGTTTTGAAAAAGCTGTTTCATTCAATCGCTCCTTTACCGCCAAAATATATTTGCAGGTAACTTCAGAATCCGGTGACGCATCACAGGATACAGCCCTTGCGTGCCGGCTACGCGGCAGCACAAGAGCAGTCTCCGTGTGCTCCGTTTTGATATAGACATTTCAGGATTATTATACTCCACATCGTTTCTTTTCCATGTACCGCAAGATCTGTCATGAATCAGGCATAAGAGAAAAGATCTCCTCCAAAAATGAAGACCTCTCACTGTCGGTCATCAGACGGGGACGGCAATAATCCGTCAGATAAGCCGTTATCAACTGGACGCTGAGAAGCCTGCCGTCATAAAAAATATAGCGGTCAAGAAATTCCTGTCTTGTCCCCTTGACCGGCACATCCATCTGGTCAAAGAAAAGGTTTCCGAGTCCGTAATGAACAAACCGATCCGGGAGGGGAAGCATGATCTGCGGCAGATGGGCCTGCGAACCGGAAACGATCACCGCGCCCGCATCGCTCAGACGCTGAAAATCCCGCTTTTGAATGTCAGAAGGCGTGTGCGAATAGATCTCATAATACTGCAGTGTCACGATCACCTGCCAACCTTCAGCCGAATACTCCCGAACCTGCTTCTCCATCCAATCAAAATCGCAGGGAAGAACTCCGGGCAGCGTCTCTGTCGCATAAACATGATCGGGACCGGCACAGTTGCATCCGAGAAAGACAAAGCGGTTCCCGTTGTGTTCCAGGAACAGCGGCTCCGCAGCGGAAGTGATGTCCCGTCCCGCGCCATAGCTGGCATACCCCTTATTATCCAGCAGATCCAGCGTTTCAGCAAACGGCATCCAGTCATAATCCCTCAGGTGATTGCCGGTCAGTTCAACCACAGCTACGCCCAGGTAATCCAAAATTTCCACTGCTTCCGGACCGGAACAAAACTGGATCGAAACATCCTCTCTGCGGGGCACAGGGCACTGGGACCAAAAGCTGGATTCATTGGAGATGTGCGTGATATCACTGGACTCAAACACAGATTTGATCAGCTCAGCGGGATATGTCACACCTTTCACCGACATTTTATAAGCCACTGTACGGGCAAAAGCTGTCGTTCCGGTCAGGAGGATGGTCGTCACCCGGTCACGGTCAAAATTCGGCTCATCAGACGGGACAGCCAAAGGATCCGCTGCCGGGTCATAAACATCATCCCAGGGGAAAAAGGTATGTTCCAGGCGGATCAACTTCATTGTCGGATCCGCTTCATTAAGCAGGATCAGTGCACAATCAACACCTTCCGTATTTTTTGTGATCCGCTCTGCCACATTTTCCGTAAGTATGGCTTCCGGGACCTCTCCAATTAAGGACTCAAGATCAGCGGCTGTTTGAGAGGAAAGGTAAATATTCCGTATCTCACCCTGCGGGGCTTGCTCTGATAAGATCAGGTTTTTCATTGTTTCGAGGCTGATCTCATCCGTCACCGTCTGAAAAGGACAGGCAAGGGCATAATGCCGATAGGAATCCTCAGCCCAAACAGCACTGCCGATCAGAAGGAACAGAACAGACACAAGAAAATACATCATCTTCCGCATAAAACCCATTATAACCGCCTGTAAATTATATCATTATTCATAGCTAAACTGGATCGGCGGGAACCTGCAGCGGCTAATAAACGTTTTATTCACGAAAGCAAACAGATAAGGTCACCTCTAAAAACTACCGGGCGGGGGTATGGGGGCGGCAGCCCTTACCTGCTTCGAAAGGTACAGGCTTCGCCTGATTCATAAACGAAGCAGGAGCTTCGCCCTCCCGCGAAGATTCAGAGAATAAATTCTCTGAATCTTCACGAGACAGAAAGAAATCGATATTTTTAGAGGTTTCCATAAGCACTGCTGACAACTTTTTAAGTTGAATTGGGGCTAAACGGAAAAACCTTTGGTAAAATAGTAACAAGAATGAAAAATTAGAGCCAACGAAAGGTTACAGACTAATATGAAAATGCTAAACCGAACAACCGCGCTTCGCCTCACCGCAGCATTCATCATTGTCAGCATACTTTCCGCCTGCGGCACAGCCGCCACACCGGAGCCCACATTGGACATGAATGAATTCGCAACCCACGCAGTTGAAACCATTGAAGCGGATGCCACTGCCACAGCTCTTTCCATTCCGACCGACACACCGGAACCGACTTATACCCCTGTATCACTGCCGACAGATACACCGGAAACAATTGCCGTTCTGCCCACTACGCCGGTGGAAAGCGGATTGATCATCAATCCCGGTAATGACCCGGCATCAGGTACAGGAACAGACAACACATTGCCGGCACTACCTCCCGAGAGTGCCGCACTCCCGGTCATCACCCAGCCTACCGCCACGACCCCTCCGCTCGCAGGCGATAAAGCATCCTATGAATCCCAATCCCCGCTGGACAACACTCACGTCGAACGAGGTTCCGAATTTGATATTTCGTGGTACCTGCTCAATACCGGAACCACAACCTGGACCACAGACTATTCTCTCCGCTACTTCACGGGGACAAACTTCACGAAGCCCGGGAAAGGCCGCTGGAATCTGGTTCAGCCTGTTGCTCCGAACACCGTCGGTACCTGTACGGTAGATGCCATCGCACCGGAAAACCCGGGAACATACACAATGTCTGTCGTTCTCGGAAATGAGAATGACGAAAACTTTTTCATTGTTGACCTGACCATCGTGGTCGACTGATTGGAGGAAAAATGAAAAAATCTGTTTTGATTTGCACACTGTTGATTGCGATCCTGTTCAGTTTTACTGCCGTATTTGCAGACAACACGCAGGATCTGATCAACATGGTCCGCACGGAAGTTGCATCCACGGTAATTGCCGAGATCCAGCAGACGCTTGAATCTGACGGCATTGAAATTATCGTCAAAAATCAGAGCACACCGTCTCCGCTTGTCAGCTCCGGTTTCGTCTGGGGTACCTGGAAACCGACCCCCACCTACTATTCCTACCAGGCTACGCTGGTCAAACAGGACAAAAATTATATGCACTATGCTCATGATGTCCAGTTCACCGTTACCTGGACAGTCAGGAACACCGGCCCGCTCCCGTGGGACAAACAATTCTATTTCCGCTATTACAAAGGGCAGGGCGCTCTGGAAGGAGACCTTTACATGCTGCCTTATAATGTGGAACGCGGTGAAACCATCACATTCTCCCGCAGCTTTGAATGTGCCATGGAACCGGGTATCTATAACTCATACTGGGAACTGGTCGATAACAACGGTACCGTGATCCTTGATAACATCTGGGTCGGCTGGCAGGTCGATGACTGGCGCGACTACCAATGATCCGTTCAGCCGAATAATGTCTGAAATCAAAGAAGTCATAAAAGCCGAAGCCGAAAGGCTCGGCTTTTGTTTATGCGGTTTCACTACTGCCGACCCGCCCGATGATTTTTCCCGGTACCTGCAATGGATCAGGGAAGGATCACTTGGAACCATGGCTTATCTGAAACGGGAGGATACACTCGCTAAACGGGCAGACCCCCGATTACTACTCCCCGACGCGCAGTCGATTTGTGTATTGGCTGTACCAATGGCGCTCTTTCCCCAAGAATCTGCTTTTTCGGTCGCTTCCTATGCGCATTATAAGGATTATCACGATACGATCTTACCGATGGCAGATGACCTGGTTAAAAAAATCCGGTCATATCTTTCAGAGCTTACAAAAGAAGATGGACATCAGCTGCCGCTCCTGACACCTGATTTTTCCTACCGTATCTGCATAGATTCTGCGCCAATTCTCGAACGAAGTCTTGCTGTCCGCGCCGGACTTGGCTGGGTCGGAAAAAGTTCCATGCTCATCAACCGGAAATACGGTTCCGCCTTTTTTCTGTGCGAGATTCTGCTGAGTCTGCCGATCGAACCGGACGAGCCATACGCACTGGACGGATGCGGCAGTTGCACCCACTGCGTCGAGGACTGCCCGAATCAATGCATTGATCCGGTAACTCGAACGATTCAGGCTGACCGCTGCGCCGCTTACCTGACCATTGAACATAAAGGAGATTTCAGCCCGGAGCAGGCTGCTCTTGTCGGGACGCACCTGTTCGGTTGTGACGAATGTCTGCGTGCCTGTCCATGGAATCACCGCACCCCATCCGCTTCTCCCCTGCCACACGCTTCAGCCATTCCGGAAGAATCGGATGAGAACCTGACAGCTGAGGAATTTAAGGCCAAATTTCACGATTCTCCGGTGCTGCGAACCAAAATCAAAGGCCTGCAGCGCAATATCGCCGCAGTCAGGAAAAACCTTGAAAAAGGTGAGGAGTAAGCACTGAATTCAGCACGCAGAGCGCATCACTGATACAGTCTTTTTGTGCTGGCTTCACAGCAACAAAAAGACAGTCTCATTGTGCTTCGATACAAGGAAACAATCCTGAAAGAAAAAACGTTTGAAGATGAAGCGCTCTGTTTGAACAAACAGAAACTTATGATAAAATCATTGTACCTGCTCAGTACGGAGCACACGGAGACTGCTCTGATGCTGCGGCGAAGCCCGCACAGCAGGGCTGTATCTCGTGATGCGTCGCCAGGTTCTGAACAGTTACAAATCATTTATAACAAAAAGGACAAGGAGAATTATTCAATGAAAAAAATATTGTTTGTTTTGATCGCATGCTTTATTTTTGTCATTCCGGTTATGGGGCAAACGATTCAGCCCACGCCAATCGATGAAATGTCCGGTCTTTCCAACCAGCAGCTGCTGAGTGTTTATGACGCAGTCGTCGGTGAAATTCAGAAACGCGGTGTCGACACATCCGCCCAGACCATCCGTGACTCATCGATCATCTTCGGACAAAACATTCACATCCAGACCGGTCAGCTCAGTGTCTGCCTGCCGACTGCGGCAGCGCCCGAGACATCAGCAATCCAGCTGCCCATCGCACCAACCGCCACTCCGGTCGTCCAGGCGGGGGACAGGGCATCTTATGATTCCCAGACACCGCTGGATGGCACTCATGTCAGCCGCGGACAGATTTTTGACATTACCTGGTACCTGCTCAACACCGGGACCACCACCTGGACCACGGACTACAGCCTGCGCTTCTTCTCCGGCACCAACTTCACCAAGCCCGGGAAAAACCGCTGGTATCTGAACCAGGCAGTAGCTCCGAACACTGTCGGCGCCTGCTCTATTGACGCAGTTGCTCCCGGCGCACCCGGCACCTACAGTATGTCTGTCGTCCTTGGCAATGAAAACGACGAAAACTTCTACGTTGTTGACGCAACGATCGTGGTTGATTAATTTCTGAAAGAAAGATTTACATACAGATAAAGAGCGGAAATCCTTCCGCTCTTTATCTTTTCCCCTATGCCCTATACCCTTTAAACCACAAAAGCGGGTCCGCCTGGCGGGCCCGCTTTTGTGGTTTCAATTATCCTTCATCCGGGACGGCTGTATAAGTCGGGACCGGACTCGGGGTCGGGGTGACCAGATTGACCGCAATGGTCAGGATGTCACCGAACCTCGGATAAGCCGTGATATCTTCAATGTTATTCAGACGTTCCATGGAATCCAGCGTTGTGTTGAATTTTGCCGCAATTCCCGGATAGGTGTCGTTCATTTCGACCGTATATTCGATCTGCTGACCGACAGTGTACTGATCAAGCGGGATCGGAGTCATAGTCGGTTTTTCCTGGTCACGGGCCGGAATCACCACCTGGTCGCCGATGCCAATGT
The DNA here is from genome assembly GCA_017432685.1 of Flexilinea sp. GTDB lineage: Bacteria > Chloroflexota > Anaerolineae > Anaerolineales > Anaerolineaceae > Flexilinea. Next base: position 24,551 of record JAFRIR010000147.1, on the reverse strand, counting down.
TGCAGGCCGTCATGTTGTTGATCATCATGAAGAGTTCGAAGTCTACACCGAATTTATCCACTGCGATCGACCAGCAGTTATCACCCTCCTCGACCGTATACATTTGTGGACCTTCCGGCGTAGGAGTGAGCGTCGGCGTCGGGGTCTCGGTTTCTGTCGGTGTCATGGTCGGGGTTGAAGTCGGGACAGTTGGTGTCGGGGTGAAGGTTTCCGTGGGGGTCGGGGTCGCGCTGGCAAAAAGACTGCCAAGGCTGAAGGAACCGCCGCTGCCGTTCGTGAACCACAGCACCAGCAGCACAATTCCGGCTCCAAAGATAATACCGGCAATCGCCCATAAAATGACTGGGCCGGCTTTACTCTTTTTCTGGTAAGAGTTGATCACATATTGAGGTGAATTTTTTCTCTGCATTGTTTTATCCTTTCACGCCGAACGATTTTCGTCGATAATAACTCTATTCAATAATTATTTTAACCGCAACTTCAGGTTTAATCAAACAAACATGAAATTCGGATGCTTAACTATAAAGTGCAATAATGGTTCCAGTTCATAAATGAAGAATGAGAAATGAGAGATGAGAAATTACTGAATGTCGCGAAGCGACACAATAATTATTCATTATTCATTATTCATTTGATGAAAGTACCTCTTTCAGATATTGCCCGGTATACGAACCTTCCACCTTCGCCACATCTTCCGGTGTCCCGCAAGCCACCAGATTGCCGCCCATGTCGCCACCTTCCGGGCCCAGGTCAATCAGATAATCCGCTACCTTGATAATGTCCATATTATGCTCGATCACCAGCACGGAATTGCCATGGTCCACCAGCTCCTCAAGCACCTCAATCAGCTTGTGCACATCCGCCGCGTGCAACCCGACGGATGGTTCATCCAGAACATAAAGCGTCCTGCCGGTGGCACGTCTGGAAAGCTCTTTGGAAAGCTTTACCCGCTGGGCTTCACCGCCCGACAGCGTGTTGCCGGACTGGCCAATCTTCAGATAGCCCAATCCCACCTGCTGAAGCAGCTTCAGTTTGGATGATATGGATTCAAACACGGAGAAGAACTCCACCCCGTCATCCACCGTCATATCCAACACGTCGGCAATCGACTTGCCCTTGTACTTTACCTGCAGCGTCTCGGAGTTGTAACCTGTGCCGTGACAGACCTCACAGGGAACATAAACATCCGGCAAAAACTGCATTTCGATCTTCAGCTGTCCCTGGCCCTGACAGGCTTCACAGCGTCCGCCATGCACATTGAAGGAAAAACGTCCTGCGGTATATCCGCGCAGCTTGCTCTCCGGCAGGTCGGCAAAGAGCTTGCGGATCTCGTCAAAGACCCCGGTATAGGTGCCGGGATTGGAACGGGGCGTGCGTCCGATCGGGGACTGGTCGATATTGATGATCTTATCCAGATACTGCGTCCCGCGGATCTCCTTGTGCTTTCCGGGAATGGTATTGGCCCGGTTCAGGGTATGTGCCAGCGACTTATAAAGGATCTCATTCATGAGGGAAGACTTCCCGGAGCCGGAAACGCCGGTGATGCAGACAAACATGCCCAGCGGGATCTTCACATTGATGTTCTTCAGATTGTTCTGTGCCGCCCCGATGATCTCCAGCTTTTCCTTTCCCGGTTTGCGGCGTTTTTTCGGTACCGGGACAAATTTCCTTCCACTCAGGTAATCGCCGGTCAGCGAACGGGGACAATCCAGCACATCCTGCACCGTACCGGAGACCAGCACTTCACCGCCGTTGACACCGGCGCCCGGTCCCATATCCACGATCCAGTCCGCTGCCCGAATGGTCTCTTCATCATGTTCGACCACGATCACGGTATTGCCCAGGTCCCGCAGCTGCTGCAGTGTACGCAGAAGTTTGGTGTTATCCCGGGCATGCAGACCGATCGATGGCTCGTCCAGTACATAAAGAACGCCCATCAGCTGGGAACCGATCTGTGTTGCCAGACGGATGCGCTGTGCCTCACCGCCTGAAAGCGTCACCGCACTGCGGGAAAGGGTCAGGTAATCCAGCCCGACATTCACCAGAAATTCCAGCCGCGAAGTGATCTCCTTGAACACCTTTTCCGCGATCACCCGCTGTTTGGCGCTCAGCAGACTGCTGTCTTCTGCCAGGTGATGCATCCACTCCAGGGTTTTCGAAACCGCCCAATCCGTCACTTCGATAATGTTTTTCCCGTCGATGGTCACTGCCAGCGCTTCCGGACGCAGCCGCTTGCCGCCGCATTCTTTGCAGGGGATCTCACGCATAAACTGAGATATCTGATTTTTGATGTAATCCGAACTCGTCTCATTATAACGCCGCTGCAAATTCGGTATGATACCCTCAAACGGAGCATTATATGAGGATCGGCGTTCATTGCGGCCCTTCAGTTCGATTTTGATCGTCTGCTTGCCTGTGCCGTAAAGCAGCACATTCAGCTGCTGTTTGGTGAGTTTACTGACCGGAGCATCCGGATCGATCCCGTATGCTTCACATACCGCCATCAACTGCTGCCAGTAATAGCCTTCTGACGGTTTGGCTGCCGGCCGCCACTCCATCACCGCGACAGCGCCCTGATTCAGCGAAAGCGAATCATCCGGGATCACCAGATCCGGGTCAATTTCAAATTTCACACCCAGCCCCTGACAGGATGGGCAGGCCCCGTGCGGCGTGTTGAAAGAGAACGTCCGCGGCTCAATTTCCGGGATACTGTAGCCGTGTTCCGGGCAGGCCAGGAACTCGGAGAACTGCATGTCCCTGGGCGGATCACTGGAAAGATCCGTGACCGTCACAAAGCCTTCACCGGCTTTCAGCGCTGTTTCAATCGAGTCAGCCAACCGTGTACGACGGTTTTTCTGTTCCTCCTCATCGGCATCATCGTGATGGATGACGATGCGGTCCACTACCGCCTCGATCGTATGGATCTTATACCGATCCAGGGTGATCTCGTCATCCACGGAATAGACTGTCCCATCAATGCGTACCCGGACAAACCCGGCTTTGCGGATGTCCTCCAGAACCGCCTGATAGGTTCCCTTGCGGGCACGGACGATCGGCGCCATCACCATGATGCGGGTCCCATCCGGGAGCGCCGCGACTGTATTGGTGATCTCTTCGGCAGACTGCCGGGTCACCTCACGGCCGCAGACAGGGCAATGCGGGATGCCGATGCGCGCGAACATCAGGCGGAAGTAATCGTAGATCTCGGTCACCGTACCGACGGTGGAACGGGGATTGCGGGAAGCACCTTTCTGGTCGATGGAGACCGCAGGAGAAAGACCTTCGATCACGTCCACATCGGGTTTGTCCATCTGGCCGAGGAACTGTCGGGCATAGGAAGAAAGTGACTCAACGTAGCGGCGCTGACCTTCGGCAAAAATTGTATCAAAGGCAAGGGATGACTTACCGGACCCGGAAAGACCGGTGATCACGGTGAATTTGTCCCGGGGGATCTCCACAGTGATGTTTTTCAGGTTATTTCCGCGTGCACCAACAACTTTCAATGAATTTTCCATGGTCTTCACTCCTTCCAGCTTCAAAGCAAATCCCAATTATACACATTTATAAAATTTATTTTCTAATTATATGACAGTTAAATTTAAGGAAGCACACGGGGACGGTTTCTGCGTTGTTGCAAGGCCAACACGCAGGAACTGTCCTCATGTGCTTATAATTTGTTCCTTATTAGACGCACACGGTGACGGTTCTCCTGTGCAGGCTTCGCTGCAGCAGGAAACCCGTCCCCGTGTGCTTCGAACGAAATGGTTTATCTCGTTTTATCCGGCGTTGAGCGCCTCGATGATTTCCGGAAGCAGCTGGTCCACCTTGTCATTGTCAAGCTGGCAGGTACCGGCGTTGTGATGGCCACCGCCGCCATATTTCAGGCAGAGCTCACCGATATCTACCGTAGAAGCCTTGTTGACGATAGATTTTCCGATCATGACCGCCGTGTTCTGTTTCTGGAAGCCCCAGGCGACATGGACCGATATCTCAGTTTCTGGATACAGCGCGTAGATCATAAAGCGGTTGCCGGCATGGATCACTTCTTCATTGCGCAGGTCAAGGACAACGACCTTGTCATAAACCTTCGCGATCCGCTGCAGCTGAGCTTTGAAAAGGTCCGCCTGTTCAAAATAAAGATCGACCCGCTCCTTCACATCCGGAAGTTCAAGGATCTCATCAATGTTATGTTCCAGGCAATAATCGATCAGCTCCATCATCAGAGCATAATTAGAAATCCGGAAATCATGGAAGCGTCCGAGGCCGGTCCGCGCATCCATCAGATAGTGAAGAAGCACCCAGCCTTTCGGGTTCAGGATCTCATCCATGGAAAAATCGGCACTGTCACCTTTGTCCACCGCGGCCATCAAATCATCCGAAATACGCGGGAATGCTTCCTTCCCTCCATAGTAGTCATAAACCACCCGTGCGGCGCTCTTTGCCTTCGGATCTATGATCAGTTTACCGCCGGTTTCGACTGCTTTGAGGCGGTCCACTTCAGATTCATGGTGGTCAAAAGCGATAGAGACACGCGGGTCATAAGGCAGGTTGGTGGTGATATCATTTTTGCTCAATTCGATCTTGCCATCCTGCACATCCTTGGGATGGACAAATTTGATCTCGTCGATCAGATTCAGTTCTTTCAGCATCATGGCGCATGCCAGACCGTCAAAATCGCTTCTTGTTACGAGTCTTCTCGTTTGGTTATCCATTCTGTGATCCTCCATTTCTTAGCAACAATTTCAGTATAACACAAAAGTGCCCGGAAACAATAGTATAATAAAATGAATGAAAGAAGGAATATCATTCCGCAAAAAACAAAAACAGGACAAATTATGAGTGAACAATTCAACCTCAATAATCGCTATCAATTCATGGGACTGATCGGCAAAGGCCATTTCGGTGATGTCTACCGCGCAGCAGATAACTTTTTCCGGCGTGATGTAGCGCTGAAAATGCTCCGAAAGGAATCTGTACCCCCCGAATTTCTGCAGTACTTTTCCATGCGTTATGCCCAACAGGTGGCTGCACTCGGCAAACTGAGCAATCCCTCTATCATCAAGACCTACGACTTCACCACACTGAACGGCGTTCCCGCCTGGACCATGGACCTTTATTCCGGGACAAGCTTCAACCAATATGCAGGTACAAAGCTCCCGGTGGAACAGGCAGCCAATATGCTGATTCCCGTTGCTGACGCACTGACATACGCACACCAATACGGGATGATCCATGGAAATCTGAAACCGACCAACATCCTTCTCGACAGCAATCAAAATCCTGTGCTGACGGACTTTGGGCTTGCTCAATGGCTGAGTGAGAACAGACAAGGATATGGACAGTTTGAAGCAAATGCCGGCATCGGTTCTCCGGAGTATCTGGCGCCTGAACAAGGCCAGGGAATGATGGCAGATCAGCGCACAGATGTCTATACCCTCGGTATCATTTTTTATGAGATGATCACCGGACGCAAACCTTTCAGCGCCATGTCTCCCATGGAAACGATGACCCGTCAGATATCGGACCAGCTGCCATCCCCGCGTTATTTCGTTCCGAACATCTCACAACAGGCGGAACAATTCCTTTATCAGGCTACCGCGAAAAATCCATCCCAGCGCATCAGCTCCATGAGCGAAGCCGCGATGATGCTGCGCGGCATATCTACCCCGTCGGCTCCGGGATCCGCTTACTACCCTCCGGCATCTTACTACAATACAGCTGCACCTAATGAAGATGACGACGACGATGATGATGAAAGCCTCGGTGACAAACTCAAAGCAGCCGCCGGAAACTTCCGAAATAACAAGAGTCTGCTTTATGCCGTGATCGCGATCATCTTTGTCCTGATTGCCGGCATCGTGCTGCTTGTAGTTTCCAATAATAATAAACAAATCGAAGCCATGAACGCTGCAGCTACACAGGAAGCGGTCAGTATTGCAGGGACACAGGAAGCCGTAATGGCAATGATCGAAGGACAGCGTCAGCAAACACAGGAAGCCGAACAAATGATCGCACAACAAACGCAGGAAGCGATTGAAGCAGAAGCCGCCGCTGCCGCAGCAGCTGCGGCAGCTGTACCGACGCCGGAACCGATCCAGATCCCGACCAGCCCGATGGCCGCTCCCACCGCAATTGCCACTGCAAACGGCCGCTTCCAGTCCCAGACACCGGCAGATAACTCTAATTTCATCATGGGCGAAGCCTTTACCGTCACCTGGAACATGGAAAATACCGGATCGACCAACTGGTCTTATAATTTCAAACTCGTTTTTGACGGCGGGACAAACTTCACGGTCGGACAAATCACCGAAAAAATCACCGAAGCAGAAATATGGCCAGGCGGTGCAGCCGGAATATCTCTTCCCTGCATTGCGCCGCAGTATCCCGGAACCTATTCGATGAACTGGCATGTTGAAGACGCAAACGGGGCTACCGTCTTTTCGCCGCTGACCATCACTATCAATGCCATTGAAGGCGTGCTGACACCGACACCCGGCCCGACACCGGATGGATATATTGCGCCTACATTGCCGTCGGACATCTATATCGCAAATTAAGACGAAAACAAAACAGGAGAAAATTTTATGGCGATGAAAGAAAGAACAGGACGCAGCCGTGTCAGCAAAGCTGACCAGGTTGTAAATAAGATCAATCCTCCGGCTCAAACTGTCTCCTCAGGACCTGCACGGATCCGTCCGACCAGCAAGGCAGACGGGATCAGTAAAAAGATTCCCGGCAGTTCCGCCGCTGCAGTACCAACCCGGGTGCGTCCCTCAAGCAAGGCGGATGAAATCAGCCGAAAGATCCCTTCACCCAAACCTGCTTCCAACCCGCGTCCGATCGATCCGATACCGCAGCAGGCAAGCTCACGGGTTGTTCCTCCGGCTCCGGTCTCCAAACCGACCGCAAAGAAGAGATCCGGATGCTGTCTGCTGCCGTTCACGCTGGCAATTGCCGCTATCGCTGCAGCTCTGATCATCATTTTTTAAATCATCATGGAAAAAATCGGTATCATCGGCTGCGGCATCAGCGGCATGACACTTGCCAAAAAACTGCGTGAAGCAGGAGCCGCGGTCGAAATATTTGAAAAAGAAAAGGCTCCGGGCGGCATCGCCCGGGGTTTTAAAGCCGAAGGCTGGCAGGATTCTGTCGAGTTCTTCTATCATCACTGGTTCCAAAAAGACCATGACCTGCTGGGCCTGATCGAAGAACTGGGATTGAAGGACCGTGTGAAATTCCGCACGCCCAAGACGGTCATGTACCATAAAGGGAAATTTTATCCCTTTGACACCATCCCGGCTGCCATCGCCTATCCGGGCCTCGGCTTCGGCATTCACAAAGTCCGCTTCGGTCTGGCCGGAGTTTATCTGAAACTCACCAAAAACTGGCAGGCCCTGGAAAAAGTCACCGCAAAAGAATGGATGACGAAATACGCCGGGGAATTTGCCTACAAAACCATGTGGGAACCAATGATGCTCGGGAAATTCGGCAGTGAATATGCCGACCGGGTCAACATGGCCTGGTTGTGGGCGCGCATCTACTCACGGACCACATCGCTTGGTACATTTGACGGCGGTATGCAGGATCTTTATGACATCTTCGCTGCGAAACTTAAGGATGCGGGCGTGAAGATCCGCTTCGGCGCCATGGTCAATGCCATAGAGCAGGCTGATTACGGGAAATTCCGGCTGTCCGGTGAAGGTGAACAGTGGTCAGATTTTGATAAAGTCATCGTCACTACCTCCCCGCAGTCTATGCTCGGGCTCTGCGATGCGCTGCCGGAAGGCTATAAGTCACAGCTTGCCGAACTGAAACATCTTGGAGCGGTAGTGCTCTGCGTTCGACTCAAACAGCCGCTCTCACCCCAGGGATATTACTGGTACAACCTGCCAAAAAGTGAAGGCTATCCCTTCCTGGCGCTGGTGGAACATACCAACTTTGTCCCGAAAGAACGCTATAATAACGAGACCATCATCTATGCCGGCGATTATCTGCCGCGGGGTCATGAATATTTTTCTCTCAGCGCGGATGAATTACTGAAGAAACTCATCCCCGGCTTCCGCAAGATCAACCCGGACTTTTCAGAGGATTGGATCATCGGTGCTTCCAAATTTGCCGCTGACTACGCTCAGCCGGTGCCTTTTATCAACCATTCAAAAGCCATTCCCGCCATGAAAACCCCAATCGATGGTCTGTATTTCGTTTCCATGAGCCAGATCTACCCCTGGGACCGGGGCATGAACTTTGCCGTCCGCTGGGCAAATCAATTAGCGGAACAGGTTTTGGGGAATAGAGAATAGAGAATAGGGTATAGGGGATAGACTTTAGACTTTAGACATTAGACTTTAGACATCAGGCTTTAGGAAATGCCGACGAACAACCGGTAACCAGCAACCGGTAACCAACAACCGGCAACCAACAAACAGTAACCGGCAACCAGCAACCGACAACCAAAATGAAACTTGCAATTTTTTCCGATATTCACGGCAATACGCACTTTTTTGAGGCTTTTCTGCGGGATGCGGAAGCTGAAAAAGTCGATCGTCTGGTGTTCCTGGGCGATGCCGTCTCCTATTACCCCTTTGGCTGCGAAGTGATCCGAAAACTGCGGGAGCTCAGCGTCCTCTGCATCGAAGGGAATCATGATTCCATGCTGCGGGGAGAGTTCCCCATCCCCGAAAACCATGAACCGGTTTATCAACTGCGGAAAACCATGGTTGAGATCTCAGGTGATGAACTGGAATTTGTCAAAAGCTGGCCGGAAATCGTTCATCAAACACTGGATGGGAAACGGCTCACCTTCGTTCACGGTTCCCCGCTGAACCATCTGAAAGGTTACAGCTACGCCGACAGTGAACTGGCTCTCTACAATAATCCAGGAGAAGATATCGTCTTTGTCGGACACACCCACCGTCCCTGGATCCGTCAGAATTTCCACACCCTGATGGTCAACGTCGGTTCCGTCGGTCTGCCCCGGGATGAGGGCGGCGGCAGCAAGCCCGCCTGGTGCCTTTATGACAGCCAAAGCGGCAAAGCCGAGATCCACCGCGTCAGCGCCAACCCGGCGCCGCTTTTCGCCCTTCGCGGCATCGTCCATGAAAGCGTTCTGGAAGCATTGGATCGATAATTTTTTGAAAGTATAATATAAAAAGACTGTTTAATCTTTTACAATTTATAAGCTAATAAGCACTCCGGGCAGACAGCACCAACCGGGAAGACTGAAAACAGTATTTCCGATTGGTGATATCTGTCACCAAATCTCACCAAACACTGCCTTGCAAAGGATGCAAGACAGTGAGGTGAAATCAGGAGGCTAAGAAATGGCGAAAAAACGGAAATCAAAACAAAAAGAAGTAACCGTTAAGGTCAGAACCCCTAACGGTTACGAAATTGTTTTGACCGTCAAGGTCAAAGATTAGCTAAAGTAAGGCCGGATGTTTTCGAAGGCGTCCGGCCTTCATCCTGATTTAATTATAATCCAAACCCTTCCCTTGTCAAGCTACTTTTCACCATCGGCTGAGGTCGAATAGAGTGCACAGATCCCCAGCCAGGTCATCAGCCGCAGAGCGGTCACCCCGCCCAGCACATGCCGCCAGATGGACCGCACCTCCCCGAGATAAGACAACGACATCAGCAGCCCACCGCCAAGGAAAAGCACCAGCAGCGTCCAAAAAGCCCGAACATCGTTCCCGTCGCCATACCGGACAGCCCTGACAGCCAGTAATATCAGGAGCAGAAGATCAATCACGATCACTGCAGCCGAAAGCGGCAGCGCCAGATTGCCGGGCTTTTCGGCCCAATGCGGACGCTGTTCCTTTGAACCATAGAAAAACGGCTGACGATTTTCTTCAAAGAAAGAATCCAGATTCTCATAGACCTGCTGTACACTCCACAACGGCATAGACAGCAGGAATTTCTGATAAGTGTTCAGTCCGAAACGGCGCACCCAGTGCATGAACTTTTCATTTTCCATCAGGTCGTTATACTCCGCCGAACCCGTTGTTTCCAGCAGGGTCTCGTCCATGGGCATACCATTTTCCTCAAAAAAAGCGACCCGTTCTTCGTAAGGAAACACATTTGTCGTCATATTGTTCAGCAGCGGCACCACCCAGCGCTCACTTTCCCTGAACGTTCCCTGATGAAAGAAAAACAGCCCGATCAGGAAAAACCCGGAAAGTAATGCAGAAACACGCTGTCCCTTCCGCCGCAGCCAGAAAAGGATGCCGGTGAAAACCAACAGGAGCGCTGCGATAACGATAAAATAGACATTGGTATCCCGCGTGAACACCCAAAAGAAACTTACAATCACCAGACCGCCCGCAGCCAGCCATGAACGCCAGCTGTCCTCGCGCCCGTCCGGAATCACCTTGAACAGCAGTCCCAGGATCAGCACAAACAGAGAAATGCTGAGCGATTCCGTACTCAGGATACTGTCCCAATCGGCGACCTGCGGCACAAACCCGCACACAAGGACCAGAAAAACTGTGAGAGCCTTCGCGAACCATCCATTCAGAGAGGATGCGATCAACACGGCACACAGCACCCAGCAGATGATGGAGATCACCGTCTGATTGCGGACAAGGTTCTCCGTCCCGGGCTGAACCGCCAGACGGGCTTCCGTGCCGAAATAGGGCTCCGAAAGCTGTGTCAGTTCATGCTCCAGGGTCGGATTACTGGTCAATATCAGCAGCGGATATGTGATCGAACGGGACTGCTGGAAGAAATCGATTGAAAACGCGGCTTTTTCAGCTGTGGAAAAGTAGGATTCGGTATCCTGAACCGCGACAGAATCATTCATCGGACCGTAACAGACAATGCGCCCGTAAATAAAAACGAGAATAAAAATAAATGGCAGCAGCCAATTCAGAATTTTTTTCATACCTCTCTCCTGTTCCTTCATTGTAACTCAATTCTATCCATTCCGTGACTTTTCCTTTCAAATGTTGAGCAAACCCGCGCCGCACGCTGTCTTCATGATATACTTTCTATACAGGAGAAAGAAATAATCATGGAACGAATTCGTGTGATGGTGACGGGCGTCGGCGGTGGCGGAAACGGCGAACAGCTGGTGAAAGCCCTGAAGATGTCCGATAAGAATTATTATCTGATCGGAGCGGACATCACGCATATATCCAAAGGGCTGTTTCTGGCGGACAAAAGGCGTATCATGCCGCCGGCCTCCGACCCGAACTACATTGAAACCCTGCTGCAAGTCTGCAAAGAAGAAGGCGTACAGGCACTCTTCACCGGCTCCGAACCGGAACTGAAGAAAATCAGCGCTGTACAGGATGAAGTCCGGGCAGCGGGGATCTTCCTGCCGATGAACACGGAGGAAGTCATTGAGACTTGTATGGACAAATCCAAAACCATGGACTGGCTGGACGCACACGGTTTTGCACACCCGGCATCGGTCACGATCCGGGAGGAAGCCGATCTGGGATCGATCACGAAATTCCCGGTGGTGCTCAAGCCTTCCATCGGAGGCGGCGGTTCTGCCAATGCCTACATCGCCCAGGATGCCGAAGAACTGCGCCTCTTCGGCGCCTGGATGCTGCACATCTACTCCGAATTCATCGTTCAGGAATATGTCGGAAACGCAGAGTGCGAATACACCGTCGGCGTTTTGAATGACATGGAAGGGAACCTGATCAACTCCATTGCGGTCAAAAAGAACATCATGACAGCCCTCTCCAACCGTCTGAAGATCAAATCTCGCTATACCGGTGAAATGCTGGTGATCTCCAACGGCATCTCCCAAGGACAGATCGGACGGTTTCCGGAGGTAACATCCCAATGTGAAGAAATCGCTGCCCAAATCGGCTGCCGCAGCGCCATCAACATCCAGCTTCGTTTTGTCGGCGGGAAATGTTATGTTTTCGAGATCAACCCGCGCTACTCCGGTACCTCATCCTTCCGCGCTATGGTCGGTTATAACGAACCGGACATCATGATCCGCAAATATCTGCTGGGAGAAACCATCGAACCGCACTTTGCCTATAAAGAAGGTTATATCATGCGGGGACTGGACGAAACCTTTATTGCAAATGAAGAATTAGAAATGAGAAATGAGGCATAATGAGTCTTAATAATACGCTTCAGCAAGGGTATGAGGCTTTATAGTTTCTGGACAGAAAGAAACCGATTTTTTAGAAGTTTCCGAAAAATTCTAAAGGAGAAAAAAGAAGGATATAAGAATAGAAGATAAAATCAGCAAATAAGGAAATTTTTCTTATTTCTTATTTCTTATTTCTTATTTTATTATGGGCAAAACGGTTTACATCACAATGGACATAGATTGGGCAGATGACGGCGTGTTAGCCGACACAGTCGAATTAGTGAACCGGCTGGATATTCCGGTCTGTATGTTTGTCACCCATGATACACCGATGCTCACAACATTCCGAAAGGATCCGCATTTTACGCTCGGCATCCATCCAAATTTTCTCCCACAGATCAACGGACAGACAGACAAAAGCTATCAGCAAACGCTGGAAGAACTGCTGGCTGTTGTACCGGAAGCGAAAGTCATGCGCTGTCATGCACTGGTGGATGCCACGCCCATCCTCATCGCCGCAAAAAAGATGGGGATCCGCGCGGACATGAACCTGTTCATCCCGTTCTCTTCCGGCATTCCGCTGCAGCCATTCCGGCATTTCAGCGGACTCAAGCGTCTGCCCTTTTTTTATGAGGATGATGCCTGGGCGCTGGAAGCGGATCACCCGTCCCCGGAACAGCACATTCTGAACACCGGTTCCGGCTTGAGCATTTTCAATTTTCACCCGATCCACCTTTACCTGAACACGGAAAACATGGAACGCTATCACCGCGCAAAACCCTATTATCATGAATTTGAAAAACTGGCTTCTTTTATCAATCACGGAGAAGGATTCGGCGCCCGGGATTTTCTGCTTCGCATCAAAGAAGTGGCAGACCAAAACAACATCACCTTCGGGAGAGCGGAGGAATTATGGGATTGATACGACTTTCTGAAATCTGCCTGCCGGAATGGACATTGGTACGGGACGGCGCTTTTGCATCCCTCGGGCTATGCACGGCCTCAGCAGGCCTCCCGCTGCTCACTTTTTGCGGAAACAAAAAATTCCTGCGTATGGCGCTGAAAAACCCGGACATCAGCTGTGTAATGATCCCGCCGGAACTGCGTGAACAAGCTGAAGCAGCCGATACACAGCATGGCATCGTCACGGTTCCGGACCTGCGGATTGACTTCTTCCGCCTGCACAACCGACTCTGCGGACCGGAATGGGCTCCACGCTATGTCGGTGTCAAAAAGGCAACAGTCATTGCTCCCTCCGCGCAGGTCGATCCCCGTGCAATCGTTGATGCCCAGGATGTCACCGTCGGAGCCAATTCGATCATCGAAGCGGGCGTGATCATCTATGGTCCTGTCACCATCGGGGAAGACTGCATCATCCGCTCCGGGACAGTTCTCGGCGGCAGCGGATTGGAATTTATGCGCATGGGATCAGAGGGCATGCTCGGGGTGGAACACCGGGGCAGGCTTGTGATCGGTGATCGGGTCGAGATCCAGTATAACTGCAATGTCTCCCGTTCCCTTTTTCCCTGGCACGAGACCCGCATCGGGAATGACACCAAAATCGAAAGTCTCGTTCATATTGCGCACGGTTCTCACATCGGAGAAAGAAATCTCATTGCCGCATCCGCCTGTATCTGCGGATCAGCAGAAATTGATGATAATGTCTGGATCGGACCCAATGCCACCGTTTCCAGCGAGGTAAAAGTAGGAAGAAACGCCCGGGTCACGCTCGGCGCAGTCGCGGCCTCTGACGTTCCCACAAACACCACCGTCACCGGCAACTTCGCGGTCGAGCATGAATTATTTATGGCAGATCAGTTCCGAAAATTACGCAGTGAATAAAAACTATTGTAAAATTAACAGACCATGAAATAACAGGGGAATTTCGTTTGGCACAGGGAGAGTATAAAGCATGGCAGACTGGATCATAATCGTCGACGATGACATAAGCAGTCTCAGAATCGCAGAAAACATTCTGATCAAGGCCGGAAAGCGTGTCACCACACTCAAAAGCGGACGGGCTCTTTTGGAATACGTCCGCGAGAATGGTTATCCCGATCTGATCCTGATGGACACCAACATTCCCGATCTGGATGGTTTCGAAACCCTGCGGCTGCTCAAAAGGGGAATGATCCCCGGGAAAGAAGCACCCGTGATTTTCCTGACCGCAGAAGATCAGCAGTCACTGGAAACCAGGGGGCTGGAATCCGGCGCCATGGATTTCATCCATAAACCGTTTCATCCCAATGTACTCGTCAGCCGCGTACAGAAAATTCTTGATATTCAAAAACGCATTCTCAAATACGAACGGGACGCGGAAACCGACCCGCTAACCGGCTTACTGAACAAAACAGCCGCAGAAGAAAAAATCTCCGCTCGCTGCCGGGAAGAAAGCGGATTTGTCTGTCTGCTGGATCTGGATTCATTCAAATCCATCAATGACATCTTCGGGCATGACATCGGTGACCGGGTTCTCATCATGTTTGCCCATATTCTCCGAAAATACACCACTGAAAATGATGAGATTGGCCGTATCGGCGGAGATGAATTTATCCTGTTTAGCCCTGAGATATCATCCGAAGAGAAACTTTCCGAATTCACACAAAAGATCAACGAAGAATATGTGACCGAGGCAAAAAAACTGATGGGCGATCATCAGCCGATCCCGCTGGGCATTTCCATCGGAGCGGTCCCTTCCACCGAATTCGGGAGCAATTACGAAAAACTTTTCCATATTGCCGATCAGGCGCTTTATTTTGTGAAGCAAAACGGAAAACACGGCTGCAAACTGTTTACAAACAGAGATACCCTCAATTGGGATGTCCATCGCGTGATGGACCTGGATACGATCACTTCGATTCTTGAAGAACGGAATGAATCCCCCAACGCCATGTGGATGGGAAATGAAGTGTTCGGCAGTATCTACCGCTACATGGTCCGCTATATGGGACGATATCATTCAAGCGCTTACCGCGTCCTGTTCACTGTAAAACCAATCGTCCCGATCAGCGCGGCAGAAAACACGGAAATCATGATGCAATTTCGCAAAATGATGCAGACATCCCTGCGGAACAGTGACGTGATGATGGAGTGCGGGGAACATCAGCTGTTCCTGCTCCTCCCCGAAATCCAGGAATTTGACGTCGATCGCGTTCTTTCCCGGCTGCTGAAAAAATGGAAGGAATCAGCCTACAGTGAAAAGGTTGAGATCACATACGAAGCCGGGCAGGTCCATTTGAAGAAGCAGCAGGATCAGGAAAGCAAAGAAAATGACCGTCCCAGTGTTATCGTTGTAGATGAAGATGAATCCGTACTGCGGATGGCTGCAGATACACTGGGAAAGCATAACATGAATGTTACGGTAGCAAACTCCGGTCTTGTCCTGCTGGAGCTGGTAAAGATCCAGAAACCGGATCTGATCCTGTTGGATATCTCCCTGCCGGAATATGACGGGATCGACCTGCTGCATCAGCTTCGCATGAGCATCGACCAGGACCGGGAACTGCCGGTGATCATGATGATGGACAACGGAGACCCGGTGCTGGCATCACAGTGTCTGGCTCTTGGAGCAATTGATTTCATCCGCAAACCGTTCCAACCTGAAATATTATATCTGCGTGCCAATCACGCCATTGAACTGGTCAGACTCCAGCGCAACATGGCAGAAGCAGTACAGCGAAAATCAATGGAGATGCAAAAAATTTCTCTCCATGTCGTCCATACGCTGGCAGAGACCATTGATGCAAAGGACCGTTATACCAACGGTCATTCCACCCGTGTTGCCGATTTATCCCGTGAGATCGGCAGAAGATCCGGATACACGATCAAACAGCAGGAAGAAATCTATATGATGGCGCTGCTGCATGATATCGGGAAAATCGGCATTCCGGATGCAGTGATCAACAAAGCAGGAAAGCTCACAGCAGAAGAATATGACGTCATCAAAACTCACCCTTCGGTCGGTGGAAAAATCCTGCGCAATATTGAGGAAATGCCTTCACTCTACACCGGCGCCAGATGGCATCATGAACGTTACGATGGCTATGGATACCCGGACGGTCTGAGCGGAAGGGAAATTCCGGAAGAAGCCAGAATCATTGCCGTTGCGGATGCCTATGACGCCATGACCAGCCGCCGGAGCTACCGGGACGCGCTCTCACAGGAAGCGGTCCGGGCGGAAATCGAAAGATGCAGCGGCACCCAGTTTGACCCGAAATTCGCCGAGATCATGCTCAACATGATCGATGAAGACCCGAACTATGAAATGAGGGAACAGTAGCACACGGGGACGGTTCTTGCGATGCCACGAAGCCGACACGCAAGAACTGTCCTCATGTGCGCAGAGTTTTGATGTGAAATTTTCTAACACCTTCCCCTGTCACCTATTCCCTAATTTTTTCGTCATGGAATTTCCGCGTAAAACTGTTTCAGATGTATAATCAAATCTCGAAAGGCAATGACGGAGAAAAGTAAGCCGTGACGCGCGGACAGGGAGAAAAGGGCAGAGACTGAGACCCTTTTCACGAAAGCAGCAGCCGAAGTTCGCTCTCGAGCCGCCCGGGGGAACCCTGCAAAGGTTGTAGTTCGGGACGCATACCGGCGTTATCGGTGCAATGAGCGGGCTCTAATGAGCCAATCAGGGTGGTACCGCGGAAACTTCCGTCCCTCAGTTGGGACGGGTATTTTTTTAAATAAGGTAAAGATATATGGCAGAAATGGATTTATTGGAAGCGCTGGCGGTTTTTGAGATCGAATCGCTGGCAGCGCTGGACGCCGCACTGGATGAAAGCAGTCTGGCCCAATGGAAGACAGCACGGTTAGGAAAAACATCTTATGTGCAGCAGGTCTTCAGCAAGATGAAGGAAGCCTCAAAAGAGGATCGTCCGAAAATCGGTCAGGCGGCAAACAAAGTCCGTCAGCATTTGGAAGAGGCAATGGAAGCCCGCCATGCAGCCCTGCACGAAAAGGCGCTGGCTGCTTCCCTTGAAAACGAAAAAATCGACATCACACTCCCCGGACGCCGTCCGAACCCCGGACGGCTGCATCCGGCGAACCAGAACATGCGCGAGATCCTGGATGTCCTGGCACACATGGGTTTCCAGACCTTCCGCACCCCGGAAGTGGAAACTGACGAATATAACTTCGAACTCCTGAACATCCCTCACTATCATCCGGCGCGGGATATGCAGGACACCTTCTACACCACCGACCCGAACGTGGTACTGCGAACCCATACCTCACCGGGGCAGATCCACTCCATGCGCAAGTTCGCCCCGAACCCGATCCGTGTGGCGCTGCCGGGCATGTGCTTCCGCTATGAGCAGATCAGCGCACGGCACGAGATCCAGTTCAACCAGATTGAACTGCTGGTGGTCGGTCACAACATCACCTTCGGCGACGTCAAAGGGACTCTCGATGATTTCGCCAAGCGTATGTTCGGTGAAAATGTCCGCACCCGCTTCCGCCCGTCTTACTTCCCGTTCACCGAACCGAGTGCGGAAATGGACGTGGAATGCTTCCTCTGCGGCGGGAAAGGCTGCAATATGTGCAAGGGTTCCGGCTGGCTGGAGATCCTCGGCTGCGGCATGATCCATCCGACCGTACTGATGAACGGCGGCTACGACCCGAATGAATTTTCCGGCTGGGCCGCGGGCATGGGTCCGGAACGCATCACCATCCTCCGTCATCATGTGGACGACATCCGCAATTTCTGGGGCAACGACATTCGATTCTTGGAGCAGTTCTGATGAATATTCCTCTTTCATGGTTAAAAGATTATGTTGATGTGAACCTCCCGCTCGATCAGATCGCCCGCGTGCTGACCATGGCCGGTCTGGAAGTGGACGAGGTACAGCTGATCGGTCTCCCGGGACCGGATAACGACAAACACGGTTTCAAATTCGAGGGGCTTTCCTGGCCTGCCGACAAATTTGTCGTCGCAGAGATCCGCGAAGTCAATCAGCATCCGGACGCAGACAAACTGACACTCTGCCAGCTGGATGACGGCACCGGTGAACACACCATCCTCTGCGGCGCTCCGAACATCCGTCAATATATCGGACAGGGACGGCTGGAGAAACCGATCAAGGTCTGTTACTGCCGCGAAGGCGCTGTCGTCTATGACGGCCATAAACCGGGCTGGGAGCTGACAAAGATCAAAAAGACAAAGATACGCGGATTCGAGACCAAATCTATGGTCTGTTCCGCGAAGGAACTGGGCATTTGCGAAGAGCATGACGGCATCCTGATCCTGCCGGATGACGCTCCCACCGGTATGCCGCTTACGGATTACATGGGCGATGCTGTCTATGTGGTCGATATCCTGCCGAACATGGCACGCAATGCCTGCATTCGCGGTGTTGCCCGGGAAGTCGCCGCACAGCTGGACCTGCCGCTGAAGGCACCGAAATATGATTTCAAGGCTGAAGGTCCTTCCGTCAAAGGGCAGGTCTCCATCGAGATCACCGAACCGGAACTGAATCCGCGCTTCATGGTCGGACTGGTGGAAGGCGTCAAGGCTCAGCCCAGCCCGTTCGAAGTCCGCATGCGCCTGTACAAAGCCGGTATGCGCCCGATCAACTCCGTTGTCGATGCCACCAACTATGTGATGCTCGACCTCGGTCAGCCGCTGCATGCTTTCGATTTCGATACACTCAAGAAACGCGCCGGGGACAAGGCTCCGACCATCATCACCCGCCGTGCTGAGAAGGGAGAACACCTCACTACGCTGGATAATGTGGATCGTGAACTGGACGAGAACATGATCCTGGTCACCGACCAGACAGGCGCGCTCTCCATCGCCGGTGTGATGGGCGGTCTCGAAAGTGAAGTCGAAGCCGATAGCTCCAACATTCTGCTGGAATCCGCGGCATGGAACTTCATCAACGTCCGTAAGGCAACCGGCAAGCTTCATCTGAATTCCGAAGCAGGCTACCGCAATTCCCGCGGCATCCATCCGGCAATTGCCGAAGAAGCCTGCAAAATGGGACTGGCACTGATCCAAAAGTGGTCTGGCGGCACTATCGCTGCTGATTTCGTCGATAACTATGCGCAACCCCGCATCGATCCGACCGTTGCCATTACCTCAGATGATGTTGCCCGCTGTCTCGGCATTCAGCTTTCTTTGGATGAGATTTCCGCACTGCTGACTCGCCTGGAATTTGTCTGCGTCCGGGAAGGTGAAACGCTGAAGGTCACCTGCCCACCGCATCGTCTCGACATCGGCGAAGGTGTGATCGGACGTGCTGACGTGATGGAAGAGATCGCCCGCCTGTATGGCTACGACAACATCCCGAATTCCCGCATGGCTGATGAACTGCCTCCGGCATACACCGATGAAGCGATGAAGCTGGAAGACCAGCTCAAAGACGTCCTGACATCCCTGGGTATGCAGGAGATCGTCACATACCGTCTGACTTCACCGGAACGGGAAGCCCGCTTGATCGGGACACCGGAAGAATCCTATGTGACCCTTGCCAATCCGATCTCACCGGATCGCAATGTGATGCGGAGAAATCTGCCGGTTCAGGTGATGGAGATCATTGAAAAGAATGTGCGCCTTGCAGACCGCCTGATGCTTTATGAGATCGGTCCGGTCTTTGAACCGGTCGAAGGCGAACTGCGGCCGAACGAACCGAAGCACCTGGCAGCCGCCATCACCGGGAAGCAATTCTCCGACAACTGGGATACTCACATCAAGGGCAATCTCGACTTTTTCTCGATGAAGGGGATTGTCGAAGCCATGGTCGAGGGCATGCATATTCCGGCAGTCAGCTTTAAAGTCGGGGAACGCAGCTGGCTGCATCCCGGCAAGACCGCTGAGATCTATGCCGGTGATACCTGCGTCGGCGTAATGGGTGAACTGCATCCGGCCGTCAAGGGCAACTTTGACCTGCTCTCTGCTCCGGTGATTTTGCTGGACATCGATCTGGCAAAGCTGCTGCCTATGGCTGAACAGAACTTTCCGTCACATCCTATCTCCCCGTACCCGGGCATCTATGAAGATCTGGCGATCGTGGTGGATGAGAGCACAACAGCGGAAGAAGTGTTGGCGGTCATCAAACAGGGCGGCGGCAAGATGCTCGCAAAAGTCGAACTGTTCGACATTTTCCGCGGACCATCCGTCGGCGCCGGTAAGAAGAGCCTTGCTTACAGCCTGATGTACCAGTCAACGGAAAAGACCCTGACCGACAAAGACGCCACCGCCATCCGCACCAAGATCATCAAACGTCTTGATCAGGTTCTGGGTGCGAAGCTCAGAAGCTGAGCACAGAACACAGATAAAAGATAAAAGATTTAAACTCCCGGTTTCTTTCTCGTAAAAACGAGAAAGAAACCGGGAGAATTAATTTATAAGTGGTAACTATTCTGAAGCCACCAAGCTCACAGAATTATGGATTTATCAGTGTACGATCTGATTTTTGTTGTTTCCGATGCATTCCGAATCGTCTGAATCTTTCAAGCTGCAGCGGCGTAGACTTGGGACAATCTTCACTGAATGTAACGGGCTGTTCCTTGACTTTCTGAATCATCATTTTTTGCTCTTTAGTGGGTTTCATATCGTGTGTAAGTATGAAGATTTCTGTCGTTTCAGAGAGATTTTGAAAAGAAATATCTTCCTCTTGCGGTATTTCTCCCGGAAAGTCTTCCCATAAGAAGCAATGTTCATGCCTATTACCAATAGCGGAATGGAAATTTCTGTTTGGCTTGCCTGTTTAATTCAGTTTTCAATGTTCAAATATCATTACCTCATTTTAGTGGGGTTCTGAATAGTTACGTCTTTAATATGGGAAAATCGGTCAGAATAAAAGACAAAAATAACCCGTTGGAAACCGCAGGAAATTCTGTACCGAAAGCATTTGAGAACATTGCCAAAGGTTCGGAGCTGACCAGAAAATTGCAGGAACTCATTAAACAGGTTTTCATTACGGATTTGGAAAATAATATGATAATAGAATTGGATTGACCGATCCTGAATGAGGGTATAAGTCCTGTTATTAGTTTTTAGAGGTTTCTTCAATTCTTTGCTGCGGGGGCTTGTTCTTCCTGCAGCACGCTTGTGGCGAGGGTATCGATCTCTTGCATGACGATCCCTTTTGGATCTGTGACTGCTTTGACCATTTGTGAATAAGTTAAAAGCTTTTGATCCCCATGGAACAGCTGGAACATCCATTTGGTAAGCAATTTACTGAAACCCTGGAGCATGGTTTGTTTATCTTTATCAGATAAGAAATTCTTCAGCCCGCGCAGGATCATCGTCGTTTCTTTCTTATGATTCCGAATGCAGTTCAAGGTATCGTTTGCAAGCCATGCCGACATCTCATCGGTATTATTTCCATCCGGGAACTGTTGTTTAAAGCGGTCTTTCATCCCTCCGAAGACGGTCTTCATGATCAGCATTTTATAGATACCTGAAGCGGAAGCATTCGGATTGGACATTAAGGACATGGTGGGATCGTTTTCATCTCCCTTTTCGAGCATGTCAGACTGTATGCCGCCCAACTGTTCTTTATACCCAAGGGAAAAGGCATAATCGATATCCTGCTGGCTGAATTGATCCTTTTCCAGCATATACCGGTGGGATCTTTCAAAATCCTTGGAGAGCATGTTGATCCGTCTCAGTCTTTGGAGATCTTTACTCTCCGCGTCAGTGAGCCGTGCATTTTTATCCTCGTCCTTATCTTCCAGTTCGTTAAATCTTGCAAATTGCTTCAGCGCTTCCTGTTGTGTTTTAAAGATCTGCAGCCAGGCTTCATACTCGGAAGGTGTCATCTCAACCGATTTATTCTGGTCAATATGAAACGAGAATTTTTCTTTGGAAAAATTGCCCACGATATTTCCAAGATCACTGTCCCGGACGTCGGTCAGGTCTTTGTTTTCGGTTTTTGCATATGCAAAATCGACAGCATTGATTCCATGGTTCAGCGTGTTGATGATCGGCAGGACCTTTTCCTGGATACGTTTATCATTGCGGTAATACCTGAATAACAGGATGTTCAGGTTTTTGATCGTGTCCGTCATCAGGATGCGTGCCTTTTTCAGATTTGACTGCTTGGACTGTAGTTTGAAATTGATCTCATCCTGCTGCGGCAATAATGTAACCAGTTTCGTAAACAGATCCGTCCCGTTCAGCTCTCCCCTGAGTTTCTTGAGCTCGGGCGTCATTCCCCCTTCCATCAGCTTATCCATGGGAGTGATAGCGTCCATTGCCTGCTTCAGGTCTGTGAACAAAGGAACAAGATTCTGAAATACCAGCGAGATCGGCATCTGTCTGTAGGTTTTGTTGCCGTTTTTTTCTGCATGGAATGAACCGATCGTTCCCGATCCTCCCCCTTCGGCGCGCCGCATGTTTTCCGCGACGGCATTCGGGGAATCGGCTTCACACTGTTTCCCGGACCACCAGCTCAAAGATTTATTGTATCGTTCATAGTCTTCTTTGGAAAGCATTTTGTTGCCGAAGTTTTGATAGCCGATGTCATCCTTCCGAGCGTTTTTAGCAAATATGTTTTCCATATCCGCTTTGAAGATCGGAGCCATGGCAGCTGCCCCCAACATTTTTGCATCGGCTTTTTTCTGCAAATAGATTTCGTCTTTGGCAAAGACAGATTCCGCGCCTTTGATCTTCGCCACGTCCACGATCATTTCTTTGGCAAAGGTGGTGCAGTTCCGCGTGTAAGCATTATAACCGCCTCTGTCCGCGTAGCTTTCCGCAGCCCGAAGAACGGCGCTGACCTGTTTCGGCTTGGCGGGATAAGAGCGGCTGATATCATACCCTCTGCCATTTTCGTCCAGTACCTGTCCGGGTATGGTGGCGTTGTTGTAACTGGTGACAGCCAATGTTGACATTCCGGACATCCCGCCGCCCGTAAAGAAACCGAAGCGCAGTTTGTAGCGGAACCAGCGTCCGGCTCTTGCGTTATAACGGCTGTATTCCACACCGATGCCGGAATGTCCGGTGCTGCCATCATCCGTTACGGTATATTTTTTCGAACCCTGAGCGATATAGACGGAAATCACCGGATCCCGCGGTTTCGCGTTCCTGTCATCGTCATTATCTCCCTCAGTGGCTTTATCCGCGGTCGGTACGGACCAGATCTCCGGAACCCGGCGGAAATCGGCCTGGACCTCGTCAGTATCCTCTTCTTTGTTTTCGGATTCCGCGTTTTCAAATTCCGCTCCATCCCAACCGGGAATGAGATTGCGGTTCCCGCGCCGCTGAAGTTTTCCGATCCCAAATAAACGCTTCCAGGTGCCTCCGAGGGTGCCGAGTTTTCCAAATCTGAACAGGTCATAGATCGATTTGACGATCGTTGCAAGGATGCCGCCGAGCTTCCCGATGGTCTTCCCACCATAGAAGGCCAGCGCGCTGACAACTTTTGAACCAAATCCCTGTTTTTTCCGCTCGGGCAGCTTTTGAACAGGAACTCTTTCGGTCGTGTAATCCCAGCCCTGAACCGGCTCCAGAGATTTATCGATCTGTGTAAGGTCTTCCTCTTTTTGAGGTGCAGCACCCTTTGGCGCAGCCTTCTTTGGAGCGGACTTTTTGGGAGGAGATTTTTTACCCTTTTTATTCTTTCCCGAAACGGAGCTTTTATCACTGAGGCTTGCATCAAGACCGGGATCCTTCTCCAGAATATTCTCAATGATCTCCGGAGCCTTTTCAATGATCAATTCTTCATCGTCGGAGTCCGGCAGTTCTTTTTCGGTCATTCCCCCGGCACGTTTTTTCTTCGGTTTGACAGGGTTATTTTCGGGAATATTTATCGGGTCATCATCAACCGGAATGAGCGGACGATTTATATCGTCTTCTTTCCGGCGTTTCCTTTTCGCCGGTTTCATCTCTAAATTGTTCAGGTCATTTTGATAATAATTTTCAAGTCCGTATTGACGGATATCCCTCGGCGATTTATTGAGTTTGTCGTTGGTCAGGTCATTCTGATAATAGTGGTCCAGCCGGTCCTTGGTAATTTCCTCAGGAATCTCATTTTCCAGCGCTTTTGCGTTGGCTTCGTTGGAAATTAAATTGACCAGACCGCCGGCGATATTTTCCGCAAGCGCCTCATTGCCGATTCCACCGGGTCCCTGCTCTTCATTGAGAATCCGTGGTTCCTGATTGTTTTGGATGTTTTGACCCTGATGCCTGTTTTGTCTGCGAAACATCTTTAGTCTGCTCCTTTATGAAACGACTTTCCGTGAAAGAAAGTACATCATCTCTGCAATTTTCCGGCTGCTGACAGGAAAATCAGCATTGATCCATTCACGCAGCATGCCAACCGTACCGTTCGCAATGTAGAGCCGAACAAAACGGGCTGTCTCTTCATCTGCCTGTTCACCGACGGTAAAAAAATCGGAACAAATATACGATACCATTTTCGAGGCAAAGCCGTTTTCTTCCGACCTGCTGAAAAGAATACGAAAGGATCTCGCGTTCTCCTTTACATAGTCGAAAAAGAGCATGTTTGCCGCAAGAAGTGATTCCGGGTTCTGATAATCAATG
>JAFRIR010000017.1 GCA_017432685.1 Flexilinea sp. | reverse complement strand
TGAAACAAACAATGTCAACTTCTCTTCAGGTATGAAGAGAAGTTGGTTCATAATTTGTTTATCATAAGCAGCCCTTTATAAGGAGCGAATCGATTATATGCAGCTGTAATGCATATCGTCACGCAGCCGGGTTTTCTTTGATGTTTTTGTTCTGTTTCATGAATTTTTTTGTAATTTAATTATATATTACTATATATGGCATATTATACCCAGAAAGTACAAATTATAAAAAATTTTATAATTTGCCGCACTGTTATAAAACCTGTCCTAAAAACATTTTTTTGTCAGAAACAGGTCTATGTCGTGGAATATGAAACTGAACGAGAAAAGATCGACAGGCTGAACCGTGTCCTCACCATTGACAGAGAACTGCGGGTATTTACGGATGGGAAAAAGATCCGGCTATAGCGTATTGCTTAAAATAAGACAATACAGCCGATTTCAATACACAATTTGCGTAATTTACGCAAATTGTGTTATAAACAACTTATCTCCAGGTGTGGTTAAAAGTTGTTCTCTTTCGAATATACCCAAAATTTCTGATTTGTACATTCACTCGACATGATTTGCTTTGTTCCAAAGATCTTGATCCACAAGCGGCAAATGCTTTCCTCTGTAGACGTCGGTCTTTCGGTAAACAATCTTCCCAAGATACGTCTGATTACACAACATCTGTCGAATTGTTTCACGGCTGAATGGCTTTCCCATGGTGGTCAAAAATCCCTGATCGTTCAGCGCCCGGGCAATCATTTCATAGGTCCATTCACCGGATGCATACCACTCGAAGCATTTGCGTACTGCCGCAGCTGCCGGTTCATCGACGATCAGAATCCGGGAATCTTCCACATCCGGATCATCAGCATTGCCTTTCCGATATCCAAACGGAGCACGGGAGCTCAGAAAATAGCCTTCCGCAGCAGCTTTATGCTTCGAATCGGCTGTCGCTTCGGAGATCTTCAGCTTCCGCTCGTCATTTGACAGCTCATCAGTCATTTTTGCATCAAATTTGTCATTGCTCATCGTTACCCGCGTTCGTGATATAGAAAATCTTGTCTTTCTGCACCCAGCCTTTGTCCCCTGCAAATGAGGTGAACAGATATTCATAGTCCGGATTGGGCTCAAAGGCGGACAACCGCCGTTCGTTGAAATCAAAATAAAGGTTCCGGAACAGAAAATGGACGATGTCGTACTGCTCGGACTTCGTCGCGATCTGGAACAGATCGATCAGTGAATTTGTGATCGTCACCTGGGTATTGATCTCCGGAGAACCCTTGGGCAGCCTTTTCTTCAACTCGGCGATCTCATTCTTATCAACCGTTTGCTCGCGGACATATTCCTCTTCGGACATGGTGCTGATCCCACGGATGAACGAGTATTCGCGGCGCTTCATCTGCTCTTCGATCCCATGAATCTTTTTTGCGATCTGCGCTGTCAGATCCTCATGCGCAGCGGATTTGGCGATTCCATCCACCCATCTTTGCGGCAGGGTGATTTCTTTCATAAAATCCGAAACGATCTTATCCAGCTTGGACGCGACGATGGATTTTCCGTTCTTGCTGCATTGAAGGCCACTTTCTTCGGCACAGTCGAAATAGGTATAGGAGCCGTCGGTGCGGTTCCGTACGCGCAGCCGGTGGCCGCATTCAGAGCAGCAAACCAGCGCCTGTACGAGATAATGATTTTTGAGTTGTTCGCCGTTAGATACGCGTCTGGTGTATCGGTCGGCTTTCTGCTTGCGGTATTCGCGCATTTTCACAAACAGTTCCAGCGGAATGATCGCCGGATGTTTTGCCTTGTAAAGTTCGACGCTTTTGGTCTCATGATTGGTGTAAATGACAAACCCGCAATAAAGAACGTTCTCAAGCATCGAGCGGATGGTGTCTTCTGAGAAAGCTCTTTTCCGGTAGGTCGTAAAGCCCTGATCGTTCAAATATTTCGCAAGATCAGCGATGGAATAGCGGCCGGTCAGGTACATGTTGAAGATCTCATTGACAGCTGCGGCTTCCTTTTCATTGACAAAGAGCTGCCGGCGATCCGCATCCAGGTCGGTCGGGATCCAGCGGCGGTACCCGAAAGGTACCTTGGAGCCGATGAAATACCCTTCGCGGGCTTTCTGGTGCTTGCCTTTTGCCACCTCGTAGGAAAGATTGTCGATATAGTTTTCGTTCAGGATTCCCATCAGCTTGGAGATTAGATCGTTCGATATTTCGATCCCGTCACTGAGACTGTAGACCCGCACCCCGATTGACTTGAGTAATTTGACCGTTTTATCCTGATTGGCGAAATTTCTTTCGAAACGATCCATTTTATGGATGACCAGCAGTGCAAAGCGCTGAAGATGTGCTGCGACCATCATCTCTTTGAACGCAGGGCGATCCTCATTCTTTGCGGTGTGTACCTCATCGATGAAGATATTCTCCTCGGAAAGATGATATCCCTCGCTTTGGATGTAACGCTGGCATTCCAGTTTCTGCGCTTCGATGGAGAAGCCGTCCCGCTGCATTTCAGAGGATATACGAAGATAGATTGCTGCTTCGTTCTGCCATTTCAGAAACTCGGGAGTAAGTTCTTTTTCTTTGTCTTTCTGGAAAGACCTGGCCTGTTTATTGAAATCCGGGCCGAGAAGCTCAATGTAATCTGATTTACCGGTTTGATTCATTGGTATCTCCCTGATTGCTGCCGGCTCTGGCTGCAATCGACGACAGCAGTTCGATAAAATTCTTCACATCGCCAACGATCGGGTAATTGTTGAAATCTGCACGCTCTTTTTCGGTCATGTTTCACCTCCGTGGAGAGTATACAAATTTCAATTTTCCGGTTTTTCGATTCGGAAAATGCAGGCATAGCCCCCGTTCCGGATGGAATAGGCAACCCGGATATGATCCGGACGCTGTGTCAGAATCTCCAGGAGATATTTCCGAATCGCATCATCTCTTTCAATGTCATAAGGGAAGAACAGAATGACCAGGCGATTGACGTTAAACATCCGTTCGCTGACTTCTTCTGCTCTGACGGTGTATTGCCTGCTTTGCAGTGCTTCGATGATCAGACGGCGGAATTGGAACGGTGACATTTGCTGCCGTTCGAGTTTGGTCTTTTCCAGGGTGAGATAAATAAATTCGAGGATTCGGTAATCCGAAACATCCATGGGCATCCTTTCCGGATCAGAACCGGAAAGCTCCGATCCATCCCGTCAAAAGGTTATGGGATCCCTGCCCCTGCTGCTTCGGTGGATTAAATAAAAAAAGTATACAGGATTTCTGTATACTTTAGGCGGGAATGACGGGGATTATCCCCTCTGGTTGGTAAGTATACTATCTTGATGCTTCCTTTTACATTATGATTTTAGCAGCTTTATTGTTTTCCGAACCAGGTTTGATTTTTTTAGATAATGAATGAAGCAATCAGGAAAAGGCTAGTTTTCCAACCTTCGCGGCGTCTTTCCGTAGTATTCTCGGAATGCTTTGTAAAAGTTGCTGGTATTGGTATATCCGAGCATCGCAGATATTTCCTCAATGGATAATGTAGTTCCTTTCAGGAGGATCGCGGCTCTTTCCATGCGTCTTTCAAGAACGATTTCTGAAAAAGTCTTTCCGATCTCTTTATGCAGCAAAGATGAGATGTAATTCGGGTGATAGGAAAAGCGATCCGCAATATCTTTCAGCGTGGCTGATTCCGGATGGGAATTAATATACTGAAGGATCCTGCCGGATAATGTTTCCGGCATATTTCTTTGCTTCTTCTGCCGATATGATCTCGCAATATGCATGAACAGAGCAAGGACCATGGGTTTCAGGATCAACTGCGAGTCTTCTTTCTTATCAGCATATTCGATAACCATCATTTCCAATAGCGACCGGACCGGAGATTTTTTATCAAATGATAGATGGATAAATTCATCTGAAAATCTTTCGGTCTGCGGAACAAGAAAGAATCGGAACATATCAGGATCCATTGATAATGCTGGCAGATATTCCCGAAAGAAGGCTTCTTTCTTAATGTGAACACCGATCATGATGATGTCATCTCCGTCACTGTCTCCACGCAGCGCATAACCATTAAAGGGCTGACCGATATAGCAGTCTCCTTCCCGTACCGTGATCAGGTTGTCAAATTTTGAACTGAGTGCATTGTAATCTGATTGATAAGCATAGTCGATAAAGAAAAAGTCCTGCCGGTGAAACGGTTCGCTGATGTGTTTTCCTTTGAAAACAACGACCATGATATCTTCATTGGGATCTCCCTGCCACTGTGACATTTTGTCAGGAGTTCCATCTTCCAGGTCAAAATCGCGGAATTCCCAATTCAGTTGGGACCAGTCATTCCCGAGTTTATTGATCGCAGAATTCAAAATCTTTTTCATTATTATCCGGCGCTCTCGCATGAAGTATAGCAGAAAATCTTAATATTTACCAGTATGTTTATTAATATTTAGCGTTGTTTTTATTTTGAAAACAGCTATTATATAGATTACTTGAGGAGGAATCAGGAAATGCTAATCGACGTAACAAAAATGATCATCCCTATCATAATCACTTTTGCGCTTGGAATTTTCATAAGAAAAGCCAAAATTATGGATCAAGCCGGATGCAGCACGATCAAAAGACTGGTCAGCAAAATCATGCTTCCGGTCGTATTGCTGAATGCTTTCCTGTTCGCGGATTATCAGGGCAGCACACTGATCATTATGGCTGTAGTTTTCGTCTCAATGCTGATCATTCTTGGGGCGGGATCTTTACTCAGTAGAATGATGCCGGAGAGAGCAAAATACATGCCGTTCCTGTTCACGACACTGGAATGCGGTACACTGGGTTATCCCCTTGCGGCAATGCTGCTGGGCACCCTTGGAACCAGCCATCTGGCAATTATTGATGTAGGGCATACGATATTTCTGTTTTTTATCGCTGTCCCGCTGCTTCAGACTGTTGATAAGGGTACATCCAATTTAAAAGATGTTCTGAAAAATGCGGTCTGTTCCCCAACTTTCGATGCGATGCTGATTGGCATCATCCTGGGAATTTTGGGTGTGGATGACCTGCTCAGTTCATCTGCAGTATACGATGTTTATCTTTCAATTGTGGATTTCATTACAGCACCGACCGGGATGCTGATCCTGATCACGCTCGGTTTCGATATGTCTTTGCAGAAAGGATTGATCAAGCCGGTTTTATTCACCTCATTACTGCGTCTTATGATCATGGGCGTATTATGTGCGGTCAGCTGCCTGTTCATTTTCAGATTCATTCCGTACACGAGAGAACTTCTGATCATCATGATCCTGGCATACACGCTTCCGGCATCCTACGGACTGATAGCTTTTGCTGACTTCGAAGGCCATAATGATTATGTGGCTACCACGATATCATTTTCAACAATACTGACACTGGTCCTCTTTGTCGGTTTGACAGTTTTTACCTTCAGCAGGTAATTCAATAGTAAAGGAGATTAATATCATGAAGAAATTAGCTAACAATAAAATGTTATGCATGCAGCCGATCCCGAAGACGCTGGTGTCCTGCCGGGATAAGGACGGAAGGAATAATGCGCTTGTGGTCGGATTTACAGCAAACGTAAGTCTGGAACCGCCAATGATCATGGTGGGGATCGTCCCCTCAAGATTCTCACATCACATGGTCAAAGAAAGCGGATGTTTTGTGATCAATCTGCCCGGAAAAGGTTATGAGAAGGAATATGCCTATCTCGGCTCAAAATCCGGGCAGGATGAGGATAAGTTCGCCGCAATGAATATCCGGTGGAAGGATGCGGAAAAGGTAAATGCTCCGATCCTGACGGACTGTCCGGTCAGCATTGAATGTTCCGTAGTTGAAAGTACCATGCCGGGAACCCATGAGCTCTTTATCGGAAAGGTGGAAGCGGTCCATGTGGATGAAGAGTACCTGGATGAAAAAGGCGGCATTCTCTGGAATAAAATCAATCTGATGTGAAAACGCTGATAATCAGGAGGAATCATGAAAAAGATCGTAATTCTGATGATGGTAATCTTATTTGCCGGGTTGTTTCAATTCCTTGGCGCATCGGCTGAAGAAAAAAACGATGTCCTTGTCATTTATTTCTCCCGCACCGGGGAACAATACCAGGTAGGCGTGATCGACAAGGGAAATACCGCCATCGTGGCTGAAATGATCGCGGAGAAAACCGGTGCGGATCTCTTTGAGATCATACCGGAAACTGATTATCCGTATACGTATAATGAATTATTGGACGTGGCGAAGAAAGAGCAAAGGGAAAAGGCACGGCCTGCGATAAAAGGAGATCTGCCTGATCTTTCGCAGTACAAAACCATTTTTATCGGAGCTCCGGTGTGGTGGAATGACTGGCCGATGATCATGTATACGTTTTTTGAGAATAACGTGGAAGAACTGGCAGGAAAGTCACTGGTTCCGTTCTCGACACACGGAGGCGCAGGTCTTTCCGGTTTTGATAAAAAACTGCAGTCTGTCTGCAAAGACAGTCAGATCCTGACCGGCCTCGCCATATACGGCAAGGATGCCCAGAATGATCAGGATAAGGTACGCAGTACGGTCAATAACTGGCTGAGTGGATTAGGGTTATAAAAAAATCTATTAACCTCACACATCCGAATGCTGAGCCATGGATGTGTGAGGTTTCTCTTTCCTTATGCATCAATTCATATCTCTGCCACAACGCGGCATGGCAGACCGGTCAGATCCGCATAATTCATTGGATAAGTATTGATTACACATCTGCCGATCACCATATCCAGGTTGCAAAGGTTCTCCACGATAAATACGCCCTGATCGGCACAGTGCTGATCCATTGGCGTATGCTCTTTTCCAGTCCGGACACCGGCGCAGTCAACTCCGATGATGGATACCCCTCTGTCCAGAAGCCCATCGATCAGCTCCACGGAAAGAGCCGGATGGGATGTGAAATACTCCTTACTTCCGTACTCGACTTTATTGATGTACCCGGTGTAAAACGCAGCGAACATGTCAGGTTTTACTTCATTCAGGTCAATATCGGATATATCAATATTTCTGTTTGAAACACCGCTGACATCAAACACAACTGCATCGCGCCGAACATATTCAAGCGGGAAGTCCTTATCCATCACATCAAAATGCGTACCCAGATGACCAACCAGAGCCTTTTTCAGATTACCCTGAGCGTCCTGCGTCATCTTCGGTGTAATTTTCAGTGTTAAATCAACAAACATTTTTTCTCCAATTTCGGCAAAGGGCATAAATATCACACCCGGCCTTATTTTGAAAATACGACAGCAATTCCAGGTTCTTATCCCATTTTGCCTGAGGGTAACTGCCGTATCTGTTTTTGATATCCGTCATCCGTTCCTGAATGTCAATAACCCCATTCGCGTCTGCTATGCTGTCGCAGAGCTGGATCAGTCGGTCATAATCATCGAATTGACAGGAATCAAGCGCTGACTTTAATTCAACAGCTTGTTCCGGAGTTATGTCGCATTTCGCGTTGTCATCTTCAAACCGATGGGTATTAAATGAATGGGTCAGGCACACC
>JAFRIR010000146.1 GCA_017432685.1 Flexilinea sp. | reverse complement strand
CCCCTAAACCCTAAACCCTAAAAATGGAGTTTATATGAAGGCTCGGGTTCTCAGCGCGTGTGTGCTTGTTCCGGTGATCGTCGGGACAGCTATCATCGGGGGACTGCCGTTTTTGGCGGTGGTTCTGGTGATCTGCGGCATTTCCGCCTGGGAATTCGGGCGCATTTTTGACCGGCATGACGGCATCCGCACGCCGCTGATCCTGCTGGTGGTCTCTGTGATCGTGCTGATCCTCGCCCGCTGGTTCATCGGCATTGATGCATCCCACCGTACACTGACGTTTTGCATCATGGGCGCAATGCTGTGCGGGACAATTTTGTGTGAACAGGAAGTCCCGAAATCCGCGCTGAGTTTTGTGGTGCTGACCACCGGGATGGTTTATATCGGATGGCTGGGCGGCTACATGGTCTCTCTGCGGCAGCTTCCGGATGGAGCAGTCAAATTTCTGCTGGTGATTTTCATGGTCTGGGGTAACGATGTAGGGGCATTCACGATCGGTCGTGCCATCGGGAAACATAAGATGTTCAAGATCGTCAGTCCGAAAAAGACCTGGGAAGGCTTTTTCGGCGGGATCCTCTTCACCATGCTGGTGGCCGCGCTGGCCCGGCTGCTGATCCCTCAGGTGCGGGCAATTCTGGAACTGCATCAGATCCTGATTCTCGCCGCAGCGGTTTCCATCAGCGGTCCGCTGGGGGATTACGGTGAATCCATGATCAAACGCTGTTATGGCGTCAAGGATTCATCCAACCTGATCCCCGGACATGGCGGTTTTTTCGACCGTTTTGATTCCTGTTTCTTCGCCATGCCCGTGGCTTATTACGTTTTTGAATTTATTCACTTTCTATGATCTGCACCCGTCCGTTGTTGGACATGATCTCAACATTGATGATGTTCTGCATCTGACGGCGCGGTGAAAGCACGTTTCCCGACCAGTTATAACTGTACTGCGGAAAGTCAACGGATCCGGTTCCGCTGATGGAACAGTTGATGCCGGTTCCGCCGGGAATGTAAACCCGGATGTCACCGTTTGAGGCATTGATTCGGATCGTGGCGGCAGTTGAACGCGGCACCATCACATCGATGGGGCCGTATTTATTTTCAATGTTGACAGCGCTGAGGTTCATCGAACGCAGATCCGCCTTGATATAGCCGCTGTTCAGCACGGCATTGAGAGCAGCGGTGCGGCTTGACGAAAGGGCAAGATCCCAGTTGGACCTGTCAGAAGCGGCGGCATTTCCGCTGCTGTGTAAGGAGTACTGCGCGGTGGGCCCGTTCAGGTCGGCATTCTGCGTTAGGGTCTCTGTCCCATCCAGCTTGATCGTCCCACTGACAAATTGAGGCGTATTTCCGCCATTCTTGAGCGAGATCTTCCCGGATGCGGCATTCAGGTTCAAAGCAGCCTCCTGCTGTGCAGGGATGGCAATGCTCACCTGACCGTCCGGCGTGATGACAATGGGCTGGACCGTCTCCGGAACCGGCTGACTGACAGGAGCTGCCGGCATCTGGTTATTGTTCCAGGGCTGCGAACCGCCCTGCCCCGGCAGAACACCACTGAAAGTGGATGTAGGGATGATAGACTTCAGATCAATGTTGAAGGGCAGCTTCTGCATGACCGGCACGTCCAGCGCCGCAAACAGAACGTATATGATGATGATCACAAGAGCAATGATCACCGCTGTGTTGATGATGCTCCTCCCCGCAAAGATCCAGTCGATCCCAAACAGGATCAGCAGGATCGGCCACGCTTTGAGGAAGAACTGCCATATCGGATTATTGGTCCCTCCGGGCATAAACTGTGTGCTGAGGACAGCCGCACCGGTGAACAGGACAACAAGAGAACCGATCAGGCGGCGCTGAGAGAACAACAGGTCCAGACCGACAAAAATCAGGATCGCCGGCCATACGTTCAACAAAATATCTTTCGGGAGAGAGTTCCCGAGGAGTCCAAGCGAATTCAGTTCCAGCACGACCCCGGAAAGGATCGCCGCAATGGGAAGAACAATTGAATATTTTCCACGCATAATAATCTTGTTAATTGCAACTACTATGCCATTTATAAGAAAAATCGGAAGCAAAAAGGGGCGATAAGGAATACTCGCTTCAGCATTATTAAGGGGAACCTTAAAATTTTCAATTTTTCTTTGTCCCGATGAGATTCAGAGAATCAATTCTCTGAATCTCATCGGGAGGTTTCCGGGGGCTGCCGCCCCCATACCCCCGCTCATGAGTTTTTAGATTCCTGAGTTCTTCCATCCTTCCGAAGGGACAGCCCATACCCCCGCTCATGAGTTTTTAGAGGTGTTCATCCATTTTTCTCTGTCCATCCCATACCCCCGCCCGGGATGTTTTAGAGGCGCCCTATAGCTTCAGGTCTTTTGCCGCCGGGAAGCCATAAGCGCTTTCGGCGCTGAAAACCGCCCGAAGGATCGCTTCACTCATCACCTCTGCTGCGAGGGATCCGACCAGGTCCTGGTCCGCAGAGACTGTGCCGACAGACACGGCATAAATGCTGTCCCCGTCCACCGAGGTATGCACCGGACGAATGGAGCGTGCATAACCGTCATGTGCCATTCCGGCGATCTTGCATAGCTGAGACTTGCTGAACTGAGCGTTGGTGATGATCACCCCAAGCGTTGTATTCTCAACAAAACGGTTGTCCACCACATCGATGCTGCCGGTCAGCAGTTCCATCGTATCCCGGAAGCCGGTCTTATCCGGCGTCAGCAGACCCGCGGCCTTCTGCCCGGTTCGCCAGTCATAGACGTCACCGATCGCATTGACCGCCACAACCGCGGCAAGCTGCAGGCCGCCGATTTGTATGGCATAAGAACCGATACCCGATTTCATGCAGGTTTCCATCCCGCCGAATTTTCCGACCGTTGCACCGCACCCGGCGCCAAAATTCCCGTCCCGGTAATTCGGCGCTTCAAAGGCGAGCCGTGCCGCT
The DNA here is from genome assembly GCA_017432685.1 of Flexilinea sp. Lineage (GTDB taxonomy): Bacteria > Chloroflexota > Anaerolineae > Anaerolineales > Anaerolineaceae > Flexilinea. The sequence continues at coordinate 35,576 of JAFRIR010000146.1, read as the reverse complement.
TCATAACCCATCGCCGCATCCGGCCGGACAAAGGGATCTCCGACCGTCAAATCAAACAAATCAGACTGGACCACCAGCGGGACCTTCGTCACACCCACGTCAAAACCGACTCCGTGTTCTTCAAGATACCGCATCACCCCGTTTGCTGCCCCAAGCCCGAAGGCGCTGCCGCCGGAAAGAACAATGGCATGAATGACCTGAGCAGCCGCAAGCGGTTTCAGCAGTTCACTTTCCCGGGAAGCGGGACCACCACCCCGGACATCCAGCCCGGCGCTCATCCCGTTTTCATTGATCAGAACCGTCAGCCCGGTTCCGGCTCCTGTATTTTCGACCTGTCCGATTCGAATTCCTTCAATATCCGTAACGGGGATCTCGTGTAAATAGTTCATGTCTGCAATCCTTTCGATGTTAATTCCGGAACAAAAAAACAGCCGACCCGCAGCGGGCAATTCCGGGTTCACGCTTTCTATCGTTTCTCCTCATATCCACCACTCAGGCGTCAGCTCACCGAGGGTCATAATTCGCTCCTGTTTGCAGTCCATCATGATTTCGACACTTTTGTATGTCTCCGGCATCAGCTGCACCATCAGTTCCCGGCAGGCTCCGCACGGTGCACCGCTGGAACCGTCAGGCATGATAGCGATCACCTTCTTTATTTCCTGCTCGCCGTTTGTGATCATATTGAAGATGGCATTCCGTTCCGCACAAATACCGAGCGTGGAGCAGGTGTCGATACATACACCGGTGTAGATCCTGCCGCTGCCGGAAAGAATGGCAGCCGAAACCTCACCACAGGTGACGTAATCAGATATCCTGCGTTCATTTCTGACAGCCGCGGCTGCCGTATACAGCCTGTCCCACTGCCATTGGTCTTTGGTGATGGAACTCACATGCCCGGTTCGCTTTTCATGTATCAACGGTACATCCACATTTTCCGACTTCCACTGATAGCGGAATCCGACTTTTTCCTGTACCCGTTTCGATTTCATGTTGCCTTCATAAAATGCACACCAAACCTTCGTCATGCCGATATCTTCAAAAGCGTGACGGAGCATCTCCCGGACAGCCTCCGGCATGATGCCCTGCCCCCAGAACGGTTTTCCGAGCCAGTACCCCAGTTCGCATTCAGACTCTCCGGTCGCAAGATCATTTCCGCGTCCCCCATAAAGTTTCAGCTCGATTGCGCCGATCGCTCTGTTGTCCGTTTTCAGACAGATGGCATAAGCCTCTTTGCCGCTCAGGGCATTCCTGATCACATCTTTGCTTTCCTCGATGTTCTTATGCGGCGGCCAGCCCGCAATCGGACCTATATCAGGATCTTTGGCGTATTCATATAAACTCTCCGCATCGCTTTCTTCCCAGCGGCGCAGGATCAGACGTTCTGTTTTCATCATGTGTAAAGTTCTCCCATAAAATACACTATATCTTGATTATAAAGCCAATGTGCCTTCTCCGTTTTTTTACTATATGAGCTCAATTAATTATATGCTTTGCAATTAGATTAGAGCGCTTCGCAAGGCGCGGGAATAAAGGTTCCTTGCAATTCCGTGCCGCTTCCCGCGCCGGTAATTGTGGGGGCCAGGCGGCCCCCACACCCCTGCCCAAGTGCTCATATTCTTTCCTCACTGCGAATCAGGGTGTTATAAGCGTATTGTTATTCAATACGGATATTATCATAGCATCACGTCAAATCAGTTTCAGTTTTGATGGACATTTAATGGGCACGGTATGATATACTTTTATAATATGGGTTACACTGAAGTTTACAAATAAAGGAATGCTCTTTATATGCTGCCGAGAATCAAACAGGATAGTCAACCGAAAGATAAAATCGTCAAGGAAGAGGCAAAAGCTCAGAATAACCTTCAGCCGATGGGGAATGAAGCAGGGCAGAACCTGCCGCCTGTTAATGCCGGTATCGGAAATGAAGCGATGAACGTCCTGCTGATGAACCAGATGCTCAAAGAGGCAAATGATCAAACCGGTGAAGAGTTTTTCGAGGGAAATATAGACCGCATTGAAAACGATGAAGAACCAAAGCAGGATAATAACATCGAAAATGAGGCGCCGAACAAAGCTGAAGATGTTAAAGGCAAAAAAGACCTTGTCAAAAATTTTATAGACGATATTTTCAATAATGCTATTCAAGAAAACGCAGGGGGCCAGCCGGAAGCTCCGGGACAGGAAAATAATGTTCAGAACAATAACCCGCCGGTGCAGGACGTTTTCCCGGATCAGATGGAGCAGAAAGCGCTCTTTTCCGAAGACCCCGCGATGACCAAAGAAGAAAAGCATCAGCAGGTCATGGACAAGATCAGTGAGGAACTCAAGGAGCCTCCGGACCTTCCCGAGGACCTGATCGCGGTCGCGCCCAAAAAGAAGAAGGGCAAAAAATCCAAAAAGAGCGGAAAATCAAATAATCAGGTCAACAATATACAGAATAACAACATCGTCAACAACGATCTGAATGAGATCAACAATGAAATGCAGCCGGCAGCCGGCTGGAATTTCAACGCACAGAAACTCCCCGAACGGGCAAAGGTCGGTTGGTTCCGCAGATTTCTTACCGGTACAGCCAAATTTTTCGGGAAAACCTTCGGAAAAGCCATTAATGTCGCTCAAAACCTCGTCCGCTTCACTTATTTCAGGCAGAAATACAAACAATCGGTGAGCGGAAATACGGAGAATCCCAATATCGAACAGGACAAACGGCAGCATGACGTCATCCCGGGCTGGGACGGTAAAAAATATGAAAAAGCTCCGGACGGGCAGGATGACATCATGGCAGATTTCCGCCGGGTGCCGACCGTCTGGTCCCGTGTCACGGCAGGGAAAGCGGTGGATGCGGAAGGGAAACCCTTGCCCCCGACCATCAGCGTGAATGTCAACCAGCCAAAGGAAGCCGTGGATAAAACCATGGTCGGTCTGAATACCGGTCATTCCGGACTTGGCATCGAATACAGCCGTTACAGCCGGATTTCCGGGCAGTATGAACGTTATTCCCTGAAGTACGGGTTTTATATGGCAGGCAGCACGCTTTCAGAAACTTCTCTGAATACAGCAAAAGCCGGGAATTTCCCCGGGCAGTTGATGGATGAAAACGATGCAGCCTGGACCGTCAGCCGCAAATTCCCCGCCAAAAACAGACAGGTCAGCGCGATCCTGAAGGCTTCGGAAACCTATGCCGACAAGGGCTATAACGGTCTGACCCGGAACTGTACCACCTTCGTGAAAGACATGGTTCAGAATGTTGCACACATTCCTGCGGCAGACAGCATTTTCAAAATGGAAGCTGCACGTGTCAGTTCGCTTGGAAATTTCGGGATCTTTGCCGGTACCGCACATGAGACCAACGCAAGGATCAATACGGAAGAAAACTTTGAAAAACTGGCTCGGCAGAAAGACATGAGCTATGCCGGGCTGGGCAACATGCGTGTTACCAAACAGGATTACCGCAACTATAAGAACGCGCCTGCGGAAGCTCCGACCACAACATCTCTGGCGGACAGTCCGAATGCCGTTGCGGAAAACATGCGCCGTCTGGAAGGTCCTGACGCCGGGACGATCAGCTCCGACGGGTACAAAGGCAGCCTGCCGGTCGCTGGCGAAAGATCCGGCAGCTCCTTCAGCAGAAGTCAGCCCCAAAATGCGGCAATGCTGGTGGATTACGAACACGCACTGTTAGAAGAAGGCCAGTCTCTGATACAGACCATTCTGGGTGTATTGGGCAAAAACAGTCTGGAGGAAGTATTCTCCATGCCGGAAATGACAGAGGAGCTGGTAACGCCTATCGCCGAATTGGATAATGCCGGTGCGACGATCCATGAATTGATCGGTGTTGATGATCAACCTCGTGAATTAAAGAAAGCCAGAGCGGATTTGGACGCACAAATCGCAGGACTTAACACGCTGCTCTTCAAATATTTTAAAAATGACAAGCGGCTGCATGTGCCGGTGCTGCACATGATCTCACTTCTGTCAAGAGCCGCGCAATATATTGATGGCCTCTATGCTCAAACAGATTACGGTGCAGATGTGGACGGAGATCTGGGCAATATTCGCAGCGCTGACAAAACGATGGAGTATAGCGTCACAGCCGGCGACTATGAAGCCATGATGACTCCCAGCCATTATGAATCCTATCTTCAAATCTACAAATCGCCGCAGAGAGCAGTTAAGGAGTATGCCGAGTATCGCGAACTGAAACAAATCAGAGATGAGAACACGCGAAAACTGACAAAAGAAGAGAAAAAGAAACTGGAAAAGGCGGAACGGATCGACAAACTTGCGGATCAGTTTGACCTGTCGCACAATTATATGCTGGAAAAAGGGTCATACACGCAGCAGGATGTGGATTATGCCTTTGATCTGCATACGAAAGAAAATGCCGGAGACGCAAACGGCGCTATCCTGGCCAAATCTTCCGGAAATGTCTACAAATCTCTGATCCTGGAAAAAATCTTCGGCGGCATGAAGCAGCGTTATCTGAACCATATCTCCCTTGAAGATTCGGGCGATATGAATACGGTCAAAGCCTGGCTGGAAAATGATATGCTGGAATGCGTCAAAAGAAAAAAGGATGACGTGATGGCTGTCCTGCGGGCGATGAAACGGAACGCGGAGATCCCTGATCCGGATAAGGATTACCTGATCGGATCATTTCAGACCCTGATGGCGGAAAACTGGATCCATAAAGTCTTTAAAGAGGGAGCTCCTGATGAAAGCCCGCTGCATAATGCACCGAACTTCGTAGGAGAGGCCCTGGGGCAAATTTTGGCTGACAACGGATCGCCGCTCACTTCATTCCTGACGGGAATGATAAAAATTGTCCTGGCTGAAGAACAGGCCAACGCTCCGGATTCCCTGCAGCAGGCGAAGAGAAAATAAGAAATAAGAAATAAGAAATAAGCAATGAATTTCGAAGCAATCGAAAAAAAGGAATTATCAAAATACAGGGAGCTGATCCTGCCGTATATCTATGACGAATTGTCAGATTCAGCCGGTGAACTCGACGAAAATTATATCTGTCTGGCAGGCTGTGTTGAAAATGAAGACGGGATCCTGATCCCGGTTTCCGCGCTGGTGATGCTGATGGAAACAAACGGGGATCTGGCTCTCCTCTCCATTTACACCCTGCCGGAGCGCCGGCGTCAGGGAATTGCATCCGAACTGCTGGAAAAGGCGATCTTTATCGGCCGTCAGCTCTATATCTTTGATGAGGGTGAGAACGAGGAATTTATCAACCTGAAAGCCATCTACCGCCTTTCGGAGAAATTCAGAACTCCGTTTGAGGAATTCCTGAAGAAAAACAATTTCACCGATTTCTATCTTCTGGACGAACAAGACGGTCCACAGGTATGGGCAGCCATCGAAGAGATTCAGTTCTATAGGTGAACCATGTGGGCACCTCTAAAAACTAATGGGCGGGGGTATGGGGGCGGCAGCCCCCGGAAACCTCCCGAGGAGATTCAGAGAATAAATTCTCTGAATCTCCTCGGGACAGAGAAAAACAGGAGGTTTTAGATGTTCCCATGTATAATGTCATTACAGGCATTATGTTTGGGTTTTATGGATTATTTCGAAAACAGCAGAAACAAGGAGGAATGAAATGAATCGGAAAGAAATACCCGCCTGGGTAACCTATGTTCTTCTTGCTCTCGCAATTGCCTTGTGCGCGTATGGCGTTATCCGCGGAGAGTGGAAGGATGTGATGCGGAAGGCGATCGCCATCTGCATGGAGTGTATCGGCATTGGCTAAACAGGATCTGATCAAACACACCCGTATCCGCAAGGCGGTACAGGGCGGCTGGGGTCTCCTGCACAACGCGCACTTGTCAGGTTTTGTCACCGGCACGATCTATCAGGGACCGCTGAAGAAATTCTGTGTCCCGGGCATGAACTGTTATTCCTGTCCCGGCGCTGTCGGAGCCTGTCCGATCGGTTCGATGCAGGCATTGTTCGACGGACGGAAGCGGAAATTCGCGTTTTACGTCATCGGTTATCTGGCTGCCATCGGGCTGCTGGTCGGACGCTTTATCTGCGGCTGGCTCTGCCTCTTCGGACTCATCCAGGAATTGCTTTACAAGATCCCGACGCCGAAACTCAAGATTCCGGAAAAGGCAGACAAAATTCTGCGTTATTTGAAGTATGTGATGCTGTTTGTCTTTGTATTTGCCCTCCCATTCTTTTACCGGAATGACGTCAAGGTTGGGATGCCCTGGTTCTGCAAATTCATTTGTCCTGTGGGCACACTGGAAGGCGGGATCCCGCTGGTTTTGCTGAACAAAGGAATGCGGGCTGCTGCCGGAGCGCTTTTCCGCTGGAAGTTCGTCATCATGATCCTGTGTGTTCTGGCTTCGGTCTTTATTTACCGACCCTTCTGCAAATACATGTGTCCGCTGGGCGCTTTTTACGCGCTCTTCCAGAAGATCAGCGTGCTGCGCATGAGCTTTGACGAATCGTCCTGCGTGAATTGCGGCGCCTGTGCCCGCCAGTGCAAGATGGGAGTGGATCCCATGAGGAATCCCAACAGCGCCGAATGTATCCGTTGCGGCGAATGTGTGAAGGTTTGTCCGAAGAACGCCCTCGCCTGGACAGCCGCCGGAAAAGCAAAGAAACCGGTGATCGTGAAAGTGGTTAGTGAGTAGTGATTGGTGGTCGGTGATCTGTGGTCTGTGGTCGGTGGTCTATAATCACTGGCCACCGACCACTGAACACTGACCACTGAACACCCACCACTGACCACTACTAAGGAGAATAAAATAATGAAAAAAATCATTTACATTTCAATGCTTGTTTTTATGATGCTGTGCCTTTGCGCATGCGGATCGAAAACGCAGCCGACCCCAACGGCCGCTCCGACTGCTGTTCCGACGGAAGCAGCGCCGACAGAAGAGCCGGTGAAAGAAGAACCGGCTGCGGAAACGATCCCGGAAACATATGATCCTGACAGTTTCGGATCTGTCTACAATTATTATGATGCCCGCGGAGAAAACATCTTTTCCTCCTATGCTTTCATGCAGCTGGATACGGAAGGCAAAACAACCTGGACTGCTCCGATGGCAGGTATTCAGGAATTCAGGGTTCCGGATGCTTTTCTGAACGCGAAGGGTGGTGTTCGTGCATCCGGCGGCGAGGAACTCTTTACCGGTTCCGGTCTCGTCACGCTGGATGTGGTGTATCTTCCGTTTACCAAAGCCGAATATGATGATTTTCTTGACCGGATCGCAAAATTTACCCAGGAACATGAGGATCCGACTGATGAGGATATGGCGGCTTATTCCGACATGATTAATGAGTATAACGACAACGTATATTCGCTGTTTGAGGTTTTCGGCATCGGCAATCATGCGACATTGGAAGATCTGAAAGCCACGATACGGGATTATAGCAAGAAATATGAAATTCCGGATGAGGCCACTGAAGATTTTCTCAGTCATGAATTTATCGAAGCCGGCAGTGCAGAGGATTACAACTTTTTCCTGATCAAATTTGACAGGCAATCCGGATCCTTTACGGAAGCCCAGGCGGAATACAAAGAAGAATATGATGCGCTCTATGATGCCGTCGGCAGCTATACCGCCAACTTCTCCTTTATGCGTCCGCTGGCGCTGGCTCAGCTGGTCGCCGAAGGCACCGGACTGACCTTTGAAAGCACAGATTTGAATGACAACGCTGTCAATGGTTCGGAAATGTTTGCAAGTCATAAGGCGACGATGCTGAACATCTGGGAAACCACCTGCAGCGCCTGCATGAGCGAAATGCCGGAACTCATAGAAATGGCTGAAGAATTCGAGTCCAAAGGCGGACAGCTTGTCGGGCTGGTCTATGATGCCACAGATGAAGATCTGATCGCTGAGGCCAAAGAGATCAGCGAGGATCTCGGACTGGATTTCGTCAATCTGCTGCCGACACAGGAAATGATTGATTTCTTCAAGGTACAGGCTTTCCCGACGACCTATTTCTTCAATGAAAAGGGCGAAGTTGTCGGTGATCCTATCGTCGGCGCAGCACCGGCTGCATATAAAACACGCATGAATGAAATGCTGGGAGAATAGGACGTAAAAGTTTAGCGGGGACTGTCCCTTCAAGGTACAGTCCCTTATATGATCTTTTTGTATCTATTCAAGACGAAGCACTCGGGGACGGCCCTGATGCTGCCGCGAAGCCGGCACTTCAGGACTGTACCCGTGCTGCGTTCAACGTATTTTGAACAGTTACATCTTTTTTATTTCTATAGAAGATAGGAAACGATTATGAAAAAAGCCTTGTTTTGCGCAGTTATCCTTTCGATGCTGCCGGATGTTGCGAAATAAAATGACATCTATTGACGATGATAAAGATTAGGACACCTCTAAAAACTAACGGGCGGGGGTATGGGGGCGGCAGCCCCCGGAAACCTCCTGAGGAGATTCAGAGAATGAATTCTCTGAATCTCCTCGGGACAGAGAAAAATTGGTGTTTTTAGAGTTTCCCATAAAATGGATACACAGAAACAGGTTCTGTGTATCCTCTAAAAAATGCTATGGAAAAGATCAAAGAATATGTAAATGAAGAGCTGACGAAATATGACGGTATCTACCTGCCGGTCAGAGCAGGCTTTTTGGAACAACTTCTTGTCAAAAAGCTTTCGCCTGAAAAGCTCCACCCCAACCCCAATGATGAATTTTGCTCTCCGGAAATCGGACCAAATGACGGGATCATCGGCAAATATCTCAAACAGATTCGCTTCAACGAACAGCACAGTATGCCTCCGTTTGATGAACCGCTGATCATTGAAAAAATGCGTCCTGACGGGTATATGCTTCTCAACGGCCATCACCGCTGGGCTGCCGCATTAATGCTGGATCTGAAAACCGTTCCCGTAGAAGTTACCAACCTGACACATAAACATGATATTATCGGGCGGATGGAGAAAAGCAGCCGAAATAAAAGAGCCAGTATCAATCTGGACGATGTTGTGTTCTGTCCGAATGAAACAGAACCGGCTGAAAAACGGCTTATCTTCCCATTCCGCAAATTCTTCCCGGAACGTATCCGTCTGGGGATCCCCGGTTTGGTTTATGCGCTGCAGAATGCCGGTTATGATGTCTGGATCTATACGACCGGTTATGCTTCAACAGATTATCTGAACCATCTTTTCTGGTATTACAAGATCAAACCTGATGGCATTATCAACGGAGCCAATCGAATGAATTCCGGAAAGGACAACGACTGGGAAAATGTAAAAGAACTGATGGCAAGGAAATACCGCATCACGCTGAACATTGATATGGATGCCGTATCCTGGATCCGTTCTGAAACAAAAGATTTTGAAATGATCTATATCGATTCGAAAGACGGAAGCTGGGCACAGCAGGTAATTGCCATCGTCCGGAAACTGAAGGATCTTTAAGCAGGAAAAGGTTTTTTGATGATTATTTCCTTCGATTTAGACGGTGTCCTTTTTGTAGATCCGAGGTATTTCGAGATCGAACCGCTTCTTCATCATCCGTTTGACCGTTTGTACCCGGATCGGCTGCGAAAGGGTACGGTGGACCTGATCCACCAACTGAAAAAACAGAAATTTGAAGTCTGGGTTTATACCTCTTCTTATCGCCGGGAACGTTATATCAGGTGGCTTTTCCGGCATTATCATGTAAAGTTTGATAAAATCATCAACGGGACCCGGCATGAGCGGGAAGTGCAGCGGAATAAAAAAGAACGGCTCCCCTCAAAATTGCCCAGTTACTACCGGATCGGTCTGCATATTGATGATGAGGAAACCGTTGTGAAAAACGGACGGGAATATGGTTTCCACGTTCTCCGTGTAAGCGAGCCCGATCCGCTCTGGGCGGAAAAAATTTTAGAAGAAGCCAACAGGATAAGGGGAATTGAAAACAACCATTAAAATATCTATTCACCAACAAAGTAGCCGTTATGTCTGAAATCCAGCTGCAAAACCTGTTCATTGCGCTTCTGCTCCCTGTCCTGACGCTGATCGGCCTCGGAATAGCAGTCGGCAGTGATCCCTATCTCAGAAGCTCTCTGAAAAGAACGATCCTGCTCATCGAAGCCATCGTTTTGTCGCTGATCATCGACAACAATATCTGTATTGCGATAACCGAGACTTGGAAGCCGGAGTATGTCACTTTAAATACACTCCTCGATGTGTACAGTTACGCAATGCGCCCCGTTGTCATTGTGCTTTTCATTTACACCGTCTGGGATGACCCGAGACGTCGTTTCTTCTGGATCCCGGTGGGAATAAACGCGGCTGTTTATATGACAGCAATTGTTAAACCCTGGACCTTCTTTATCAACCCGGATGGTTTGTTTTACCGTGGTCCTTTGGGTTATACCGCTCACTGGGTCAGCGGATTCCTGCTGTTTTCAATGCTGATCCTCATGCTGAAGCTGCGGGCCCGGGAGGGAGGAAAGGCAGCGATCATTCCCCTGACCAATGTCATCATTGCAGCCCTTGGTCCGGTGCTGGATGCTCAGTTCCACCAGAATGGATTCATTACCTTTACGGAGCTCACGACCGTTTACTGCTGTGTGTTTTACTATATCTGGCTGCACCAGCAATATGTACGGGAGCATGAACAGGCATTGAAAGACGGGCAGCGTGTCCAATTGATGCTCAGTCAGATCAAGCCCCACTTTCTGCATAATGCCTTGACGGTAATCGTGGGGTTGTGCGATATCGATGCGAACCGGGCAAAACAGGCAACGCTGAAGTTTGCCCGGTATCTGCGCGGCAATATGGATTCGATTGAAGCAACAGAACCGATTCCCTTTGAAAAGGAGCTTGAACACACACGGCTGTACCTGGATATAGAAAAACTCCGGTTCGGAGAAGCGCTGGACGTACACTATGACATCACCTGCACCGATTTCAGTGTTCCGGCTCTGACTGTAGAGCCGCTGGCGGAAAATGCCGTGCGGCATGGAGTACGGGAGAATCCCGGGGGCAGAGGAACGGTGACGATTGCCACCCGCGAATTTTCCGATCATTTTGAGGTTACCGTCACCGATGATGGACCGGGGTTTGACCCTGCCCGTCTGTCAGAAGACAAAAATAATCATGTAGGCATTGCAAACGTGCGGGAACGGGTCGTGAGGGTTTGTCATGGTACACTGACTTTTGACACTGCATCCGGCAGAGGGACGACAGCCCGGATACTCATACCCAAGGAAGAGGAGAAGGACAAATGCTGATTTTTGCGATAGATGATGAGCCGATCGCACTGATGGTACTGCACAATGCCATTGCCGAAGCCGTGCCGGAAGCGAACATCATGGACTACAGCCTCGGAACGGATGCCCTCGAAGCGATTCGTGAGCAGGGTATTCACCCGGATGTGATGTTTTCCGATATAAGGATGCCCCAGCTGGATGGATTGGCGCTGGCAGCTCAGATCCGCACAGTATCCCCCGAAACAAAGTTTGTGTTTGTCACCGCCTATTCCGATTATGCTTTTGACGCGATCCAGGTTCGTACCAGCGGCTACGTGATGAAACCGGTGGATGCGGACGCCATTCGCAAGGAGATGGAAAACATTATGCCGGTACGTAAAGCGCTGCCAAACGGACTGTGGGTACGCTGCTTCGGGACTTTTGAAGTGTTTTATAACCAGAAGCCGCTCCTGTTCGGGCGTAAGAAAACCAGAGAATTGTTTGCATATCTGATCGACCGCGAGGGTGGTGTCTGTACTGCTGAGGAAATCATTACTGATCTTTGGGAAGGTGAAACGGATATGACCGCCGGTAAGGATCGTCTTCGGCATCTTGTAGGGGATCTGAGAAATACACTGTCATCCATCGGGATGGATGACATCCTGGTTCGACGCAGTGGTTGTCTGGCTATCCTGCGGGATAAGGTGGATTGCGATTACTATCGAATGAAAGATGGGAATATGGAAGCGCTCAATTCCTTTGCGGGTGAATACATGACGCAGTACAGTTGGGCAGAAGCAACGACAGGACAGCTGGTTTTCGGATCAAGATAAACTTTTTTGTCATGTTTTTGGCCGGTCAATGTTTTATTATCATTATAGGAAAATATGTGGTTTAACAATACATATGAAATCCCAAAAAATATATAAGGAGAAAAATGATGAAAAAAATATTGATTATTGTACTTGCTTTATGTTTGTTTGTCATTCCGGCGATGGCACAGACGCAGGATAATCCTACTGTTGCAAATTGGGAAGATTTGGAAGAGGATTTCATTGCCACAGGATACAGCGGTACGTTTTATACCTTAAATGATTATGGAATCCAGCTTCTGATCCCGGGCGGTTTGGAGCCTGTAGAACTGACAGATGAACAGCTTGAAGACGGTTTTGTAGCTCTGTTCGGCACTGATGACGGCAGTGTTTACATTCCTGTGACTTTCCGTGATCTTGAATGTGAAACGCTGCCGGAAGTCGCTGAAATGGCGCTCGACGGTCATGAAGAAAGAAAGTTTGGCGGTTTCTATAAGATCAACGGTTTGGATGCTATTTTGCTCTATGACGGCGGTACTGACCATCTGATTGTTGTGATTCCCACATCATTGGATTCACACTATCTTCAGGTCTCCATTACCCCCATTTCAAATGAGGAGGTCAATTCTCTCTCAGGATTCATCATCGGTTCAATTCAGCCGATCCCGGAAGAATAAAACACAGAATTTTGTCGGGGACAGTCCTATGCAGGGACTGTCCCCTGTAAATTGAATGGATGAAAAGATGAGCGAAAATACACAGCAATCAGTCAAGTTTGTACCCGGTATTTGCCCAAAATGCGGCGGTCAGCTGCAACTTGATCCGTCACAGGAAGCCGCGGTATGTCAATATTGCGGCACGCCTTTTATCGTAGACAAAGCAATTCAAAAATTCAATATCCAGAACGCGCATATCGATCATGTTGATACGGTCAATGTAGACCTGAAAGGCAGTGTGGATTCCGTTATCGGGATGGTTGAAAGAGAACTGGACAAATCCCGGGAAGACCGGCGGGAAAATAAAAAACTGCAATCAGAAGAGTCGAAAGAATTTATAAAAAATTCCTGGAAAATGTTTGCAATACTTTTTGCGGCCATGATCGTCTTCTGGCTGCTGGCAAATTGGCTGGGTTTTTTCAATTGACTCTTTACGATTCATGTATCAGCCGGGAGGACGAGTTCGAGCAGCGGAAATGTCCTCCCGCTTTCATATAGATAGCGCCCTCGCTCCCGTGTGAATAGCGGAGAATCATCAATATTTCAGGAGAGGAAATGAAAGAAAAAAAAGGGTTGTTTTTACTCTGTGCCATATTGAGTCTGCTGATATCTTTATCGTTCAGTATCATTCCTGTAACAGCACAGGACGAGGATACCGAAACATCCGGACCGATCACAAAAATTGATCTTGGCGTTTCATCCCTGCAGCTTGCTGTCGGGGAAAGCTACACCTTTCAGGTGAAATATGAACCGGAAGATACAGTTCTGACCACACTGGACTGGTATGTATCAGACGAAAGCGTTCTCAGCCTCGATCCCCTGACCGCAACAATAACAGCCCTTGCAGAGGGTGAAGCACGCATCTTTGCGGAAAGCTTTGACCAGTTTTCCTATGATGTTTGTACAGTCACCGTAGGCGATACCATATCCAAGGACCCCACAGTCACAAAATCAGGTTCTGATTTTCTTGGACTGTCCCAACAGGACTTGAATAAGATCAGCGCCGGAACGCTCACCCGCTATCTGAATTTTGTTGCCGATTCTCCGATAGATGATGAAGATTACCAAAACCTCTCCTCTCGAAATTTTGATGTTGTTGCATCCGTGAAAAAGGGGAGCGAAGAGGAGCAGCTCATTCTTGCACAAAAATGCGGCATTGAATCTGCTGAAGCGCTTTCGGAGTTAAATGCGGTTACTTTGACAGGCAGTCTGAGCGCGATCCTTTGTTATGCAAAGGATAACCGGGACCTGCTGGATATTTTTGAATTCGGTCCATTCTATCTTGATGATCCTGTTATAGAAGAAGACAGCGATGAAAGCATTCAAAAAACAGTCGGTCTTCAGGGAAATACAGACAAACTGACAAACATTTCTTTCGCCCAAAACAAGTTGGGTTTGAACGGAAAAGGCAGATGGATCGCAGTGATCGACTCGGGAATTAATTACCAAAATGCCCAATTCACAAATTCCGGCAGATCGATCATCGAAAAATGTTTTTCCAAGGCTCAGAAATACAGTAATTACACACTCCGGTCGGTCTGTACTGACGGATCGGAAGGGAAAGGAGCCTCGGGACCATTCAAGGCATGGAGAGCAAACGCATTTGACCACGGGTCTCATGTGACGGGGATCGCGGCAGGACGGGACGGGATCGCTCCGCTTGCCAATATTATCTCCATCCAGTCTCATACAGAAAAAGTCTGGACCTGCAAAGACAGCAAAGAAAGAACCAAATATTCCTGCGGAACAAATCATCCCAACCAATGCTGCAAAACGTATATCAACAACTCCGATTTAGCACGTTCTTATAATTATCTTCTTGAATTATCGAAAAAATATAAGATCGATGCTGTGAACATGAGCTACGGGAACAGTGTAAAGCATACCGGCCCCTGCAACACCGGTAACTGGGAGAAAAATTATCTTGACAAAATGGTTCAGGCCGGAATGCTCCCGGTTGTTTCCGCCGGAAACGACAGCTATACCGGTGCGATCGGAAGTGCAGCCTGTGTTACCTCTGCTTATGCTGTCAGCGCCCTGGCAGATAAAGTCCAGCCTTTGCTCGCAAATTACTCCAATCACAGCAGCCTGGTTGCGATCGCGGCGCCGGGAACGAATATTTTGTCAGCCGGATATTCAAAAGATATGATGTCCAAGAGCGGAACCTCCATGGCAGCCCCCATGGTTGCCGGAGCAATCGCTTTGGTCAAGCAGATGTATCCGGGAATGACTCCGGAAGACGCGGGCGATTTTTTGAAGTATATTTCGTATAAGAATGTTTCGCAGCGTCTAAACGGAAAAGGTGTAACCCAAAAACCGGTCCTCACCTTTGGACGTATTCACTGGCTGAATGTGCCGTACTACAGCTGGGTCACCGGAGGAAACAATTCGATCACGATCAAAGTTTATCGAATGAACCGTCAGGCAAACTTTTCCGCACAGGTCACAACCCTTCAGGGAAAGAAAATTGACGGTCTCAAAATGAGAACAACACAGAATGGAAACTACACCTACATCACGATTTCCGGGAGTAATTTACAAAACGGACAAATCTACAAGGTGATTCTGAAACGATCCTTTACGATCGGAAAAACAAACCACTGGGCATCTACCTCAGTCTACGGACGGCCTGAGGGAACCCTGCCAAAGCCTGAAGCGACAGCCGAGAATAAAGGCGTTTCTCTGAAGACAAACTCAACAGGCAATGTTCATTACAATATTTACGATCAGAAAACGGGAAAGCTTGTCAAACAGGAAAATGTAACCAAAGGAACGACGCCCCACAAGATCACAGGTCTTGTCAATGGAAGGTTGTATTCTGTCCGGGCATATTCTTACAGAACGATCAGTATCACAAAGGATGGAAAGAAGAAAAACATCAATTTTTACAGTACGGAATCAGCCCCGATCCTCTTTGTTCCGATGAGTAAACCTTTCAACACGAAAGTAGGCTATCCCATCAATAATAAGAATACATCCAATGTTTCCTGTACAGCGGACAGCGCTGCGAACGGGATCATCGTCGCATATCGGAAATCGGGCACTTCCGGCAACTGGACACCCGGCTGCAGAACCGGGAACGGAAAATTCTCCTGTACTGTCAGCGTAGGACGGGGATATGATTTCCAGATTCGTAAATATACAACGCAGACAAAGGAATACTATGGCCCGGCTGCAATTGTCAATGGCAGATAAGGAAACGGAGGATCATGATGGTAAATAAAAAGCGTATTGTCTTGCTGTTTTCCCTGCTTCTGCTTTGTGTGTCGGCTTTTGTTCTTCCGGTTTGTGCGGAGGAGGAGCCCATATGTACTGGTTCGGATTGCGATGAATTCTTTGATGATGAGAGCGGAATTTACGTGTTGGCAGATGGAACAGAGGAGTCTGTAACACTAAATGATCCTGTCGATTCGGAAGATATCGGCTTGTATCTTGCCGCTAAGAAAAAAGGAAAGATAAAAGTTTCTGCAAATTCACTCCCTGTTTACGGTGTTGAGTCCGGAATCGCGATTGAAACCGAAGATTCCGGCAGCAGTGTTGAAGTTACTGCCGGAGGAATTGAATCGGATGGAACCGCGATCGAGATCGCAGCCGGATCCGATACGACAGTGAATGTTACAAATGAAAGTCATCTGAACGGATATACTGCTTTCTACGCTTCAAATCAGGGCGGAACCGTTTCTTTGAAAAGTGCGGATATTCAAGGCGTTGTCGGTGTCTTTGTTGACAGCAGTGCCGGATCCACAACGATTGAAACCGGTAATATCAATGTTGAGGAATATGGGGTCGCTGTTGAGCTTTCGGATGAAGACAAAGACATCGCTGATACCGGAAACGCTCCGAAGGTCACTGTTACCGTCAATGGCAATATCACCGATAATTTTGTGTTTGCTGATGACGGTTCCGGAATTGACGTCCCGGACGATCCGGAAGAGTCAGCCGTTTTGAAGGCTGCAAATGATGAAAATGATGGCTGGGAAGTAATTGATATAAATAACGGCGAGGAGTTTTCAGAAGGATATGACGGTTCCACCACCGGCGAAGAGGTTACAGGAGATGATCTGTGGGATATTAATTGGAATGACGTTAATAATGAACCGGAAATAAATGTTGACGATTCGTCAGAACCCGTGAATTCCACCGGGGTCGCGGTAAGCGCAGGCGTAAAGGATGCGGATGTTACGGTCACGGTGAATGGTCAGATCAGCATGGAATACGGTAATGAAGTTGAGGCTTTTGACGGTGCGAAGGTGAATGTAACCGTTACCGGTAACGTGGAAACCGATTATGGAAACCGTATCGCTGCCTGGGATAAGGGAGAAGCGGTCTTCACTTTTGGAAAAGATATCCTTGCCGGAGGGAAAGCCATCGACACCTATGCGGATTCCGGGAAATTGAACATAGTCGTCTCAGGAATGATCAACGCTCAGGATACGGACGGGGATTTTGAGACCATCGGCATTTATTCGAATTCAGAAGAATCCGCTGAAACGTCGATCAACATCACGAAAGGAATAAAGGTTTCTTCTTCCGAACAGGACTACATCGCCTATGGAATTGTCACGGACAATATCGGAGGCGAAATCAACATCGAAGTGTTGGATGATGTGACTGTTTCCGGAAATGAAGCAATCGGTATCTCCGTTCTTAACGATCCGGATGAAAGCGCGTTCATTGCTGAAGATGAGAAAACGGACGGAACGGAAACAGTCGCTCACGCTGCGGAAGTCACCGGCCCGAAAACGACAATAACTGTCAACGGAAATGTTACTGTACAGGGCAGCGCTGAAACGACCGGCATGGAAACCTGGAATGATGATGGGATGACCACGGTCGAAGTATATGGGGATCTGACCGGGTCAACCTACGGTCTGGATATTCATGCTTTTGGTGATGACAAAAATTCTTCCTTTACCGACATTCTGGTCACCGAAACCATCTCCGGGAAAAAGGCCGGTGTGATCGTCAACGATGAGGCTGATAATGACGGTACCGATAATGACAACCTGAACCTGACCGTCTGGAAGATCGAACTGAGCAGTGGAAATGCCGCGCAGGATGAAAACGGGAATGCCAATCAGAATGTTGAAATGAACATCAAATATATCGTCAAGATCGCACCTGACTCAGAAGACAAAATTACTGTTGAGGATGAGGACGGCGAAGAACTTCAAACATCCCATGATTTTTGGGTACAAAAGCAGGGTCAGAAGGTTTACCTGAAAGCTAAAGATGGTTATGAACTCACAGCTGCTTATAATGGCAAGGACAAACAGACGTCACTGGAACAGGATGAAAACGGACGCTTTTTCCTGAGCGTTCCGAAGGGTGGGGCTGTCTGGCTTTCTGTCAATAAAGCACCGGAACCGGTGATCCCGCCGAATTCGATCGATTTTTATCCCATCGGTGATCTTTCCTGGCTTTTTGGTGTACAGCTGCCGGCAACCGGGTTCTCCTCAACGCTTCCGATTGCCTTGCCCGCAAAACCGCAGGATCTTTCTTATGGTTCGACCGGATTGATGCTGCAAATACCGGAACTGGATGTCATGGAAGAGATCGTTACGGTTCCTGAAATTGACGGAAACTATCCGGTGCAGTGGCTGGGCAGCGCTGCCGGTTTGCTGGATCAAAGCAGTTTGCCGGGTGAAGGTATCACAATTCTGACAGGACATAACCATTTGAACACTGCGGAGACCGGTCCGTTCCTGCTCATTGGTTCACTGGAAAATAACAGCCGTATCATGATTACCGCGGATGATGATCAAACGCTGACTTACCGTGTTTACGGTAATTATAAAATCGCTTCTGACGGCTTTGCCGGTATTGCCGGAGATGTACATGAAAACAGCCTGGTCCTGATCACCTGTGAGGATGAGACGATCGATGGCGGTTACCTGAACCGCCGCGTGATCCTTGCTGAACCGATAGAATAAGTTGGTTCTTTGTGCGGACTGTCCCTTTATGGGACTGTCCCCGCAGTCTGTCTCAGGGACCGTCCCTAAAGAATTGGAGTATTGAAAGATGGGAACGCAAAACAAAAACACATTCAAATTTTCTGTATTGCTGCTGTTTGCATTTTTGTTCGCGATCGCAGCGCCGGTAATGGGACAAACGCTGTCCCTCGATGAACTGGATGATGAAGACCTCGAAGCCCTGCTCTATCTGGGCGATGAGATGATCGCCGGAACGGATGTCGGCAGCAATATGTCCGACATCTATACCTCCCTTTATTGGGAATCCATCGCAGATCAGCTCCCGGAAAAATTCGACCTGCGTGATTACGGGATCGTTACACCCGTAAAAAGCCAGAGTCCCTGGGGAACCTGCTGGAGCTTCGGAACCATCGCTGCCAGTGAGACCAGTATTCTCACCTCCATGGGTCTTACCGCAGAGCAATATAAAGAAAAATATGGGGAAGACATGGATCTCTCTGAAAAACACCTGGCTTATTTCACCGTGAAAGGGCTGCCCTATCTGGATGAATATCCGGAAGGCGAATACCCTTATGAAGAAAGTCAGGCAGGAGAAGGTCACCATTGGAAATCAGAAACACAGACCGCGATCTATAACTTAGGCGGATTCTTTAACAACGCCACCAGCAGTCTCGCTTCCGGTATGGGAATCGTCACGGAAAGCCTTGTCCCTTACGAAAACAGTGAAGGCACCCTGGATTCTGAAGGTGACTGGATGCTGCCGGAAGATATGCGCTTTATGCAGAGTTTTGAAATGCTGAATGCGAATGTGCTGCCCTCACCGAACACCGAGGATGAAGAAGAAAATTATCTCTACAATGCAGCCGCTGCCGAAATCATCAAGAGTGAGTTGATGCAGGGAAGGGCAGTCGGGATTTCCTACTATGCGGATACCGCCACACCGGAGGATGTCGAATTACAGGAAAACACTTCTGTAGAGGAACTGCGAGATATGATCGTCATGACACTTGCAGAAGTGGACCTGCCGGCAGATTTTTACGATGTGGCATCCATGGATCGTGATCATTTGCTGCAGCTGCTTTATTCCGAGCATTTCGGTGAACCCTATGAGGATATTCTTGAAATTGAAGGGGACGAAGGACTGAAGCGCTACATGAATTTTGTCGATGGTGACCCGGTGATCTATGCTCAGTACACATATGAACCGAAGGGATCGAACCATATTGTTGCTATCGTCGGCTGGGATGATACCATTCCCGCTTCATACTTCGGTGAACATCAGCCTCCGGCGGACGGCGCCTGGATCGTCAAGAACAGCTGGGACACCGACTGGGGAATGGACGGTTATTTTTACCTTTCCTATTATGATATGGGTCTGAATGATATCCAGACCTATGAGTTCATCACCGATGAAGATAATCTGAGCATGGATTACCTGAATATTCTCGAATATGACTACATGCCCGCATTATCCATGCATTCCACCCTTTTCAATACACCCGTCTATGCTGCCAATATTTTTGACGTTGACGAAGACAGCATCCTGCAGTACATTTCCACCCAGACAGGAGACCTCTCCACGGAAGTGTCGGCATTGGTTTATCTGCTGGATGATAACGCGAAACTGCCGAATGACGGAATCCCGGTGGCATATGCCTACGAAACATTGTCTTATGCGGGTTATCACCGTATGGAACTGAACAATCCTGTCTACCTTCCTGCAGGATCAAAGATCGGTGTTATGGTGTATAACCACGTAGAGACGCAGGACGGGGCGATGTATGCTCTGGTGAACAATACCAGTTATGCGGAGATCCCGGAAGAACTTTATGAAGAAGCTGAAATTGATTGGGAGCCGCAGGAAGAGTTCAATATCGGCATCGTCAATCCCGGGGAAAGCTTCATCAGTTTTTCCGAAAAAGGCTGGCTCGATTGGTATGATGTCGTCGCTTTCATCGACGAATTTCTTGAGACTTACGATGTCGCATTCGATAATCTGCCCATCAAAGCCTATGTTTATCCCGCCGATCAATTCCCCGGTTCATATCTTTCCGCGGATGAAGCATATCAGTTTATTATGGATAATCTGGAATAAGGATAAACTACGGGGACTGTCCCTTTATGGGACTGTCCCCTGCCCAATGCCCTGCTTCGATGTGGATTGAATTTTTAGAGTCATTTTGTTATATCTAAGGAGCAGACGAAAAGATGTTTCCGAGACAAAATAATAAACAAAAGCGAAATATTCCAAATAATCAGGCGCCCAATAATGCGATCCTTGAAGAGCAAAAAGCACAGAATCCCTTGCTGAACATCGGGAATGAGGCTATGAGCGAGCTTTCCGATTTTTCGTTCAGCGAATCCAACGAAGCAAATAACCGCGGCATGCTGGAGAATAACCTGCTGGAAAATAACGATATTTCTCTGGAGCAGAGTCTCAGCGAAGCCAATCTTGAAGATCTGCTCAATCCCATAATCAAAAATCAGGAAGAAAATAAAGGCGAAGCCGGGATCAACAACATAAACCGGATCAAAGATAATGATGGGGACCTGGTCGTCGAAGCGCCCAAAAGGAGAAACCTGAAGAAAAAGTCCGCAAAAAAACAACCGGAAGAACAGGCTCCGAAAATTTCAAAAAATTCATCACAAAAGGCGCCCGCAGCCAGAGCGGCTGCCGCACCCCAAAGAGCAGCCGCAGCCCCACAGGAAAGGGATGAAGATCTGACGCATGTTGACCAATCCATGGAACCGGTCCAGGGCTGGGATTTTGCCGCCCAAAAGCTCCCCGCTCGGAGAAAACAGAGCTGGCTCTCTAAATTGGGCAGCTGGGCCGCTTACTATAGCGGGAAAACCATCGGGAAACTCTTCGGCTCTCTTGCCTGGTTAGGAAAATCACTCTGGGGACTTGTAACACCCGGCCCGGGCACGTTGGGCGGAACCTTCAAGCGGATGCGCGGAAGCAGCAGCTTCAAAGAACGTACGGATCCGAATAATATTCCCGGATGGGATGGCGCACAATTTGAAAATGAAGAGGGACCGCAGGATGAGGTCAACGCGGATTTCCGCCGCGTCCCTGAGCTCTGGTCCTGGCCGACGGCAGAAAAAGCCGCAGAAGGGGAAGATGAGGACAGAAATGCGAAACCGCGTGATCCGGTGATTTCGGTTTACATTGCCCAGGCTTCACCGGACTACACGGTTACAAAAGGCGGCGGCACCGGGCATACCGGCATCGGTGTCGAATACAGCCGTTACAGCGCAAAGTCCGGCCGCTGGCAGCGGTATAACCTGCGTTTTGGTTATTACATTGGCGGCGGCGGTGGTTCGTTTCTGTCAAAAATGGCCGTCTCCTCTTACAACAATGCAACCATTCCCGGCAAGTTGATGGATGAAAAAAACAATCTGTACGATATCAGCCGCAGTTTTGCCGCTAAGCCAAAACAGGTGAGCGATGTGCTGCGTGCTGCGGAAAGTTATGCGGACCGGGGCGGATATAACCAATATACACGGAACTGTACGACTTTTGCCAAGGAAATGATCGTGGATGTGGCAAAGATCAAAGGAGCGGAAGGGATCTTTGCCAAAGACGAGATCCATTTGCCAGCAAAACAGGATGCCAAATTGTTTGGAGCCGGAGCGCTGGCCCCGATCTTCAAAGCCGATATGGAAAACGGTTTCGAGAAAATGAGAACAAAGGATGACCTTGACTACAATCGATACGGCAGCAAATTGGCTACAAAAGAAGATTATGAGCGTTACAAAAATTCTCTGAGCTCATGGTCCTCCCGTGCCACTGAAGGTCATTCTCCAAATGCTTCAGCTGAGAACATGAAGCGCGCAGAAGGCGGGAAGTCAGGATTGATCGGGAAATATGACACTTTCGAGAATGGAACCAAAAGTTATAGCTCTGCACCGATCTCCGTTGTCACTCAGCAGCTCGTTCCTCTGGTCTCGGATCTGAAATCGACCTTGACAAGCATTACGCCTTTAAACCAACTTACAGCTGCGGGAATGACACAGGAGCTGCAGGAGCTGATGAATGATTTGGATGCCAACAAGATCCTCGGGGACATGATGAGAATGTTCCCTTTGCAGAATGATAAAATACTTTTCAAACAGAAAACCAAACAGAGTGACCTGGTCAAAGGCCGTACGATGATGACAGACCTGATCAAAAAACTGAACACGCTCCTCTTCAGATATTACAGAAACGATAAGCGTGTTCAGGAAAAGGTTTTGAACATCATAAACGTGCTGAATCATGGGATCAATGCCATCGATGAAGCTTATGCACATACCGAGGAAAATGACCTGACAGACAGCCGCGGCGAATTGAAAGAGCTTCAAAATAATTATGGCAAGAAAGAATACGATTTTACCGTCAACGGAAAATCGGTGGTTTTGAATGCTTCGGAATATGAGGCCTGGCTCCAGGTCTACGGTACACCGCAGAAAGCACTGGAAAATAGTTCCAGGTATTATGAACTGAAACATAAATCCGAGAATAACGAAATTACGGATGCGGAAGATAAGGAATATCAAAAGCTCAGCCGGATGCATAACCTTATTCTGGATTTCGAGAGATCTCACAGGTATATGATCACAAAGGAAAAATACAACCAGCAGGATGTTGACTATGCCTTTTCCCTTGCCAAAAAGGAACAGCAGGGAGGTGTGGAATCCACCATGTTCGAACAGAGTTGGAATGATCCCACGATGACGAATATGAAAAATCCAAGCGCATCTGCCGCGGGTACCTACCAGATGCTGATCATGAAAGGCGTCTTCGGCGGGATGAAAGACCGTTTTTCCAATGAGTTCAAGGACAAAGAGAACAGCAAGGACAAGAATGATATAATGGAAATGGTAAGCTGGCTTTCAGCTGATGTCGCGGACTGTGTCAGGAATCATCAGGATGAGATGAAAACCATCATCCGCGCGATGAAAAAAACAACGGATAAACCGGATGAAGCGAAACTGCGGGTTGCATTCATCGACCTGCTGACCAAATGGCTGTTCCATTCGCTGCGCAAAGACAGAGATCCGAACCAATACAGGGCTATTATAAAAGGTTTGACAAGCTACAAAAGTGATGTTATGAAAGAAACGGATAAAGTTATCACAGCAGTCATGAAGGAACAATAATCCTAAGGAGGAATATACGATATGAAAAAATCATTGCTCTGTGCAATAATGTTGATGCTGCTGACAGCATTTGTCTGCAGCGCGGATGACGGCGAAAGCCTCAGCTTCAGTGAGATCGAACAGGAATCGATCACCCTGCTCAGTCAGGAACTGGAAAAATCCGCTGATCATCTGATGCGGAATGGTGAGGACGTGGATGATATTTATACCACCCTCAACTGGAAATCGATCGCTGACACCTTCCCGGAAAAATTTGACCTGCGGGAACGGGGCACGGTAACACCGGTGAAGAGCCAGAGCCCCTGGGGAACCTGCTGGAGTTTTGCAACCATCGCTGCCAGTGAAACCAGTATTTTAAATTCCCTCGGACTCACAGCAAAAGAGTATGAGGAGCGCTATGGTGAGGAATTGGACCTTTCCGAAAAACACCTGGCATGGTTCACCGCAAACGCACTTCCGGATATCGCTGACTATCCTGAAGGAGAATATCCCTTTGATCCGGCACAGGCGGGTGAAGGCCTTCACATTCCGGAAGATGTGGATACAAATCCCTTTAATTTTGGCGGTAATTATGCGCTTTCAACAGCCAGCCTGGCTTCCGGTGTTGGGATCCTGAAAGAAAAATACGCTCCTTACGGAAACAGTGAAGGTCTGGCGGATAAAAACGGTGACTGGACACTTCCGGAAGAAGAGCGTTTTGCTGTCAGTTATGAACTCAAAGACGCCAACATTCTTCCGGCTCCGGCGACTTTTGACGAAGATGGAAATTACATTTATCGTCCTGCCGCAACAGAAGCGATCAAAAGCGAACTGATGGCCGGTCGGGCTGTCGGCATTTCATTTAAAGCAGACCAGTCTATGCCGAAGATGTCAAAAGAAGAACTCCGTGCCAAATTTGAGAAAGATCTCGCGGAAAACAGCGCCGCAACGGACGAAGAGAAAGCGCATTATATCGATGTGCGGGTCGGTGATATTGACACTGCAGATCTTTCTGCTGAAGAATTGAAGGAGCTCGTTTTGCTGCGGCTGCGCATCAACGCTTTGGATGAGAATACCTATGATCTGGATTCCCTCGATCATGATCAGCTGGCAAGAATCCTGATGTCACGCTATTTCTCCTATCCGTATGAACAGCTCGTTGAGGCAGAGGACAGTGAGCGGGTCTATATGAGCTTTATCGGCTCCGATCCGGTCATATATGCTCAATATACAGATGAAGCGCTGCAGTCAAATCACGCGGTCACCGTTGTTGGCTGGGATGACACTTTCTCAGCAGAAAACTGGCCTGAAGGCCATCGCCCGCCCGCTGACGGCGTCTGGATCGTAAAAAACAGCTGGGGAACAGGCTGGGGTACGAATGGCTATTTTCTGCTTTCTTATTATGACAAAACGCTGAATGCCATCGGTTCATTTGAATATGTGGTTGATGAAAATGTTCTGAAGATGGATTATCTGTCGATCCTGCAGTATGATTACATGCCCTCTGAAATCACCAGTTCGACGCTGTTTGACACTCCGGTTTATGCCGCGAACATCTTCGATATTGAGGAAGACAGTGTGCTGCAGTATGTGTCTGCCATGACCGGTGACCTGAACACGACCGTTACCGCGTCCATTTACCTGCTGAATGAAGATGCGGTTCTGCCGACGGATGGCAGATTGCTGGACAGCATTACGGAAACCTTCACCTTCGCGGGATATCACCGCATGAACCTGAGCAGCAATCTGCTGCTTCCGGAAGGCGCCCGAATCAGTGTTGTCATCCTGGAACGGGTACCCGGAGAGGACGGTTTAGAATACGCACTGGTGAATAACACCAGCCTCAGTGAAGAGAGCGTTGATGCTTTCAATGAGATCCATGCAGAAGATGGGCTGTCAATCCAGCGTTATGCCAAAGGCATTGTCAACCGGGGCGAAAGTTTTATCAGTTTCGAGCCAACCCGCTGGATCGACTGGAAGGATGCCGTTGATATGATTGACGATAACGGCGCCAACGTTTATATGACCTATGACAATCTGCCGATCAAGGCATATGTTTACCCCTGGTCTCAGGTGGAACTGATCCATGATCTTTCTCAACGAACTCCGGCGGTCGGCGGTGAAGCTGCCATCTGCCCGGAAGACGGCTATATGCTGTTGGATGTTGCGAAATAAAATGTCATCTATTTAGTGCACCTCTAAAACTCCCGAGCGGGGGTATGGGGGCGGCAGAGTTATAGCCTGCTCCGAAAGGTACGGGCTGACGCCCGAATTATATGCGGAGCAGGAGCTTCGCCCCACGGAAACCTCCTGAGTAGATTCAGAGAATAAATTCTCTGAATCTACTCAGGACAGAGAAAAATTGATGTTATTGTCAGGAGGTAAAACGAGAATGCAGAAATTCAGCGAAAAGAAATCGAAGACCCCTGTTTTTTTCCTGTCTATTGCTCTTATTTTAATCGTTGTGCTGCTCACTGCGCTGCCCGTTATGGCAGAAAAAACGCAGTCCGGAGGGCAGATTCTCGACGGACGCTGGCTGTGCTCGGACGTCCAGGGATTTGTGACCGAAGATACGCCCGCGGAGCTCAAAGACGACTTTGCCCTGTACGTCAACAAACCCTGAATCCTGCAGGCGCAGATTCCCGAATCCGGCAATTCCACAACTCCGCTCGTGGACAATGCATTGCTCGTGAAAGATCGGCAGATCGCCCTGATGAAAGATGAAACACTTACCGGGCATGACACGGAACTGGTCCATAAACTATACGCACTCGCAAGCGACCGGGAATACCGCAATGCGCAGGGAACGAAACCGGTACAGCCATACCTGAATGCCATCGCAGCCATTGACAGTCTGGATGCGCTTATGGAATACCTGCGCTCCGGGGAAAATGTGATGCGTATTCTCCCGATCAACGTCAATGTGGATGCCGACCCGCTCGACCCGGATATGCGCGTCAATGCCACCCTCGCCCAGTTCGATGATTTTCTGAACTTCTACGGTATCGGGGAAGGCGACGGAATGTACATTGCACCGGAAGACCGGGGTCTCGTCTGGTAGTAAAGTAAAAAATATTGGTCAAAATGAATGATCAAAGCTATATCACATGGTTTAAGGAGAATCTACTCATGAATAGCAAAAAAATATTTATACTGATGCTCGCCCTGGTTCTGCTTCTCGGAACATCTCTTTCAGCAGTGTATGCACAGGAAGAAGTTATTTCTGCTGAAAGCCTGATCGGGTTATGGAAATGCGTTGATAACGATCAGGTAGAACTGCGGATCGTCCCCGGCTCATATGCCCCGCTGCCTGAAAACGCAAGTTTTCCGGAACTGTATGTTGAAGGCGTATGGCAGGATCCCGGCAACAGAAGTGTCCTGTACAGCATTCAGCTCAATCGCGGGAAAAAAGATAATACCGGCATATTGGATGTTCTCGGGGTGAATCCCCTCATTACAAACCTTGTGAAAACGGTAAACAATTCATCTGTAGATCCGAATTATTTCTCCTATGAGAAGGGTTTTATTTCCGTTCTTGACAAAAACTATGATGATGAATACACCTACACCACTGATGCCAAAGGCGCTGTCTTTGCCTACCTGGCCGATGACGGTACAGTTGAATTCGAATGGCTGGATCAATATGATCCGCATGTTTCCGGTCTTACTTTTCAACGCGCTGCAGTTGAAGTCCCGTCAGCAGAAGTCCTGACAGAGCAGGCGCTGCGCCCGATAATCGCTCAGGAAACCGGCAGTGAAGGTCAGGCTGCTTATGATTTGATGAAGTTCGCTGCTGATAGCCGTATCATCAATGCTGACGCAGACGAAAAGCACACTTGCAAAATCGAAAAGTTATCGGTGTGAGAATTTTTTTAAACGATCATAAATCGTGTAACAGCAGGTACTCCGTGTTAAAAATCTCCCGGGAATATCTTTGCCATGTATTCACCGTGGTAAGCATTAACAGCTTCAGAGTCGCTTTTCAGAAAACGGTATAACTGACTCACTCATTCCGTTATACAAAAAGCCGCGTACAATGGCATTTCTCTGATTTTACAGTTTGTTCCCTCAAGCGTATAAGCTGAAAAATTGTTTTCGGAAAGGCAGTAAGCCCTGGAAATGTCAGCATCCCTGATAAGTTTTTTCAGACTTGCTGTTTTCACATTTCTTCCGGATTTCACCTCTACAGGAACGATTTTCCCTTTTTCATTATGAAAAATAAAATCGACCTCACCGTTCCCAACCTTTTCATCAGGCATCCAGTAAAAGATTGGGAGACTATTTGCAGTCAAAGTTTGCATAACACTGTTTTCGGCTAAAGCCCCCCGAAAATCACTGTTTATCAAAAGTTTTAATTTTTTATCCAGAAATATTTCCGGTTCAACACCGAATTTATAAAACATCAAGCCGGTATCACAAATATATTCTTTAAAATAACTTCCTTCATCTTCATTGAAAGGCAGAAGCGGATAAGAATTGCTGCATGTCAGATCATTCCGGAGAATAATTCCGGCAGCTTCCAGCCACTCCAATGGTTCAAGCAGCGAAGTTCGCCTGCCGCCGCGTACCACTTCCGAATATTTAAATTTTTTCGTTGAGGAACGAAGCAGCTGTTTGGGGATACTGCACCAGATCCTTTTCGCAGCAGCAGCACTGATGCCATTGTCCGGGTCGGTCATATCAGCAATATACGTTATATCAATTTCTTCAAGTATTTCGCGGACTTCTGAAAAGGAGCCGGTGTTCAGCCAGGTCCTTACAACTTTCGGCATTCCTCCAATAACCAGATAACGCTGATAATAATCCATCGCAAGATCATGGTTGATATATGGCTCACAGGAGCCTGAATGAACACGGATATCTTCAGCCATTTTTTCTTCACCCATTGCCCATAAGAATTCTTCAAAGGTCATTGGATACATACGAATATGCTTCACTCCTGACGGAAAAGGCAGGCTTCTTTTTTTCACAGTTACACCGAGCAAACTGCCTGTGGCTGCAATTTTCCAGGTTGAATCAGCAAAAAAGCGCAAAGAATTCAATGCTTTTTCACACAACTGAACTTCGTCAAAAAGAATCATTGACGATTCAGGTTTGATTGGCATCCTTTTGTATTCGCTGATTCTTGAAATGATTCTGGTGATATCGTCTGTCGGGCCATCAAAAATTGCACCTGTCCGTTCAAGATCGGTTTGAAAATCAAGTTTGACAAATCCATCTCCAAATAACTTTTTCCCGCAATTTTCAACGAGAAAAGTTTTGCCTACCCGTCTCGCCCCTTGTATCAGGATAGGACGGGAATTATCACTCTTCGCCCAATTCTCTACAACTGTTTCTAATTTTCTCCGCATTTGATTAATCATGAGACCGCCTACATTCAATTTCGTGTATACTATATACATTTAATTTTACAATTTTATGTATATAGTATACAATATAATTTGTGTGTGCAAACATTTCTATAGAAAATGATGAACAGATTGTCTGCCGTGGGAAAGGAGTTTATTTCCGCCTGGAATGTAACAATGGCGGGCAACGTAATGCTTATGGCGCCGCTGCTGATCCTTTATATCTTCGCCAACCGGCAGATCAAGGTCGCGTTTATCGTGAATATGTGAGTGCCGGTTCTCTGTATATTTAAGAATGGAGGAGCAGCCCTGCTCCTCAAAATAGCGGTGCATCAATTCCATCATTGATGGCTCATCATCCTTGCCAGTTCTTACAGACATCGACCCAGGAAACAAAACCGGAATACTTTTCCAACTCGTCGAGTGAAAGCTCGATCGCACTGTTGCTGCTGCCGCAGGCAGGGAAAACCGTCGTGAACCTTTTCAGCGACTCATCAAGATAGACCAGCACACCTTCATTGACACCAAACGGACAGACACCTCCCACAGCGTGGCCTACCATCGTCTCCGCCTCATCCGGTGTAAGCATTTTGGCCTTGGTTCCAAATTGAGCCTTGTATTTGGAATTGTCGATTTTTGCGTCTCCGGCTGCAACAATCAAAACAGGACGTTCATCAACCAGAAATGAAAGCGTCTTGGCAATCCGGCATGGCTCACATCCTAATGCCTGAGCCGCCAAATCCACAGTCGCACTGGACACATCAAATTCCCGTATACGGTCTGCGATACCATATTTCGAGAAATGCTCCTTTACCTTTTCAATAGCCATAACAATCTCCTTCATTCGCTGCCACCACAGCATAAGGAAACCCCGTGGTTTCATGCTTTCTGCAGCCCTTTTACCCCTTTATGTGTTATTTAACTTACCGTCTCGAAGTACTGTTTTTTGTCCAAACATTATTTATATCTTCGAAAACGGTTTGGAAGCTTGAATTCAATTGATGTCAGTCATTGGTTATCAGTATGTTTTTATAGACAGATTACTTCAGCACTTCCCATGTTGGATATTGTTTCGATCCGATTCTTCTGATATAACCTTTATTCCTAAGTGAATCAAGTGCTCTTTGTACAGTTCTGACTGTTTTTGAGATCCTGTCAGCAATCTCGTTTCTTGATGAATCCGGTTTTTGTTTCAGAACAGCTAAAACTGACATTTCTGTTCCGTTCAAAGTGACATAGGTCGTGTCACTTTTCATGTCACTATGAATCTGTGACCTATACAAAATAAACTTGAAACCATTCTCTTTATTTTCATAGGCATATT
Source organism: Flexilinea sp. (assembly GCA_017432685.1). GTDB lineage: Bacteria > Chloroflexota > Anaerolineae > Anaerolineales > Anaerolineaceae > Flexilinea. Next base: position 5,165 of record JAFRIR010000146.1, on the reverse strand, counting down.
TAATACCGGCATCCTTACACAAACTGTCAATTCGTTTAAAACCACTACCAAACTGTTCTATTGATTTACTCAAATATAACATTTTTGAAATAGTGGGATTTCTGATCTCTGATTCAACATTTCCCTTTATATATTCTTCTGGCTTATGTTTACTCGCATATTCTCCGGGACTGTATACTGTAATCATGCCGGGATGAATACATATTTCGTGATTTGTCCTTCCGCTGTAAATTGCATGTGCGAAGCTGTTTGCTAACACCTCTCTGATTACGGCGACAGGAAACTCAGGAATTTCTTCCCTGTCCGTTCCCGTTATTTTACTTTTCCACCTGATATTCCTCAAAATATATTCTTCTGCTATTCTGAGCAGATTATAAATATTATCCTCGTATAGTTTCATATCGAGAATCGTCAGTTTTTCATCCGTTGCAAATATACCAGCTTTCAGCGAAATTGCTCCGGTATTCCCGAAAAGAGCTTCCCCTGCATTTGTAAGATGATCTCCGGAAACTAATCCAAAACGGTTTAAGATCATCTGACATGTGTATCGGCCTTCCGGCATTCTGCCTGCTGAAACTGACTTTTGCCAAAATGATTTTATTGCATCTTTATCTATCTGTTTAGATAAAGATTTGGATTCATCTTTTTCCCATTTCTCTCGATATTTATTGGCATTAAAGAACTCCTTTAATGCATCAGGGTTTACCTCCCTGTCTTCATCAGAAGTTCTCAGAAAATATCTTCCGAAAGCTGAATATGGAGTGTTCTCACCGCTGAATTCAACTTTTATCAGATGCTTTTGATCTAATATAAACTCTTCTATTGTCGGGTATATCCGTGGTTTGATATTCTCATAAATCGCTCTGGAAACATCCCGTAATGATGATTCTGATACTTCCTGCCCAATAATATCTCCGTTTGCCTTTACCCCAAAATACAAGGTGCCGATTCCATGTTTATTTAATATTGCTGATATGGAAATCATAGCCTCTTTCATTTCGCCAGTTGTCTTTTTAAATTCAAGCGTTTCTGTTTCTTTTCCAAGATTCATTTTGGAGCCTCTCTTTTCATAGTGACATTATTATACAGCAAAGTGACATAATTGTCACTTTGAACATACCTTTTTTACTTTAGTTTTTTGTATTTAAAAAAATCTCTTGGACAATTTTCCATTATGCACAAAATCTATGTTATGATTGAAAGTGCCACACAATTGAATATGAGGTTTAACCAACCAATTAAAGAGTATGTGTTTTTGTCTCCCGGCAAAAACGCAGGCTCATTTTTCGCATACTTTTAATTGGTTGGGAAAAAATTGTGTGGCAGCAATGGAGCAAGCGTTTTTCGTGCGCAGGCTCCACGCTTGCGCACTTTTTGTTTTAAGGAGGCTCCGGTTCATAACATGAAAAAACTTCGTATTACATCAATTCTTTTTTTCATATTTTTTCTTTGTGGATGTAATATCCCAAACAAAGAAAAAGATACAAAAAGATGGCTTATAGACAATGTAAAACAGGTAAACGATTTTATAGAACAGGGAGCAGAATTTGATTTTCGATCGTATTTCTTTATTCCAGAAAACGTGAACGTAACTGTAGTCAACAATGCTATAAATACAAAAGAACCAGGAACATATACGATTATGCTAAAAATAATATCAGATAATAATCTATTTATTGAGAAAGAATTTACCTTTTTTGTTGCAGATACAATGCCTCCGAGAATCACACTAAGAAAAGCTCTCTTATACAACAACAAGGAGCCCCTCTTGATCTAAGTAAGTTATTCTCTGCATATGACACAATTGATGGAGATTTAACTGAGTCATTAAAGCTTTTGAATAAAGTTGATATAAATACTATTGGAATACAACCTATAACAGTTTCGGTTTGTGACTCTTCTGGAAATGAAGCTAGATATACAGGAGAAATTAAAATTGAAAACATGCTAAAGCTTTCGGATCAACTTGCTGTTATAGCGGTTAAGTCATTAATTCAAGTTCTTAAGAATCCATCAAGTCTGCAAATTCATTCTATTAAAGTTAAGCAATTAGCAGATTCCTACTATTATAATATCGAATATTCCGCTCAAAATGGATTTGGTGGATTCAATCGTACTAATACAATTGTTGATGTTGATAGAAATACCAAAAAGGTTGATTTGTTTTCATTGACTGACGAATTTGTTCAGAGATTGAAAAAAGTATCATGGGGAGATGGGTATATGTCATCTAATGTGAACGTAGATATAATAATGGACCTTGTAAATCAATAAAATTCAGGTTTGCAATCAAGATTGTAATTGTTCTTTTTTGGGGAACTATTCAAACACAAAGCTGTTTCAGGCAATTTATATCAGATTCATCACCCACATGAACACCCATATTTAATGTAGGTGGAAAATCCAACATGGTCTTGACTAACATTCCAATAGTATGAGGCTTTACCACTGGGAAGCAAGCATTAAGAGACAACTATAACATAGACTATAACAACACAAGAAACAGTCTTCTGACAAAACCTACTTTAATCTTTCTTGAGTTGTCAAAGAATTCGAATTACAAAAGTTTGGACAAAAGTACGCACGTCTCGACATGCCGATTTTTGTCCAAACCTTCCAAGAGTTCTTCGCTGAAGATAGGAAGCTTAAATGTGATTGACTTCAACCATTGTCCATTGTCCTGTTTATCCGGATAAATTTGTATTTCAGCTATCAGTAACTCAATAAACTGTCTTCGCTCTGAATCGCTAAAGGTTTCAAAGAGCTTTTCAAAATTGATAAGAATGCTATAGATATTATTGAGAGTGATCTTTTCTTTTTCGATTGTTACTTTTCTATTTTGAACCCGAAACAACTCTTCTTCGGATTTTTTGATATTATCATAAGCTTTGGTTAAACGTTTTTCAAGGTCATCTTTGCGGAGTTTATAATGCTGATCATCCCAATTCAGCGTATCAATTTCGTCCAGCAGACGATCTTTGAGACCGGTATTATGTGTAAGCTGTTTCCTATAATAAGCGATCTCAGCGTCAATTTCAGTTGTATCAACTTGTACAAATATTTTTTGTTGCATCAGCTCCGCAAATTTTGGCTTAGATACCAATTCCCGGATGGTCTCAATTACTGCGGCATCTAGCTTCTCTTCATTTACTTGCTTGCGAAAATCACAGGTGTCTCCGCGGGTCTTATCCCGATGCTTACAGGCGTAATAATATATATTTTTATACGGTGTTCCGTCTGCTTTTTTCTTAATTGAGACATTTGAATACATACCGGCGCCGCATACAGGACATTTTACGATATTACTGAGCAGATGCACCTTTACCTCTTTTTTCTTATTTATATGTTCATATTTCTTTGCCTGCATATCTGCTTTCTTTTGAGCTGCATTCCAAAGTTCCTCTGACACGATTGCCTGATGTAAACCGGGATGTACAGAATACTCTTTCTGACGAACCTGATGATAATCATTTCGGGTCCCTTTAACTTTTTCAATTTTTCTGCGATTATATGCTATTTTTCCGCAATAAACTTCATTTCGTATGATGGTACGGATAAAAGCTGCTGAAAAAAACCTGGATTTACCATTCTGCCTGGGGATCTTTTCAATGCCCTGTGTTTCCAGATATTTTGCGATTCCGCTTACTCCTAGGTCTGTATGTACATACTTATTGAAAATGATCCGGATCGCGGCTGCTTCCTTCTCTTCAATCTCAAGCATGCCTTTGTTGAGTTTATATCCGTATGGTGCGAAGCCCCCGTTCCACTTCCCATCCTTTGCCTTTTGCATACGGCCTTCCATTGTCTGCACACGGATATTTTCTTTTTCAATTTCGGCTACCGCAGATAAAACAGAGATAACCAGTTTACCGGAGTCTTTAGATGAATCAATACCGTCTTCAACACAAATCAAGTTGACGCCATAATCTTGCATTATCTGCAGTGTGTTCAGAACATCAGCGGCATTCCGTCCGAAGCGGGATAGCTTAAAAACCAGAATATAAGATATATTGTCTTTACCGGATGCCATATCAGATATCATCTGCTGGAACTGCGGACGATTTTCGATTGATCTGCCGGATCTGCCGGCATCTTCATATTCTCTGACAACTTCGAAATCATTCGCCTCGGCAAATTTTAGAAGACGTGTCTTCTGAGCTTCTAATGAATATCCTTCGACTTGTATCACTGTAGATACGCGAGTATAAATGTAAACCCTGATCGGCTTATCGCTTATCATCGAATATTATCCTCCGGCAATTGTATTCCATAAATTTTATCACTAACAAAAAAAGCCCTGTAACGGGCTTTACAAAATAATTTTCCTGTATGGAGGAATTGCTAAAGGTTCGATCGTTTCACAAGAATCATTATTTCAGACAGGAGCTCTCTTTATCCTGTTTTTTTTCTAGCGACTCAAAATCAATTTCATGGGCATGAGTTGTGATCATCTTTCCGAGAAAATCAGCAAGTTTTTGCCAAGGATCCTGGTCACTGCAGTAATTGGTTGATGGATCATAAATAAGTTCGACGTTCACAGTGTTTCAATTTCTTTCTTCAGGACCGGGGAGATTTTTTAGGTTCCGGTTCCTGTTGAAAATATACAAATCGATTTTTCAGGATATGTAACAACACATCGATCATCCAAAGTTGTCTAAGCAGCAGCGTAACAGAGGGACATATTCGAATTACTTAACCACCGTTACAAAAAGTCCGTTATCATTTTCAGCTCTCAGTATTCAAAAGCTGACAGGTATGAACAGCTTGGCAAATCTGCCAGCCCACTGGCTGATGCTATTCTTGCTCGGATCATTCATGACGAATATGATATCAACACTACACCAATTGATCCGAAAAAAGACATATCAATACGTTAGCTTTATGGCTTAGATCGTAAATTCAAAATAAACGGTAAACTGGTTTCCCCACCTCGTATTATCCAAATAACTTTAAATCTCAGATTTGTATACTCTTTTGCATGAAGACAAGAGTCATAATACCGACTGCATTAAAGGGGAATCTGTTGTGGCAGCAGACTCAATGTATTGGGGCTTGACAGGGGGTACTAATTTTAGGGGACACATATGAGTATCAATGCAAAACCAGATATATTATTTATGCAGCCTTGTTTTTATAAACCATCCGCTTTTTCCAATGCCGGAATG
>JAFRIR010000145.1 GCA_017432685.1 Flexilinea sp. | reverse complement strand
TAGATCTTCACTTCCGTGGCGCGGATCCGCTCCATCAGGTGATAGAAACGGTATTCCATGTCCAGCAGGGCGTCATCGACAGCCTGGTTCTGCTCCATATATTCGCTGAGCGCCCGGTCCATTTTGTTGAAGTGGATGGATGCCATGGTGTAAAGATTGGCGGTGTTCAGCTGTTTCAGTTCCGGGAAGACAAAGTCTCTTTGTTCCAGGGCATATTTCTGCAGGCAGCTGCTCCCGAGGAATTTGATGCCGCGTTCCAGCTGAGCGCAGCTTTTGAGATACTCGGAGGAATGACGGTTATATTTGGCAGCCAGATCAAAAACGGCGCTGACCTTTTTCCACAGTTTGGCGGTCACGTCGCCGAACCCGTTTGGATCGCCGATGTAGTCGTCCAGCGTTTCAGAAGGCAGTGCGCTCTCGGTTTCCGCTTCTGCGGATGCAGCTTCATTGAGATAGCTGTTCATCTCCGAGAGCAGCTGTTCGCTGTTGATCTGTGCCATGTCCGTCATTCCTCCTTTCCTTCAGGTATTTGCGCATCACGGATACAGCCCTGCTGTGCGGACTTCGCCGCAGCATCAGAGCAGTCTCCGTGTGCTCAGGTGTCAGGTTTCAGGTTTCTTGCTCCCTGCTCCTTACTCCTTACTCCTTACTCCTTACTCCTTACTCCTTACTATTTGCTTTTCACTGAGGTGAGTTAGCCTTTTGACAGATGGGGACGGTTCCACTCCGGCACCGAAATGATAAAAGCCTTCCAACAGGCTGCACCTGTTCGGTGCATCTGGAGCGAAGCTCCTGCTCTGCATTGAACCGGCGAAGCCGGCACCTCACAGAGCAGGGCCCCACTGTCAATTTCCTATTTCCTATTTCCTACTTGTTTATGAGTTTACACCGAAAATTTAAAAAAGAAAACCGACAATAATGTCGGTTGCGTTTTCTACAAAAATGTGGTAGGGCTCGGGGTCGGATTCCGCAGACTCGCGCGATGTGCAGAGCACGAGCGAAGAGTTGAAGGGATCTGACCCCGCTTGGGAACACCTTCGCTGAGTCTGCGGAGTCAGATCCTTCCGGCTCACGCTGCGCGTGAGTCTACAGAATCTGACCCCTCCAACTCAGGGACCCGTCCCCCTGTTACGTTACTTATTCAAATGCGAATTCCGTGTGATGGTAATAGGTCTCACCGGGTCGGACGATGGCGCTGGGGAATTCGGGCTTGTTGACGCAGTCCGGGTAGTGGTGCGGTTCCAGGCACATTCCACTCATGTCATTGTATTCCGTGTTAGCTTTGCCCTTGCGGTTGTTGATGTGGTTGCCGCTGTAGAACTGGACGGCTTCCATGTTGGTGTAGCCGGTCATAGTGATGCCGGTCTTGTCCCCGGTCAGGACCGCAAATTTCTTGAATTCACCCGGGTTGCCGAGGATGAAGTTGTTATCATAGCCTGCTGTATCCAGCGGACGGACGGCAGCGAAATCGGTACCGATTACTTTCCCTTCTCGGAAGTCATAAACAGTCCCTTCCACGGGTAAAATCTTCCCGGTCGGTACAAGGCCCGGATCGGTTTCGGTGATTGAATCAGCAGCGAGCTGTAAGGTGTGTCCGAGGATGTCGCCGTTTCCCTGTCCGTTCATGTTGAAATACCAATGGTTGGTCATGTTGATGGGGGTGGCTTTGTCGGTCACGGCGGTATATTCGATGACCATGCGGTTGTCTTCCGTGGCGGTGAATTTGGCGGTGGCATGAACTTCGCCCGGATAGCCTTCTTCCATGTCTGCGGATTTGATAGCGAAGGTCACGCTGTTTTCAGCTTCATCGGTGGTGTAGTTCCAGATCTTGGTGTCCCAGCCGTGGATGCCGCCGTGGAGATGGTTTGGCGGGGTGTTGGGCGCCAGGGTGTAGTGGACCCCGTCCAGGTCAAAGGCGGCTCCGCCGATGCGGTTGGCAAAGCGGCCGATGGACCCGCCGAAATGTCCGCCGTTTTCGATATATTCTTCAATGCTGTCGTAGCCGAGGCAGACATCGACCCGTTTTCCGTCCGCGGTCGGGACGATCACGGACCGGACGGTGGCGCCGTAGGCCAGGATGGAAACTTCCATGCCTTTTGAATTGTGTAAGGTTACTTCGGGAATCTGGATTCCCTTGATTTCACCGAAAATGCGCTCTGTTATCATGGTTTACTCCTGTATTTGCAAGTGTTGATTCTATTATAATACATTTTAATGTTTCAGCGCCGACTCCCCGAGGTATAGGCCCCTGCGGGACCCGACCCTCTGCCGGCCACGCTGAATAAAAATACAACCCCGGCTTAGAGGGTTGAACTTAGGGATTTGCAAAACAAGCAAATTTGAGCCGACCTTCTTCAAGCGGGATAACAGAAGAACGGCCATGTAAGAGTGAAATGCTCCTGCATGGTCGTTTTCTTTATGTCGAATTGGCTTTGTTCTCCACAAATAGAATGAAATCTGCTATCGACATTGCTGTATTTACAAATAGATGTAGTGGCAGTCCAGCAATTGCTTCCGATAGAATCCGTACATATGCGTAAACTGCAGTCATCTGCATAGCGGGTCGTTCCGTCACAGCTTTTCCTGCAGTGCTTCCGCCCATCATGAAACGGTATCCGCTCCCGTTGGTCGCGTTCTGCGGTCTGTCCCTTGATCGGAAGATTCCTCTGAAAAATCCCATATGCACCACCTCCATGCAAAAGAAAAGGCTCTCCGGTTTTCCCGGAAAGCCCGTGTTTCAATTTCTCATGTTATCAGTATAGCGCTTTTTGCAAGGAAGATTTTATACGATTTTAGACAGCCTCTTTATGAAATCGAATCAGGAATAACGACCTTTGACAATTCTTTCACTTTTGCAATAACTGTGTTCCAGGAAAGATCGCTGACATAATCATTGTCTGATTTGTAAACATTCCACAAATCAGACATTACCTTCGATGAATCAATTTTTGAAAGAATCTCATTAAATTGGATGATATTCTTTTCACTTCCTCTATGAACACATGTGTTTCGAAATGCGTTACGCAAAAGAGCTTCATTGATATCTATATTTTCCAGACTCGTAAGGATATAAATATCATAAAAAATCTCTCATACGGGTATTACCCTCAGCTCTGGACATAATTGTTTCGAGTTTTTCAGCAAGGAGTGTCTCGATGTTATAAGCCCACAATTCAATGTCCCGCTTTTCCAAAAGGAGCTGCAGGTTATATTCTATTGCAGCGGGTGTAATTGAATCACCAGTGGAAATGTCGATTTTAATAGTCTGCCACATCCGATCAAGATATCCTTTGACAAAAAATCGAACCCCTTCATATTCATGACCTTCCATGATGTCTATTACTTTCTGAATTTCAAAGCGAACACCATCCTGAAGATCAATGGTCATAATTTCATCAAGAATTTTTCTCATTTCATTTTGTGTCAGAGGAAGCGCCCGGACCGTAGTGTCAATATCCATTGTTGTACGAAGGTCTACACCAACCAAAGAAGAGACAAGCATTCCGCCTTTCAGGATGAAATTGTTTTTATATTTTGAAACAGAGACCCTTTCCAGGAAACGTTCCATCATGTAAATTCGAAGCAAAATTTGAGCCTTGTCACTGTCTCCAGCAGCTTTATTTCGAATAAGAGCTTTAATTTGCATGGATGTTTGCGTCATAACAAAATCTCCGTATATTGCCGGACTTTATCTTCAATGCCGAAAATTGAAGCATATTCCATAAGTTTGTGAATGTTTTTTTCTCTGTCGCGAAAATAAGAGTTGATGGCTGTATGGAAAATTTGAATGTCAATATTCTTCTTATCACGAATGATGTCACAAATACAGCGTTCTTTGTCATAGATATTGATCGTATTCCCGGCAGTGGTTTCTGTGGTTGTAATACC
>JAFRIR010000144.1 GCA_017432685.1 Flexilinea sp. | reverse complement strand
CCCGTACTTTGTCTGAAGAAGCATCAGAATGCAGAAAAAGGATACAGTCCACTTCAGCCGCAAGTTTTATGCTGCTGATCTCAATTCTCATGTATTCGGTAATCAGTCTCTACAATATAAATTCAGGTTTATCCGCTATTATTCTGACAGAAACACAGGATATGAAACACTTCAGATCAGCGCTGATGGGTTTTCCATTCAGAAGTTTACCGGAACGGCTGAAATCCGGCAGTTTCTGGTGGGATTGAATGTACCCGGATGCGGACCGAAAACCATAGACAAAATCATCGCTGTATATGGAATGGAAACGGTACGTGAAATTACCGAAGCACCGGACCGGTTCGTAATTTCGTGGATGTTTCTGATGTCCATGCGATTGAGGAACGGATCCGCAGACTGGACACAAATCATACACTGACAGAGCAGGAAGTACATAATGCGGCCGACAGTACATCAAAAATGCTTGCTGTTGCATATCAAGGCGCCAGAAATGCGGGGCTGGATCCAATGAATGGTTATCAGGGTGAAAGCATGGAACAGGGTGCGGGAAATATTCTGGATTTTGGTATCGCCAGGGGAATTCAAATGCACGCGGAATATAATGGCCATGCACAGGAATTTATGAGGAATATCCCTGAAGGAGACCGTCCGGGAATAGATGCTTTCCGAAGAAATGAAGGCGCTTCCTATTACGAACAGGGCATCCTGATCACAGGTGAATTTATGGAGAGCCATACAGGTGAGGCAAGAAATTACGGGGATGCCGCCGCTGAAGTCACAGATCGTCTTGCACAGGCAGATCTGATGAAAAACATCAGGTGGTAGAAAACAGATTTGCAAATTAGAAGCTAAAACCGGATGCCATGTTCAGATCAGCATCCGGTTTTTCAGAAGTGTTACCAGATATGAATTTACTCCGGTTAAGCACACTTATTGTCTTTTTTGTTGAGAAACAAAAACCGGGTTCGGCAGAAAGTGAATCGACTAAAATCAGACTTACGGAAGAAAAGATGAAAAAAGCCGGACAAAAGAATTCAATCTGGGCAGAGTCATATTCCGGGAAAAGTATGGAGCAGGTCCAAAGGTTTCCGAAGAGCAGCTGGTACAGGGAAGATCTTGTTCCGCTTTTGGGTACCTATATCACACTGGAATGCGGTAACTATGAGATTGAAAAACATTCCGGAAGAGCTAATAAGGCTGTCCTGCGCAACTCACGCGTAAAACACATAAACAAATCAGCGCTGAAAAACACAAAAGTGCCGGATATCGAGCATCTTTGGGTTCTTCTGAATCCTGCTCTCAGTATTGACAAACAGAAACCGCTGAAGCTTACTGGGGTACTGTATGAGTATGCACATAAAAATGTCCGGAATATAGGCATGAGAGTCGTTGGGATCAATCAGGGATAAAATAATAAGTTTTAGACCGGATTGACTTTCGGCTTAGTTGACTGTATAATTTAATCAGCTGAATTGGTCACTCACGCTTATTATCTCTTGGAGGTAACAGAAAAAATGACTGATGAAAAACGATTATCATATGAAGAAATGAAAGCAGAAAGAGATATCCCGGATGTGGAAGCTTTCGTGATCTATACCGGAAAAAAGAAAATTGAAAATGATGAACTCTCGCTTAATCAGGAGTTTTTCAATGGAGATCCGAAAAAACCAGAGTTCAAGGCGAAGATTCTTCATGGAAATTATAAGAGCGGAATTATTGAAGAATATATGGGTTTTTGCAGAATTTGGGACAAGCACGTGTTATCCGCAAAGACGCCGGAAGAAAAACAGCAGGCAGTGATAAATACTATAGCTGAATGTATTGAAAAAGGATATCTTGCGAAATATCTCAAAGAACACAGAATGGAGGTTGAAAAAATCATGATTACTATGTTAAGCCCGGAATATGTGAAAATGGCATCTGAACGTACTGAAAAGATAAAAGAAGATATTAGCTTTGGCAGATATGCCGGTATGGATGACTTTCAAATAAAATATCTGATTATTCGCCGCTATGACCTCTCACCAACATATGCTCAGAACTTCCTGGATGACGATTCCGATCCTGAAGATTCCAGACCTTGGGCGATATAATACTGGTTTTTGAGAAAATCGATCCGGGATAAATCGGCAAGTAAAAACAATTCTTCTTTGTAATATCCACTGAAAAAGGATCCGGTACTGCATAAGCAGACAAACCGGCTCCTTTTTTTGTAAAATAACCGGAGATGCGGATGTACATCATTCCGCTCAATTTTATTATGAAAGCGGGATCTATGGCCGGTTATACACCTCCGAAAATTGAAGATGCTCCCAAAAGCTTTATTGGCGTCGGTACACGTGAACTTGTGATTGCAGCAGCCGGCGTTGTTCTGGCAGTTCTGGTTTACCTGTCGGATATGTTCGCGCCGCTGATAATTGGTCTTGCCATCATCTGCGCAGGCATTGGTATCCAAACATATGCAGTAACTTTACATAGGATTCTGTCATTGCTGAATCTTTTGAAATATGGATAGATATTTCTCTCAATATCGTCAAAGTAAAGAAGTGCTACTTTTATGACATCATCCGGTATCTCTTCAAACCTGCATTCCGACCAGGAAGGATAGTATTTTTTCAACTCCTCAATATCTTTCTCAGTAAATCTGTCGATATTCTCCATCCATGCGTTTTTTATTCCGCAGGCTACAGCTATCAGATTCGGATGTTTTTTTACTTCCTCAAATACCGGAAGATAATCAGACCGCTGTAATGTATTGGAGAAAAGCTGCCTTCCTCCATAGTAAGCACATGCTCCATTGTCAGATGCAAATGCCATTTTCTTGGCATACTCTCCAAAAGGTTTCATAAGTCCGGCAATTGATCTTCCGCTTGCAGCCGCAAGAATGATCCCTTTTCCATCTATCATCCGGTATGTTTCTTCAAAATCAGAAGGAAGTCTTCCTTTTCCGTCAAGAAGACATCCGTCCATATCAGTTACGATCAGTTTTATCATATGCATCCCTTCTGTTGTAAAGTCTCAAAAGGTATTCGATATTGCCCCGTATTCTCATTGAACGCAGATGAAAACATCTTCTCATAATGATGCCGCATTTCTGGTCGAGCAAATCCCAGTTGCAATAAGCCATAACATCGCCTATTCTGAAAGACTGATCCTTTCCATTTCTTCAGCAAAAAGTTCCTGATATTTTTTCTCTTCTTCAGCAACCAGTTTCCTGTACTCAGCTACTGTATCAGGAAGAAGAACTTCTGAGGAAATCCATTTCAGATGTTTCACGGCCTTATCGCTTTTCAATGCAACCTGCTCATATGCCGGACCTATCTGCAGCAGACGCAGCGCGTCCTCCCTCTTCAGAAATCCACTGGTAATGATGCCGAAAGTATCGTAAATCGTATCATTTGCGATGGGACCTATGATCACATCCGAATTAAGTTCATCCGAATAGTTATTTCTGTTTTTGAAAATATAGTCAAACCATTCTTCACCCCGGATGAAGCAGCGAACAGACAGATTATTTGTATCCAGTTCGTAGGTATTTACAATGGTCTGCTCACCTTTTCTCTCTCTTGCCCAGCGGTGAGCAAATGCAGCATCGGAAGTCAGGTAAAACCCCTGTCCAAAATCGGCATTTTTCCTGCCAATGTGAACATCAGGTTCTTTAATGATTGAAAATCCAGCATGGAATAATGTCAGCATACCATTTATCTTACCACACGAAATGATTTGCATAAATCCGGATGCATTCTTTTTGATGGGCCGTAGCAATCACAGAACTCATCAAAGAGTCAATTATTTGTATGATGTCATTGTCAAAGCAGTTCCCTGTGTTTCCCATGTCTGTACGGAGCATAATGAAACCTATGGACAGGTGATCTTCTATGACGGAGGGATGCTGGCAGGAATGGGTCCGGGATTTGAAAACAGCTATTATGGAAAAAAGGAACCGAACTGCACGGTCATCGCAGAGATCGACAACGCACTGTACAAGCCGAGACTTGAAGAACTTCTGACAATATGAATTGAAAGGCGCTTGTAGCATGCAAAGATTGCTGACAGAAGCCGGAACAGGACTAAACGGAACTCCCTGGAATCGATATCCAAGACCACAGATGGTCAGGGATGAATGGCTGTGTCTGAACGGCATACCGAAAGTACAAAGACCGCAAGGAATTTGTCAGTGATTTGTGTGCACTTTATCTGGAGCAGGCGCTGCCGCTGATTCCGAAAGGCTTGTGCGGAACCGTCTACACACAGGTTTCGGATGTAGAAGACGAGACAAACGGACTTCTTACTTTTGACAGGCGTGCTGCAAAGATATTTCCTGAAGAATTTTCGGATATCGCCCGTACCCTTCAGAATGCCGGCATGTAACCGGCATTCTGTTCCTTATGAGTACCAGTTGACTTATTATTATCACCATCCCATATCATTGAGCCAATGATTTGTATCTGTCTCACGTTCTTTGGCAGACCCCGGTGAATATTTTCCCGGTCTCAGTTCCCCGCGAATCTCACCATCCAGAATATACATGATCCGCTCGCACTTACTTGCAACTTTGCTGTCATGTGTCACCATCAGAATGGAAGTTCCCTCTCTGTTGATTTTTATGAATGCATCGATCACCTCTCCGGCAGCTGTCTGATTCAATGCTCCGGTAGGTTCATCAGCAAACAGGATCACAGGATCCATCATCATGCTGCGGCAAATGCATGCCCGCTGCAGCTGTCCCCCTGAGATTTCATTTACCTTCCGGTCGGCAAGATCGGCGATGTGAAAATCGTTCATCAGTTTTTTTGCTTTATCATAAATCTCTCTGCTGTGTTTCCCATCTGCATGAATCGCGGGAAAGACAATATTGTCAATGACATTCAGGTTGCTCAGCACATTCATCTGCTGGAAAACAAAACCCATCTTATGCAGTCTGAAACTTGCTTTCTCATCTTCACTCATGGAGGATATTTCAACTCCAGCAAGAATAACTTTCCCCGTATCCGGCTGATCCATTCCCGACACATTGTACAGGAGTGTGGATTTTCCGGATCCGGACGGTCCCATTATGGCAGTCATCTCACCCGGGTGCATTTCAAAACAGACATTTTTCAGTATATTTCCTTTGCATAAATTGTTGACTTTCAATAATTCGCTCATGATTTTTTCCTTTCAGCTAATTGTTTTGTGAAATTGCGCCGAGACATTCAAAGGCCCGGATCCGGTGTACTTCCAGCAGACTTATGAAGACTGCCAGGTATGCGGCAGCTATGATCAACGCTGGAGTAAACACAAATACGTTTACCGGATTCAGAATAAAATGGAATCCATACGCACCCATTGCTCCCAGAATTATCCCGGACAGGCTTTGTCCGGGGATGATTCCGGCAAAAAGCCCCGTCAGGATTCCCGGCAGTATGTACAGAAATGATTTTTTCAGATATTCCTTTCGGATATCTGCTGATGTAAAACCCAGCGCTTTCTTCAGAGAACTGTCGCTCCGCTCTTTCCAGATCACAAAACGGATCAGCAGCAGTACCACAACAAAAAGAGTCATACAGGCCATAATCATAGAAACAACAGATGCTTTTGAGATGTTTCGTATTGTCTGGCCGTAAGTTCCCTCAAGATAATCCGATATTTCTATTGCTTTAATTCCATCGTCAAAAGATGAAAACTTCTGCTGGTATTCTGAAACCCATTCGCCGGCAGAAATGCCATCCCGAAGTGACAGGTATATAATGCTCCACATCACTTCCGTTTTTCGATTTGGATCATCAAAACATGCCTTGGCTGTTTTCCCTCCGTTGGTGATATCAGAATATATCCCGCACACTTCGCAGCGCACCGGATCGGAATGATTATCTCCGGTATCTGTATACACAAGGATCGTATCTCCCGGTTTTACATTCATTTCTCTTGCATTCAGGATGGAGAGGGCTATTTCTCCATCCTTCTCCGGATACCTTCCTTCGCTGTACCGTACCGGGAATTTCCCATGATCACCGTTTTCGATCATCAGGTTATAGGAATTTCCATCCGGCAGGATGCTTTTATATGAAGCTGTCCGCATCAGCGCATAATCCGAAATTCTTTCATCATGCCGGATCTCTTCAATAGCAGCCTTTTCAGATTTTTCAAAGTTATCTGTCTGTCTGATATCGATCCGGATCCTGCTGTCTCCAATGCCCATATATGATGCAAATGCGGGATCTTCTATAGTATTTGCCATATTCATGGGAACAAGGATCATGAATACCGCAGCAGCTGTGATGATTCCGATCGGCAGAAACAGATTTTTCTTTTTTCCAAGCGTTCCCCGTCCGTACAGGACATCCACAGCGGACATTTTCTCCATGCTGCCAAGCGTACGGAAGACGGATAACAGTATGATCCCGACTGCAGCCAGTGTTGCCAGAATCATCAGCAAATAAATCAAATCTGTGTTTTCCGGCTCTCCGTATAGTACCCGCATCTGCATTCCGAGCGGTTTTGCCGCAAACAATGCTGCCAGCGCACCTGTGAAACTTCCAATCGCTGACAGAAGCAGATACTTTGTGAAATACATTTCCCGGATATCCTTGTTTGAAACACCGATCGCCTTCAGCATCCCGATCTCGTTTTTATCCTTTTCCAGCCTCGTAAGGATCAGGTATCTGATACAGAGAACGGATATAAAGAGAACCACGATGCTGATGAGAAAAATCACCAGGATCATCATCCCGTCAGAAAGTGCATTCATCATTTTGATCAGCGGATAGGTGATGGTAGGACCGTTCTCCGGCAGACCTGCATCTCTGTAAGCAGTTGCGAATGCGTTGATATCGCTTCCGTCATGAAGTTTGAATTCGATCAGATATTCTTCGCTCCCCAGTGTCATCAGTCTTTCATAATCTGTTTTGCTGACCAGAAAGCGTTTGGAAGAAGCCATCATGGAATTCATCTGGGAGTCTCTTAAAAAGCCTGCAACTGTCAGCTT
>JAFRIR010000143.1 GCA_017432685.1 Flexilinea sp. | reverse complement strand
TCCCTCAAAATCGGCGGCCTGCTCAAGGGTGACGAGCCCGCTGTTTACCATTTTCCACATGGTGAGGATTTTTCCTTCTTCGCGTCCTTCTTTACGTCCTTCTTTACGTCCTTCTTCACGTCCTTCTTCGCGTCCTTCTTCCTTGAACAGTTCCATGACCTCAGTTTCGTTATATTCTTCGAGTAACATACCTTTTACCTCCAATCTGTGCGCTTCCAAAAAGGGTTTGATCAGAAAATCGTCCGGCATGGCGGAGATGGCCTGATCGATTGCGCTGCTCATGCCTTCTTCATTTTTTGCTTCATTATTCCTGCGAACCTCCGCGACCAGCCAGGAATATTCCATCAGCGGCCTGCAGGAATCCATCAGATCCTTATTCTTCCCGTAATTGACGTTCAGCATACGGACGTTGGCTTCAATATCAGATTTCGATCCTTCCGGGAAAGAATCGCTGAGCCGTAAAATCAGTTCATCCGGCTGTTCTGAGGTTCCGTTGAAGAAAACGATCAGTTTCGGGACGGGGAGCCTGAGCCGTTTGCTGCTGTATTTATTGAGATTTCTCTGCTTGATATATTTCTCAAACAGGTTCCCCGTATATTGCATCATACGGAGCGGCATATTAGGATTATATGTGGATTGCTGCTCATACAGGTTCATTTCATCGGAAATCAGGAAAGAAACATCATTCCTCATGCCGAGATACATGATCTCTTTGATGGTCGTAATTTCTATTTCGTTCGGGTCATCATAAGAAGAACCATTGACCGCATTGTATAAACTCAATGTCCAGGCCTTGTTTTCTTCGGAGCCGAAGAGAAAACTGAATAAGCGGTCTTTATATTGAACGTTATCTTCCGTCATTTGAAATGCTCCTCCCTAATAAGATTGTACCATTATAAGGAAGGGATTTCAAGACGGAATTTGTGTGTCCTTAAAATTTGGGGTCGGATTCCGCAGACTTGCGCGATGTGCGCAGCACGAGCGAAGAGTTGGAGGAATCTGACCCCGTTTGTGCAACTCATCGAAGCCACTTTCCACTGCACGCGAAGGTAGCCTTATCGTGACAGTGGGCCGGGCAACCGGCCCGCAGTCACGGGTAAACCTGCAGAGTCTGCGGGGTCAGATCCTTCCGGCTCATGCTTCGTGCCGAGTCCCCGGGGTACAGGCCCGCTGCGCGGTACCGTCCCCTTCCGCCCCGTTTATTTAATGGATGGTTTTTCGGTAGAGGTTATAGGTGGGGCGGATGCCGAGAAAATCGTAGTTGGCGGGGAATTTTTCCACCAGCGTGTAATTGGGACTGTCGATGGTGCGCATGAAAGCGAGGACGAAGTCCACGCATCCGGACGCAAGACAGGCATTCTGCTCTTCTTCGATATCCTTCAGCGGCAGGTTGAAGCCGCAGAAAAAGCGCTGGTTCGGCAGGATGCCGGCGATGGTGTCTACGCCCATGTCCAGAAAATTGTAATTCATCAGGGTCGGATGGTCGATGCCGGAGGCTTCGATAGCGGCTTTCGCTTGAAATTGCGGATAGTCTTCCTTCTCGAAGGCCAGGGAGCGCATGTTCCCGGCGAAGAGGAACATGCCCAGTACGCACCCGGTCAGGGAGAGCGCCGTGTTCATGGCGGTGTCGTAGCGCAGCAGGATGGGGATACGGATGTTCCGTTCATAAACATCCACGGCAGCGATCAGCCCGAAGGGGACGAAGGCGCCGAAGATCTGCGGGTAGTAGGAGTAAAAGCGTCCGCTGAAATAGATCAGCAGGTACATGGCGATGAAGGTCCAGCTCACCAGTCGGGAAAGGTTTTTGTTCTCTTCCCGGGAGCACCAGATGAGCCCGATGATGAGCGAGACGACCGAGAGCGGATTGAAGACGAGCATGTTCAAAAAACCGCTGAGGAGGTTTTGGATCACAGCAAAGTGTCCGTAAAGATCCGCCGTCTTGGGATAGAGGAAGATGTTCTGGTAAAAATAAACCGTGAACAGGTCACTCAGCCCGCCGGCGAGGGTAAACCAGATCAGAATCAGAAGGGTCGGAACCATCACCCCGACAGCGATCCAGCCGATACCTTTGAGTACCTCCAACCGCTGATTATTGCCCCGGGCGAAGAAATAGATCGCGAGGATCCAGCCCAGATAAAACCCGAGCATGGAATATTTCATCCACAGCATGCAGCCGGAGGTGACCCCGATCAGGATCCATTCCTCCCGCACGGGGAGCGCATTCTGCTTCATGCGGTGGTAGGCGACCCATATCGCATAGGTGATGAGCGGGAGGCAAAACTCCTCCGCGCTGTCTCCCTGATCAAAGGAGACCGCGGTATAAACGATCAGCGTCAGGATCGGGACCAGCGGCAGGGCTGTGCTGCCCAGACGCATACGCATGATCCTGAAGGAGAAGAAGAGAAAGAAAAAGCAGCTGACGATCTCGAGGATCCACATGCCGGTGAAGGTGTCAAAGGAGATCAGGGCGCCGGCAGTGTGCAGCAAAAGCAGCAGCGGGCCCTTCTGTTCGTAGACATCGCGGTAGGGAAGCATCCCGTGGAGGATGGACTTGCCGACCGTGAACATGGTGTGGGGATCGACCCAGTCGTTGAAGGCATAAAAGGGTGAGCATTTGGATGCCAGCGTCATCATGACCGCGGCGGTGAGGCCGATGAAGGCGGTCTCGTGCCGTGCATCCGAGCTGTCGTTGACTCCGGTGATGCGCTCCGCGATGACCGAGATCAGCCAGTCCGTCCCGATAAGCGCCAGTACGCAGAGCACGGCAGCGGCCGTCCCGCAGATGCGTTTGGCGGGCATCGTCGGCAGGGATTCCCAGGAGAGAAACAAAGAAAAGTGCCGCCAGCGAAAATAAAACAGGGCGCCGAGCGCCAGGGTGATGGCGGAGGTAATGAGCGGGTACTGAAAGCGGAAAAGCGGTTTGGGAGAGTGGGTCTTTTCAAACCGGGTGACGGTGAGTCCGGCTGCTGCATAGGCAGCCACAGCCACAACCGCGGAGATCAGGTCCGGTGCGGAAAGTAAAAAAAGATGAGGCAGCAGGAACAAAAAGACCATTTCTTATCCAATCATATTCCATGAATGGGAACCTCTAAATTATCAGATATTTTGTCCTGAGGAGATTCAGAGATTTTTTCTCTGAATCTCCTCAGGAGGTTTCCGGGGGCGAAGCTCCTGCTCCGCATCCAAACCGGGCGTCAGCCCGTACCTTTCGGAGCAGGTTATAAACCTGCCGCCCCCATACCCCCGCCCGGGGTTTTAGATTTCCCACTAATTATATAGTGTACCCGATAATTGAACTTTTCCGAAAAATCCAAACGAAAAAGACGGAGCAGTGTGTGACGGGAACTTTCAGAAAATCGTATCGTCCTTTATAATAGAAAAGTCAATGGTATCAGGAGGGTGTGATGCTTGGCAAAGAAAAATGTAAAATTCTGAAAGAGATCCGGCAGAAGATCGCTGATGAAAACGATATCCCATATGTGACCCGGGAATGCACCCATCAGGGAAGCTGCAGCGGGACCTGCCCGCGATGTGAAAGCGAGCTGCGCTATCTGGAAAAGGAGCTGCGGATCCGGGCGTCACTCGGGAAGAAGATCAAGGTCGCCGCGCTGTGCGCAGGCATGGCGCTGACTGCCGCCGGATGCAGTGCGGTCAGCGCGGTCATCGAAAACAACAAACCCGCAGATGACCTCTCCGGCATGGTAGCCTATGAAACACCGGCACCGACACAAACAGATCCCGGTGAGGTGTTCGTCACCGAGGGAGAGGTGCCCTGGCCGGAGCATATCGAGGAGGATACACAGACCGTGGTGCTGCCGACGCAGGTGACCCCTGTCGAGATCGATGAGTTTGAACTGTCGGGCATGGTTCCCATGAATTACTGAGACGGCAGGGAGCAATGGAGGAAACGCTTTTCCCGCTGCTGAGCCTTGTCCGCCTGCGGATGGGCATTGATGGACGTGGAGTCACGACCCTTGTGGCGGGGGCGGGCTGTCCGCTGAGCTGCCGCTGGTGCATCAACAAACGGCTGCTGCGGGAAGCGCCTGTTGAGCACCTTACGGCAGCCGAGCTGCTGGAACGGGTCCGGATCGATGATCTCTATTTTCGGGCATCCGGCGGTGGGGTCACCTTCGGGGGTGGGGAATCCCTGCTGCACGCCGCGTTCATCCGCTCTTTCCGTCAGATCTGCCCGGAGGAGTGGCGCATCTGTGCGGAGACCAGTTTGGCTGTCCCGGAAAAACAGTTGCGTATAGCCGCTGAAGCGGTGGATGGCTTCATCGTGGACTGCAAGGATATGGACCCTGAGATCTATCACCGTTATACGGGCGGAGACGGTGAGCTGATGCACTCCAACCTGCGGCTGCTGCTGGAGGTTGTAGGCCCGGAGCGGGTCACTGTCCGTGTCCCGCTGATCCCGGGCTATAACACGGCGGACGATCAGGTACGCAGCGCGGAACTGCTGCGCGGGTTCGGTGTAGAAAAGCTGGATCTGTTTGAATATGTAGTTAGAGAGTAAGAAAACAACGAGGCTCCCATATACATGGGAGCCTCGTTCCGTTATAAGATTTGTTTTACTTCGACTTGAAGTAGGGTTTGCCGTTGGCGGCCGGGACGCGGGACTTGCCGACGAAGATGACCAGTGTGAGGATGGTCACGACGTACGGGATCATGGAGATCAGGTTCACCGGGATCACGGAGCTGGAGCCCAAAATCACGCGCAGACCGTTACAGAAGCCGAAGAGGATGCAGCCAAGCATGGCCCCCTGCGGCGTGAACTTTCCGAAGATGACCGCGGCAATGGCGATGAAGCCCTGCCCTATCACGACGGACGGACGGAAGGCGGAAACAGTCGCCAGGGTGATGGAGGCGCCGCCCAGACCGGCCAGGAAGCCGGAGAGAATCACGCAGATATAGCGGACCTTGAAGACGTTGATGCCCAGGGTATCGGCGGCCTTCGGGTGTTCACCGACCGCGCGCAGCCACATACCGAAGCGGGTGCGGAAGAAGATGAACCAGAACAGCAGAACCAGCAGAAACGCGATGTAGGTGGACGCGTAGGTGTTGAAGGCATTGTCGAGAAAGCCGTTTTTGACGAAGAGCTTGCCGATGCCGTCCGGATAGTTGGCAGCCAGGCTTTCGAACAGGCCGTTGAGAATGCGCGGCAGCTTCTGCTTCACCGGGTGGGTTTCGGTATTGCCTTCAAAGAACATACGGCACACGAACACTGCTACACCGGAGCCCAGGAAGTTGATGGCCGTACCGGAAATCGTCTGGTCGGAGTGACAGGTCACGCAGGCGAAAGCGTGGAGCAGTCCGAAGATCGCGCCGGCCAAACCCGCGCCAAGGAAAGCCAGCCACGGATTGCCGACAAAGTAACCGATCGCAGCGCCGGTGAAGGCGCCGATCGTCATCATCCCTTCGATGCCGATGTTGACGACACCGCTTTTTTCAGAGAAGCAGGAACCGAGCGCGGCATAAAGCAGCGGAGGGGTGTACATAAGGGTGGCATTGATGATAATGCCGAGTGTTTTCATGAATTGATCCATTAGTCTGCTCCTCTCTTCGGTTTGCTTGTAAAGATCTCTTTCAACAGGCTGGAAACAGCGATGAAGAAGGTGATACAGCCCATCATGATGTCGACCACTTCAGACGGGGGACCGAAACGGGTTCCCGCGAATTTCAGACTTCCAAAGAAGAAGCCTGCCAGCAACACGCCAAAGGGATTGGTGTTCCCGATGAGCGCGACGGTGATGCCGTTGAAGCCATAGCCTTCCTGACCGGCGAACTGGCTGACTTTATAGTTGACGCCCATCACCTGGATCGCGCCGGCCAGCGCGGCCAGGGCGCCGGAAATCGCCAGGGCGATCATGATGTTGCGGTTGGCATTGATGCCGGCGAATTCCGCCGCGTTGCGGTTGTACCCCACAGCCTTCAGACGGAAGCCGAGCGTCGTCTTGTCGATGATGTACCAGATGACAAAGACGGCCACAATGGCGATCAGGATACCGGCATGTGCTTTCGGGGAAAGACCGAGGTTCGCAATGAAATCTTTTCCGAAGGTGATCTTGGCGTTATCCTGGATCAGCTTCGTCCAGGTCTTGCCGCCGCCGACCTCAACGGATTTGAGGTTGACGACGAAGTTGGAGAAGTAGTAGGCGATCCAGTTGAACATGATCATGCTCAGCACTTCGTTCACCCCAAAGCGAACCTTGAGGAAGCCGACGATCGCGCCCCAGGCCATACCGGCCAGCAGCGCGGCGATGATGCACAGCGGGATCAGGATCACCGCGGGAGCCGGGACGAAGATCCCGACCAGGACCGCCGCGACCGCACCGATCACGAACTGACCTTCCGCACCGATGTTGAAAACACCGGTCTTGAAGGAAAATGCCACCGACAACCCGGTCAGGATATAGGGCGTGGAATATTCGATAAAGCTGTAGGAACGCCAGTTTGGCCGTCCAAAGATGCGGTAAAACATCTCTTTATAGGCTGAGAACGGGTTATATCCGGCCACTGCCAGCGCGATCGCACCCACAATAAAACCGAACAGGATCGACAGCAGGGTGTAAAAGAGCGCGTTGTTCGTGATTTTTTCTTTCAGCGTTTGTTCTTTCTTAGGCATGTGCACCTCCTCCTGCC
This sequence comes from Flexilinea sp., assembly GCA_017432685.1. Lineage (GTDB taxonomy): Bacteria > Chloroflexota > Anaerolineae > Anaerolineales > Anaerolineaceae > Flexilinea. The sequence continues at coordinate 104 of JAFRIR010000143.1, read as the reverse complement.
ATCATCAGACCGAGCTGATTCTCATCCGCTTCGGAACCCTTGACGGAACCGACGATCTTCCCTTCGAAGATCACGTCGATCCGGTCGGACAGGCTCATGACTTC
>JAFRIR010000142.1 GCA_017432685.1 Flexilinea sp. | reverse complement strand
TCTTGCGAGGCGGTCTGTTTTCTGTGGCCCTTTTCCGGCAAGTTGCCCCGCCCCGGACGTTATCCGGCATCTTGCTCTAAGGAGTGCGGACTTTCCTCGGCCCGGCCACGCCGTGCCGCGATCATCTGATCAACCTGACCTGTTAATCATAACGGATTTTTTGATTTTGTGTGAAAAGTCATTTGTTTTCAGGAAAGTTGGGGCGAAATGGCATTGTTGAAATGCGGAGTAAATGTTTCTGTCTCAATGAACGATGATTATTGATAGATAAGATACGGCTGATGAAAACAGGTTTCTTGTACCCCTGAAGAGAGCGGAACCTTCAACAACCAGATCATTTTCAACCAGAAACCGAATAATTGTTATAAGAGAAACTATGGCAGGAAATAAATATCAAATCTCCGATCAAAAACTTCATAAACTTCCGATTGTTTTTCATACAAACCTCCGATTAATATTTAATTTTTTCTCCGATTTTGCATATAATACTGATAGAAGGAGCTGGGTATCATGAACGAAAAGAATTATATGAATCGACTATTCGATGGAATCGTGGAATTTTCTCTGAAAAGCAAAGGTGCATTGGTAATTGTCGGTCCAAAATGGTGCGGAAAGTCCACAACAGCTAATCGGTATGCCCGCACAGTGATCGATCTGATGCCCCTTGATTCAAGACAGGACTAAATCGATTTAGAAAAAATTTCCCCGAGTAACTTTTTGAATTATGGACCCAAACCAATATTGATTAACGAATGGCAGCATGTTTCATTTATTTGGGACCAGGTAAAGTATGAAGTAGATAAAACCGGTGAATTTGGTCAATATATACTGACCGGTAGTGTTACAGATAAAGGCAAAGATGATTTGAATGATGAAAACAGCAGACATAGCATATCAGATGGAAAATGGCGTTTATGTAGTTCCATTGTGCTGTTTGAAAAATTAGAAAGCCCCGTGGTGCCTTTGTAATTATTCCTGTAATTGAAGAATATTGTGAATTCAGCAACAGAGTCAAACCTTGGGATTGGTCTCGAAATTCTTGGGTTTTGCTGTAAAAAACCTGGGATTGAATCTGAGATGAGAAATAAATCCAAACGGAGAAGACAAAATGAAAGTAAAGCTTACTGATATTATTGACGCGATCGAAATGACGAATGAATCTTCGGAATATTTTCTGGATATGGAAACCGGAGAAATCGTATGGACTGACGATTGGGCTATGGATCGGGAAGAGTTGGAAAAAATCAACGATAGGCTCGATGAACACGGATTCTGTCGTTTGCCCACACAATATGACATCCATGAATACAGCATTATGGGAGAATTTATTGACACGCTGTCCGGTTCCGCTTACAACAGACTGTCCCGTGCGATACGCGGCCGCGGTGCGTTCCGCCGGTTTAAAGATGACATCATCGAGATGGGTATTGAACAGGATTGGTATGATTTTCTGGCTGCGGCATATAAACGCATCGCGATCGAGTGGTGTGAGGAAAATGATATTGAATATGAGGAATAGAGAGCAGTATCCAATGAATCTGGCGAAATTTTTAAAATACGTTGATGATGCGGTTTCCGAAATGACAGGGGAACAGATGACCGCGTTTATTCACGAAATTGCTCGGACACTGCCGGAGAGGCAGCGCAGTCATTTTATCGAAACGCTGAAGTCCGTCAGGGCTGATAAAAATGTGCTCGATGACAGGAAAGATGCCATTCTGGACGCGCGTGAACTTCTGCACAATGACATTGGGCAGGTTACCAAATTTCTGGATGCGGTAAATGAAGGCGATCTCAAGCTGGACAGTGAAATTGACTGGCAATACAGTAATGGCAGGGGATGGGATGACGACGAATGTGAATTTATTTATTCCGATCCGGAGGGTATTCTCCCGAAAATCAATAAGGCGATCAAGCTGCTGCACCGATGCATTGATCTGGAGACTTATCCCGAAGGATCCGAACTTGCAGAGAATCTTTTCAGTCTTACTGTGGATGTGGTTGGCGATTACCATGATTATGGCGGAACTCCGCTGCAAATCGAAGACCTTTTCAATGAAGACCTTCTCGATGGAAACTATGACGATTTTATCCGTGAAGCGCTCTATCTAATCTATACCGGAAACAGTTTGCCCGTACGGTCTGCCGTTTTATACTATTCCATATCCGGTCTTCCGTATGGCAACACAAAGCTGGAAGACATCATGCAGCTTGGCGACCGGGAACTGCCTGAATTTGACAAATTTCTGCCGCTGTGGATCAAGTATCTGGGGCAACAATACGGATCAATGGCTGGCATTTTGCTTGATGAGGCTCTGTCAATGACCGGTGAGGATGCGTATCTGGAGTCAGCCCGGAAATTCTCAGACGTCCATCCGGAACTGTTTAAGCATATTCTGCAAAACGGTATGTCCGGTCAGGATGATGCTGCAATGATGAAGATCGGGCTGGAAGCTCTGGAAAAAATCCGGGAAATGTCCGTTTTGCGCGGTGAGATCGCTTTGCTGACAGCAGATTACGCAAATATAATCGGTGACACGGAAACTTCTGAGCACTGCTGGCTGGAGGCTTTTCGATCCGATCCATCGGTTGAGAATTATCTGCGGCTACGGTTTTTGTCGGCGGATTATGAAAAAATTTCGGCAGCAGTGAGGCAAATTTATGAAGATCCTCAGGCGGGAAAAGAAAGAAACCGTTTTGAATCCGATCGAAAAAAGACGAAATGTGCGATCCTGTTCTTTGAGAAACGGTTTAATGAGGTAATGAAGCTCGGGGTGAGCGAATCGGATGCGCTGGGTTGGACGTATTCCTTTATGAAGGAAGGTCTTGCACTGTTTTTCCTTTTGCTTTTCAGGGGAGAAAATGCAGCGAGAGGAATCCGGGAAATGCAATTCGAGGTACTGCATTGGATGAATTTTGATCTGAAAAAATTCCTGCGCGGAACAACTTACGCAAACGAAGAAAATCCCGAAGAAATATTTTGGCAGTCTTTCGAGACATGGAAATCCGATATCGACATACCGGCTGAAGATTTCGGTGACTGGATGGACAAAATCAGGAAACAACTTTCCAACCGGACGAAAGGCATCATGGGAGCAAGCCGCACGAATTATTACGGAGAATGTGCCGCCTTCATCGCGGCATACGGTGAGGTTCTGGAATCCAACGGTGTCCCTCGCGCGAAATCCCGGATCATGGAAGAATACCGAGATGAATATCCCCGCAGGAGAAATTTCATCCAGGCTTTACGTTCTTACGGCATGCCGGGATGATTATGCAGGAATCGTGGGACGATTCGCCAGTGTGTCACGAACAGTATCTGGATATCGCACTTAATCCCTAACTTATACCCTATATGGGACTAAGTTATCATAAACACGAATTCGTGAATACGATACCATTGTACCCCGGGTGGGACTCGAACCCACAACCTAAGCGATAGATGTTTCAGTCCCACCTGGGGGATCCTTCCGAGTAAACGCCCCGAGTAAATTTAACAAATTCACGAATTCGTGAATTTGATACCACCCCAAAATTTTTTACGAGTAAATCCCAAAACGGATCCTCCTCGTAATTACGAGGAAAGTGATCTTTTTTACGAATTCGTGAATTTGATACCACTGTCCCCCCGGAGAGGCCGGAACCTCCAACCGGACAATTGTAGGTTAGTGGGATAAGTCCTAATAGGGGGCTCTGTGTTTGCAGTTTTTTAAATCTGCTAACGTATAATAAAAATAATCGTTATTTCATTCGGCGTCGTTAGGCTGAAAAATCTGATCTGGCGATTTCCATTTTCCCGTTTTATAGAGGCTAAGGAAAACCATTAGCGGAAATAAATATTAAATCTCTGATTAAAAACCTCACTTTGATTGTTTTCTTACTTTTTCTCCGATTTTACAAATATTGCTGTCATAAAGGGCACGCTTTACATATTGATAATTTATCTAAAAGTCTGTGATATAATCAGATTTAGATAAATTATCGCCATTTTTCAGCGAAAAGGATTACTTGAATTCCAATGGAAGATCTAAAAATCATCGGAAGAAAAAATGAAATCAGACGTCTGAACAGCTGTATTCAGGAAACTCAGTCTCAGTTAATCATTGTCTATGGAAGACGAAGAGTAGGAAAAACTTACCTTGTGAATCAATTCTTTCACAATACTTTTGCCTTCAAAATCACCGGAGCCTATGGCCAGACACGGAAAAATCAATTACGGAATTTCGCAGCGGAATTAAAACGGAAAACCGGGAAAACACAAAGGATCCCAATAGACTGGATCGAGGCGTTTGATTTTCTGCGGGAATATCTTGAGAAGTTACCGGATGATGAAAAGAAGGTTGTCTTTTTTGATGAAATGCCCTGGTTTGACACGCAAAGATCCGGATTCCTTCCTGCTTTTGAATACTTTTGGAACAGCTGGGGAGCTGCTCAAAATCATCTGGTTTTCATTGTTTGCGGTTCGGCCACTTCCTGGATTGTTGAGAAAATTGCCAATAATAAGGGTGGTTTATACAACCGTCATACCTGCCGGCTGTACCTTGAACCATTTACGCTGAATGAAGTGGAAACATTTCTTGAGGAAAAAGGGATCACCTGGTCCCGTTACGAAATAGCGGAATGCTATATGATTATGGGTGGAATCCCTTATTATTGGAATCTTCTGGACAGGGAATTGGCCTACAGTCGGAATATCGACGATCTGTTTTTCAGAAAGAACGGTGTATTATGGGATGAATTTGAGCACCTGTATAAAACTTTATTCAAGAACAGCGATCAATACATCAAAGTTGTAGAGGCGTTGAGTGAGAAAAGGAGAGGCCTCACAAGAAATGAAATTGCTGAGAAAATTATTATCCCGGCAAACGGAACTCTGACAAAGATTCTCAACCATCTTGTATATGCCGGTTTTGTACGAATTTCCGGATTTTATCATCAGAAGAAGAAGGACGCTTTATATCAGCTGGCTGATTACTATACAGCTTTTTATTTCCATTATATCAGGGATCATTACGGAAAAGATGAACATTATTGGAGCAATTCCATTGATAATCCTGCCCGAAGGGCATGGGCAGGACTCACTTTTGAACAGTTATGCAAGGATCATATCCCACAAATCAAGCAAAAATTGGGCATTTCCGGTGTGCTCACAGAAGAATCTATCTGGTATACACACGGAGATGAGGATGAAGGGATTCCCGGAACACAAATCGATCTAATAATTGAACGCAGAGACAGGGTGATCAATTTATGCGAGATGAAATTTTCCGTGAACGAATTTGTCATTGACAAAGAATACGACATGGTATTGCGTAATAAGCTTGAAACCTTCAGAAGAATGAATGATTGTAAAAAGTCATTGCAGATGACTATGATCACAACATATGGGGTGAAAAATAATAAATATAGTGGTCTTATAGGAAGTCAGGTTATGCTGGATGATCTGTTTAACAAATGAGAGCATGCTGATAATCTGTCTAAATCTTAATTTGTTCGCAAGATTAAGACAGATTATCGACCAATTTCAAGTAATTAGAGGTTTATAAAAGCTATTCAACAGCAGCATATAAACGTATCGCAAACGAGTGGTGTGAAGAAAATGATATCGAATACGAGGAATAGAGAGTAGATTCTTATGAATCTGGCGAAATTTTTGAAATATGTTGATGACGCGGTTTCCGAAATGACCGGAGAACAGATCACCGCTTTTGTTCATGAAATTGCCCGGACATTGCCGGGAAGTCAGCGCAGTCATTTTATCAAAACGCTGAAGTCCATCAGAGCTGAAAAAAATGCAGCCGATAATAGAAAAGATCCCACCCTGGACGAGGTCGAACTTCTGCACCGTGACATCGGGCGGGTTACAAAATTCCTGGATGCGGTCGCAGATGGTGATTTCAAGCTGGACAGCGAGATCGATTATCAATACACTAACCGTTGGGGATGGGATGATGATGAGTGTGAATTCATATATTCCGACCCGGAAGACATTCTCCCGAAAATCAATAAGGCGATCGAACTGTTGCACCGATGCATTGATCTTGAAGCCTATCCCGAGGGAGCCGAACTTGCAAAGAATCTTTTCAGTCTCACTGTGGATGTGGATGGCGATTACAATGATTATGATGGGTACCCGCTGGAAATCTATGATCTTTTTGATAAAGGACTTCTCGATGGAACCTATGAGGATTTTGTCCATGAAGCGCTTTATCTGATCTATGTCGGAAACGGTTTGTCGGAAAAGCCCGCCATTTTATACAATTACCTATCCGGTCTCTCGTATGCCAACATAAAGCTGGAAGATATCATGCAGGTTGGTGACCGGGATCTGCCTGATTTTAACGAATTTCTGCCGCTGTGGATCGAGTATCTTGGAAAACAAAATGGATCGAAGGCTAATGATTTGTTGGACGAAGCCTTGTCAATGGCCGGTGAGCATCAGTATCTGGAAGCAGCTCAGAAATTCTCTGATATCCATCCGGAACTGTATAAAAATATTCTCCAAAATGGTATGTCCGGTCAGGATGGTGCTGCAATGATGAAGATCGGTCAGGAAGCTCTGGAAAAAATCGGGGATATGTCCGTTTTGCGCGGGGAGATTGCTTTGCTTTCGGCAGATTATGCAAATAAAATCAACGGCAAGGAAACCGCTGAACACTGCTGGCTGGAGGCTTTTCGATCCGATCCATCTGTTGAAAATTATCTGCGTATTCGGTTCTTTTCCAGGGATTACGATCGCTATGCAGTTCAGGTAAAGAAGATTTATGAGGAATGTCATAATAAGAACAATCATGATAG
>JAFRIR010000141.1 GCA_017432685.1 Flexilinea sp. | reverse complement strand
GTTATTTTTCACGGGTCCGCCAACGGGGACAGTCCCATAAAGGGACAGTCCCCACAGATGAGATGTTGTTATTTTTCACAGGTCCGCCAACGGGGTCTGTCCCATTATGGGACAGTCCCCACAGATGAGCCGTGGTTATTTTTCACGGGTCCGCCAACGGGGACAGTCCCATAAAGGGACAGTCCCCACAGATGAGCCGTGGTTATTTTTCACGGGTCCGCCAACGGGGTCTGTCCCTTTATGGGACAGTCCCCATTTTGACCTAAGGGACAGGTTCCATTCAGTTTCCTCTCATCCTATGCGTTATTTATTATATTTTGACTGATTCCTGTCAAGCGTTCAATTTGCCGAATCGTCAATCCCCTGCTTTTCAATACCTGGAGAGATTCATTTCTGGCATTTGCATCATAATGCTGCAGATCTGATCCATTTTTGATTCTTAAAACGTCCCGCATAACAGCTTTTGCCCAATTGTCATCCCGGGTAAATGTCTCAAGTTCCGGACAATCTTCATAATCAGCGCTAACAAATGATTCATAATCTTCCCAATTTCCTATTAAATCCTGAAATACAGATGTATCAACAAATGATTCCGATTTCCCGTAGCGGCTGTAACTGCTCCATAGATAGTCTTTTGCTATACAGATGTTTGCTTTTTTAGGATTATTCAATATATACCGAAATGCGCTCAGCAAATATTCTTCACTTTCTATAGGAATACTGTTATACCGTCCTTCAAATAAATGTCCTGTCCGCTTATATTTCCAATTGAAATATCCGGAGTAGGCAGCGTTCAATCTCTTCATAAGTTTTGGTATATTCTGTTCTAAATCATAGATAAGCAAATGTACATGATTATCCATCAGACAAAAGCAGCAGATCCTGATGCCAATTTCCGAACAATAATTTTTCAAAAGATTTAAATAATAGATATAATCGGCTTTGTCTTCAAAGATGATCTGTTTGTTATTGCCTCTGGTATAGATATGCATATATCCGGACTCACCGTAAATTCTGACAGCTCTCGGCATGTATTGTTTCCTTTCATGGTCACCTGGGGACTGTCCCATAAAGGGACAGACCCCTTTTTAGATTCCTTCGGAAGAATCGATCAAAACGCTCATCCGGTGGGGACAGTCCCATAAAGGGACAGTCCCCGTTGGCGAACCCGTGAACTATAACCGTTTAAAAGCTACGTTTATTCTATATTCCCAATATTTCCGTGATCTGCGCTAAAATCCGGTCGATGTCGGCGTTCAGGCTGGCTCGTTTTTCCTGATATTGGCGGATCAGCTCATCGGGAGGCAGGATCTCTTCTTCTTCATGCGGATAACCGCACAAATCGATGTTGTAGTTTCGTTCAGCGATCTGCTGTGCCGTGTATTTTTTCGCCTTGTCAAAACCATCGACGGTGATCTCTTTCCGGTCATGCCACCAGTCAACAGCCGGAGCGAAATGTTCCTGCTTCATCGGTTTTGTCTTGGAAAAATTCTTGTATCCGTCCGGCATGTCCAGACGGTAGAACCAGGTTTCCTTTGTGGGACCGTTATGATCGAAAAACAGGATGTTGGTGGTGATCGAAGTATACGGGGAAAAAACGCTGTGAGGCATTCGGATCACGGTGTGAAGATTGAATTCTTTGAACAATTTCGTCTTGATGGCCACCTTGGCATTATCCGTCCCGAACAGGAATCCGTCCGGCAGGATCACCGCTGCCCTGCCGGTCTTTTTCAGGCGGTACATAATGACGGACATAAACAGGTCGGCTGTCTCGCTGCTGGCAAGATCGGCAGGGAAATTTGCTTTGACCTCGTTTTTTTCGCTGCCCCCGTAGGGCGGATTCATCAAAACCACGTCATATCGATCTTCCTCCGTATAGTCCAGAACCTTTTTCAGCAGCGAATTGTCATGATAAATCTGTGGCATATTGATGTCATGCAGCAGCATATTGGTCACACAGAGCATATAAGGGAACTGTTTTTTCTCAATGCCGTAAATGGAAGTGTTGAATTTCTCACGGTCTGCCGTGTCTTTTACTTCCGCTTCCAGCTCCTTCAGCCAGGAAGTCAGAAAGCCGCCGGTGCCGCAGGCAAAATCCGCGCAGCGTTCCCCAATCTTCGGCTGGATCATTTTCGCCATGAAATCCGTCACCGCGCGAGGGGTATAAAATTCCCCTGCCGAACCGGCGCTTTGCAATTCCCGAAGGATCGATTCGTAAATTTCCCCGAAAGCATGGCTTTCTTCATAATCCCCTAAATCAAGATCATCGATCACATTGATCACCTGACGGAGCAGAACACCGTCTTTCATGTACTGATTGGCATCCTCAAAAGTCGTCCGGACGATCGCCTTTTTCACCGGTGTATCTTTGTCGACGGCGATCCCCTTTATCTCCCCGGCATCCTTTCCTTTCAGAACCGGGAAAAGAACATTATTGACGAAATTTAGAAGTCTGTCTCCGGTCAGAGCTTTCCCGGACCGGTCGTCCACCGCCCAATTCCGCCAGCGGCAGGGTTCCGGAATGATGGACTGATAATCGTCCTCACTGAACTCCCAATCCTCTTCCTTGGCGTCATATACTTTCAGGAACAGCATCCAGGCGATCTGTTCAATGCGCTGGGCGTCGCCATTAATGCCGGCATCATTCCGCATGATATCCCGGATCCGTTTCACAAAACTGTTTAAATTTCCCATTCAGGCAACCTCATAAATTGCTTTTTCCAAAGCCCGAACCGCTTCGAAATAGGCGTCTTTCCCACCGAAGGCTTTTACGATTTTGGACGGAGCGCCAAATTGTTTCAGCGGATCGAGGCTGAGGATGTTTGTGTCTTCAATATCATAAATTCCCAGGTTCATGTATTTTTCCAGCAGCGCTTCCAGGACTTCCCGGGCGATACCGGAATATTTGCTGAAGAAATCACGTTTTTTGACATTGTCCGCCCGTTCCCGCCGGGTCAGAGGCCGTTGGTCATAAGCGATGTGACAGATAAAGTCAAAATCGTCCATATCACTCATTCCTTTTTCAGCCTTGAGCGCTTTCAGGTCGATCCCCTGTTTTTCCAAAAGATCCTGAAGCGCTTTCTTCTTATTCACGGCTGTCCAGAAGGAAAGGAAGGTTTCCAGATTCCCGTATTCGCCGATAATATTGAGTTTTGTGTAATCAATGATGTTTTCCGTCCGCAGCAGTTTACCGTCCGCGTCATAAATCGCTACGGTTTCATTGATAATGTTCACCGGAGCGCCTTCAGCATCCACGTACGGTTTCGGAACAGTTGGATCCGGGGGATTCGGTCCGCCGCCGCTCGGTCTTCCTCCTCCGCCGGGATGATCGGGATCATAATCATCATCGATTTCGATCGGACCATCCCAATCCGGATCTGCAAACAAATCGCTCACCCGTCGGAAATCCATGACCGTAAAGAACAGTTTATCCTCCTTTTCCCGGATTCGCGTGCCCCTGCCGATGATCTGTTTGAATTCCGTCATGGAATTGATCATCTGGTCCAAAACGATCAGTTTTGTCATCTTGCAGTCGGCTCCGGTGGAAAGCAGCTTTGACGTTGTCGCAATGACGGGATATTCCGCGCTGACAGAAATAAAATAATCCAGTTTGCTTTTCCCGTAAACATCACTGCCGGTGATTCGCACGACATAATCCGGATGCTCTTTGACGATATCCGCGTTCAGGTTGGAAAGCGCAATGCGCATCCGTTCCGCATGGTCTTCATTGGCACAGAACACAATGGTTTTCGACATGCGGCCGGTCTTTTTCAAAAAATCCGTGATCTTTTGCGCGACCTGATTGGTCCTGTCTTCCAGAATGATGTTGTAGTCATAATCCCGGTTGTTATAGATCCTGTCTTCGACCTCATTCCCGTAGATGTCCCGCTGCCCTTTGAACGGACGCCAGCCATCACCGATGTCCGTTGTGATTTTGTGAACCCGGAACGGCGCAAGAAAACCATCCTGAATGCCCTGGTTCAGGCTGTAGGTATAAACCGGTTCGCCGAAATAATCGATGTTGGAAATATACTTCGTTTCCCTGGGCGTGGCGGTCATCCCCAGCTGGATAGACGAGGAAAAGTATTCAAGGATTTTCCGCCAGTTGCTGTCCTTTTTGGCAGACCCGCGGTGGCACTCATCAACGATAATGAGGTCGAAGAAATCCGGTGTGAAGAGAGCTGCCAGCCTGGACAGTGTTTCATCTTCCTGATCCGGATCTTCCGGGTCGCTGTCTCCTGTCAGCTGCTGGTATAAAGAAAAATACACCTCATAAGAAGTAATTGTGGATGGGTCATCTTTTGCAAAATTGATCTTATGAACGGTTTTTTCCAGTGGCCGGAAATCCTGCTGAATTGTCTGGTCTACCAGAATGTTGCGGTCGGCAAGATAAAGAACTTTTTTCACGGTTCCGGCTTGAAGCAGGCGGTAAACGATCTGAAATGCCGAATACGTTTTTCCTGTTCCGGTCGCCATCACAAGAAGCAGCCGCTTTTGTCCTCTTGCGATTGCCTCAACTGTCCGGTTCACTGCAATACGCTGATAGTAACGGGGCGGCCAGGTGTTCTGGCTGGTATAGTATGGCTGCTGAATCATCGACATCTCAGCATCGGTGATTCCTGCCCCATTTCCTGTTTCAGTCCGATAGCGGAAAAGCAATTGATTGTAGGTCGGAAATTCCTCTAATGGAATCGAACGCTCAAGACCGGTCAGAAAATCATGCTCATAAAAAGCGTCACCATTGGAACTGTACGCGAAGGGAATGTCCAGCATCTGCGCATAATCCATAGCCTGCCGCAGCCCATGCGATACCGTGTGGTTATTATCTTTTGCTTCTACAATAGCGATCGGGTTGTTGGAATTGATGTACAGGATATAGTCTGCCTTTTTCGGATTTCCGCGGGTTACCAGATTACCGCGAATATTGATTTTCCCGTCGGTAAACCGGACTTTTGTTTCCATTGTTATTTTATTTTGCCACCCGCGTGATAATATAGCCGGCGTAATATAGTTCAGCTTTATATCCTCTTCGGTCATTTGATTTTTAGGCAGAAGCAATTCCATCATACCTCCTGCTGGAAATGGATTTTCAGATCAGGTCGTATTTTGCCGGTTATTATCAAATCGTATCTATTCAGAACCATCTGACGGTGACGGTTACTATCCGAAGGATGGAACCGTCACCCATTTCATCGTTTGCGTCTTCCGGTGACAGTTCCGCTGGCGCGTAACCGTCCCCTTCTGAACAGCTGCATCATACCTATTATATCGTGATAATTCTTTGATGTGTTTTAAGTTCGTTTTCATTACCGGATAATTTTTTTTGTTTCCATTCATGAGCTTGTCAGTTACGATTCACGGGGTGGTAAGGGACGGTTACGCGTGAATCGTAACGCTTGTCAATATTCGTCGTCATGAACTTTTTGTGAATTTCTTGACAGAATTTTAAAACGGTTTTATAAAACAGGTAATAATTGAAAAACCGTTGATGAAGTGTAAGTAGAATTTACCGCTTTTCTTTACAGAGAACCGCCGGTGGTGAGAGTGCGGAAGGGAATGTAAGTATCGAATGGGCTTCTGAGGGCGACCGGAAAGGGATTATGATCCTGAGTATGGAAGACGGAGCGCGGACTCTCCGTGAACAAAGGGCGGCATATGATGGTATGCAAGAGTGGGCATCGAAAGATGTCAAGCGGGGTGGCACCGCAGGTTTGAATGTAAATCTGTCCCGGCAATCTGATGATTGCCGGGTTGTTTTTTAACCGAAATGTTTGGAGTTCTTTTATGTTTTACTTTTTTTTGAGCTGGCGCTGAGCGCCGAAAAAGATTTCCGATATCCAATGATGTTGTCTCAGAAGCGGCGGCAAGCCGCTAAACCCTAACCACTAAACCCTATACCCTAAACAAAAAGAGGAGAAAACCTTATGTCAACCAATACCATTCCTTATAAAACCTACCTCGAAGAATCCGAGATGCCGACAGCCTGGTATAACCTGCGTGCGGACATGAAGAACAAACCCGCACCGCTCATTAACCCGGGAACAAAAGAACCGATGAAAGCGGAAGATCTTGCTCCGGTGTTCTGTGAAGAACTCATCAAACAGGAACTGGATAACGATACACAGTATTATCCGATCCCGCAGGAGATCTATGAGTTCTACAAGATGTACCGCCCTTCTCCTTTGGTCCGTGCCTACTGTCTGGAAAAGAAACTGCAGACCCCTGCGAAAATTTATTATAAGTTCGAAGGAAATAACACTTCCGGTTCTCATAAACTGAATTCCGCCATCGCTCAGGCATATTACGCGAAAAAGCAGGGGCTGAAGGGCGTCACCACCGAAACCGGCGCCGGCCAGTGGGGCACTGCTCTTTCCATGGCCTGTTCCTATTTTGAACTGGACTGCAAAGTGTTCATGGTGAAGGTCTCCTATGAACAGAAACCCTTCCGCCGGGAAGTGATGCGCACTTACGGTGCATCCGTTACCCCGTCTCCATCCATGGAAACGAACATCGGACGCAAGATCAATGAAGAACATCCGGGAACGGACGGTTCTCTGGGCTGTGCCATCTCCGAAGCGGTGGAAGTGGCTGTTTCCAATCCGGGTTACCGCTACGTGCTTGGATCTGTTTTGAACCAGGTCCTGCTGCACCAGTCCGTGATCGGTCTTGAAAGCAAAGCTGCATTTGACAAGATTGGTGTGAAACCTGATATCATCATCGGCTGTGCCGGCGGCGGCTCCAACCTGGGTGGCTTGATTGCACCGTTCATGGGTGAAAAACTGCGCGGAGAACAGGATTATCGCTTCATTGCCGTTGAACCGGCTTCCTGCCCGAGCTTCACCCGCGGTGTCTATGCCTATGACTTCTGCGATACCGGTAAGGTCTGCCCGATGGCAAAAATGTACACGCTTGGCTGCGACTTCATCCCCTCTGCCAACCATGCGGGCGGTCTGCGCTACCATGGTATGAGCCCGATTTTGTCCCAGCTCTATGATGACGGATACATGGAAGCCCGCTCCTATGTCCAGACGGACGTTTTCCAGGCAGCTGAACAGTTTGCCCGGGTGGAAGGGATCCTGCCCGCGCCGGAAAGCTCCCACGCCATCAAAGCCGCCATCGATGAAGCGCTGCGCTGCAAAGAGACCGGCGAGGAAAAGACCATCCTCTTCGGTTTGACCGGTACCGGTTACTTTGACCTGGTGGCCTATGAAAAGTTCCACAACGGTCAGATGAATGATTATATTCCGACCGATGAGGATCTGCAGAAGTACTTCCCGAAGAACTGAGAAATAAGAAATCAGAAATAAGAAAGACGATCCCGTATGCTGATTGCAGACATACGGGATCGTTTTATAATATTTGCAAAAGTCATATGAAAAACGCAAGGATACTTGCAAAAGTCATATGACTTTTGCAAAATTTTGGTATACTGGTGACATCGATTCTGTCCTTTCACGGGCAGGATCACAGAAACTCTCCTGACGGAAAAGAGGATCATGGGAAACGAAGCCGGAGAATGGATCATGTACGGATTGCCGGAGGATGATCCGGAATGTGTTCATAATTTTGATGAATTGACCGGTCTGATCGATCGGGTCGGTTTTTTGCCGCTGTTCCGGAACGGGATCGAGGGGTTTTCTGTCGAAGAATATGTTGACCCGCGCTGGTGGTGGAGCGGAAATGAAGAACGGGACCCCTGGGAGTGGCGCAAGCTGGCTGCCCGGGATCAGCGGATGGCTTATGGGAAGTTTTTCGGCGGGAAGGCCGGGATCATTTCCCGGGAATGGCTTCCCGTGTTTATGTCTTACCGGCGGCAGGAATATGATTTTGAGGATTTGTGGTATGCCGGGCAGGTGCAGTTCCGGCAGAAGAAGATCATGGACTGCCTGACCGGGATCCCGGAAATGCCCGGCTGGCAGATCAAACGGGAAGCCGGTTTCGGACGGGGCGGTGAGAAGAATTTTGACGGTACGATCACTGCTCTGCAGAACATGCTGTTTGTTGTGATTTCTGATTTCCGTCCGAAAAAGAACAAATTCGGATTGGACTACGGCTGGGATGTCTCTGTTTATGCCCGTCCGGAGGGAATCTGGGGTGAGACGCTTATCAGTGAGGCATACCGGCTTTCACCGGGGCGTTCCTATCGGGAGATCCGGGAATTCATGGCAGAGCTTTACCCGGGTTTTGATCCGAAGCAATTTGAATCCCTGATCGGGAAAGAAATATCCTGAACCAGGCCCTGTATTCAGTACAGAGCACACAAGGACAGCTCTGCAATTTTGTTAAAACAGCGTTGCTTCATCGGCCAGCGGGCGGAAGCTTCTGCGGTGAATGGGACAGGGGCCGAATTCCGCCAAAGCCTGTTGATGAAGCTTTGTTCCGTACCCCTTGTGTTGGCCGAATCCGTACTGCGGATATAGCGATGCGGCTTCTCCGCACATGTAGCGGTCCCGGGTGACTTTTGCCAAAACCGATGCACAGGCGATCGAAAGGGAAAGCATATCGCCGTGTTTGATGCCTGTTTGCGGGATGGTTATGTCATGCAGCCGGACATAATCGATCAGAAGGTGATCCGGTTGTTTTTCCAAACCGGCGATGGCACGTTTCATGGCGTTTTTTGTGGCATTCAGGATATTGATCCGGTCGATCTCTTCCGCATTCGCTTCACCCACAGCCCAGGCTGCGGCATTGGCGGTGATGATGTCAAACATCGTTTCCCGTTCAGCCGGTGTCATCAGCTTGCTGTCGCGAACGCCTTCCAGCCTGGTCAGAATGTCCGGATCCGCAGGTAAGATCACCGCTCCTGCACAAACCGGACCGGCCCAGGCGCCTCTGCCCGCTTCATCGATCCCGGCAACAGAAAGACATCCCCGCGACCATAAATCCTGTTCAAATTCCAATGTTGGTGAGTGTTTCAAATAGACCTCTTTGAAAAAAAGACGGCGCACCGCGCCATCCCAATATTCCCTATATCCTATATCCTATATCCTATTCCCTTTTATCTGTACAGCCCCTGCCTGTAATTCTTCCGAATCTGCAGCAGCTCCCGGAACATTTTCAGCGAGTCCTGAATCACATTGATCTTGCTGTTCCCGTCATAGTACCACTGTACCGGAACCTCAATGATCTTATAACCGAATTTTTTCGCGATAAAGAGCACTTCCGCGTCAAAAGCCCAGCCATCGATCTTCTGGACGGAAAAAAGTCTCTCAGCCGCTTCCGCTGAAAAGCTCTTGAACCCACATTGCGTGTCGTGGATGTTCGGCAGGGAGAGAAGAATGCGGACGATCAGGTTGAAAACACGTCCGGTAAAGTGCCGGGTAGCAGGTTCATTATAGCGGACAGCGCCTTTGACTTCCCGGGAACCGATCGCCACCTGGTAGCCTTCAAGCGCAGGTGGGATAAAGTGATCTACTTCGTCGATCGGCATGGAGAAGTCAACATCTGCGAACATCCGATATTGTCCGTGGGCTTCGAGCATACCACGGCGGACGGCGTTTCCCTTTCCCGATTTTTGTTCCCGAAGGACAGTCAGCCAGGGATATTTTTTTGCGTATTCAAGGCCGAGTTCATAAGTGCGGTCTTTACTGCCGTTTTCGACCAGGATCACCTCGATCGGCTCCTGATGTGAGGCAACAAACCCCGCCACCTTTTCCATGCATTCCGGAAGGCGGTGTTCCTCGTTATAGGCAGGCAGTATCAGCGATAATAAAATATCCCTTTCCATAGACCTTCATTTTACCATATTTCAATTTCACTCAGAAGATATATGAATATAGAGAATGAAGACAGGCTTGTTGTGCGAACCTGTCTCCATATTATTTCTTATTTCTGATTTCTTATTTCTTATTTCTTATTTGTAATAGATCTTTGCCAGGTCGATCACGAACAGCGGATAGAAGATATAACCGTCCAGTTTTTTGCTGATGACGGTCAGGTCGTTCGGGTCCATCAGGTAAACATTGGCCGCGTCATCGGAAAGGATCTTTTCCGCCTGCTTGTAAAGCATTGTCTGCTCCTCTTCATTGGTGGCGGCAAAAGCTTCCTTCAGCGCCCGGTCATATTCCGCGTCATTGAAGTTGATCATGTTCTTGCTGTTGTCAGAGATCCAGCGTTCCAGCAAGGCCCGTGCGGTCAGGAAAGAAGCGTCAAAACCGACTACGGTCGCTTCGAAATTCCGTCCCTGATATACATCGCTCAGCCAGGTTGCCCATTCCACCAGGTTGATCTTTGCGTCGATCCCGACGGCCTTCAGCTGTTCGGCAATCACCTGAGCGGCGTTCACATGGACCGCGTAATTGGACGGTGCGGTGATGGTGAGCGGGAATCCATCCGCATAACCGGCTTCCGCCAGCAGGGATTTTGCCTTCTCCGGGTCATAGGGGTAGGCATCCGCCAGCTCCGGCATGAAGTATTTCCCGAAGGCCGGATAGATGCTGGAGCCGATCGGCGTACCGAGTCCGTCATTGGTGATGTCCATCACGTCCTTCACATTCACTGCGTAGTTCAGCGCTTGACGAACCTTCAGGTCATTCAGCGGTTCCACGGCATTGTTGAGGTACAGGGCCTGGATCAGGTTCGTCGGGGATTCCAGCAGTTCATACTCATCCCCGATTTCTTTCACATCGGAAGCTACGCGATGAACGCTCAGGTCCACGGAACCGCTGCGCAGCGCCAGCACCAGGGCGTCGGTGTTTTCGATGATCTTGAAAGTGACCTCGTCCAGATAACCCGGCTCGCCCCAGTAGTCGGCGAATTTTTCCAGGATGATGTTTTCCTGTACTGAGCGGGACTTGAATTTATAAGGACCGGTGCCGATAGGGAAGGTTTCCTGATCCGCATAATCATGAGGGATGATAGCTGTGTTCAGGTAGGCGAGATATTCGATGTTCGGGTTCTTCAGTTTGATCTCGACAGTGCTGTCGTCAGTGGCTGTCACAGTTTCGATCTCAGAGTAGGCGGCCAGCAGCGGCACACCGCTTTCCGCGCCGCGGCATTTGTCAAGGGTGAAGACCACGTCTTCAACCGTCAGGTCGCTGCCGTTGTGGAACTTGACGCCCTTGCGGATCTTGAATGTGAAGGTCGTGGCGTCGTCAGAAACTTCCCAGCTCTCAGCCAGGGCGGGAACAAAATTGCCGTCCGGATCGGCTTTCACGAGCCCTTCAAAAATGTTGAAGAAGATCTCACGCTTTGCCGCTGAAGTGGAGGTGTGGGGATCCAGGCTCTGGTCCAGGTCCTGGGAAATGGCGATGGTGATGCTGCCGCCTGTCTTCGGTTCAGCCGCAGTTTCTTCAGCAGCAGGTTCATTGCTTACAGGTTCTTCTGCCGGAGCTTCCGTGGGAACTTCAGTCGCCGGAATTTCCGTTGGCACAGCCGTCGGCTGTGTCTTTCCGCAGGCGCTGAGCATGAGCGCTGCGGAGATGATCAAACAAATAAAAACAATTTTTTTCATTTTCAAATAATCCTTTCTTCGATCCTATATGTTATAAAGAGACAATTGTTTTTGGTTCATAATTTCTTACACTTTGATGCAATTCTAAATTATCCGAATTGGTATCTCTCTTGTAATCTTTGATGAACATCGGATGCACCATAAAATACCGCAAGAACTGTTACTATGCCCGGATCGATCACATAACAAACCAGATAATTATCAACAATCATTTTATGAATTCCGAGGGAATGCTCCGGTTCCGAATCAAATAATCTGTACCTGTCAGGATATGAATTTAATTTTATAATTTTATCTGCAATCCGATTGTATTGGTTTAAAGCATTTTCCGGAGATTGAAGATGAATGGCGATATATTCATAAATATCATTCATATCTGTCAGCGCATCATCTGTAATCTCAACTGTATATTCTGTCATAAACTGTGATTATTCCTGAATTGAGCAAATGCCTGTTCAGCGTTTTGTGTCCGACCTTCTTTATAAGAATCATACCCTTTTTGAAGTTTTGAATGAATCTGATCGGCGGTCATTCTGGTTGCATCCACACGATCCGGGAATTTTGGCAGTGTCACAGCAAACGGAAGCCCTCCAACCAAAACGATTTGATTCAGAAATATATCGATAGCGGTTGACATCGGTATTCCAAGGCGTGACAAAACAAATTCTGCATCTTGCTTTAATGTCGGATTAACTCTTAAATTTAATGTGGCCGTTTTTTCCATGATAAACTCCTCTGCCTATATTGTAATGGCATTGACGTTACATGTCAAGAAGCCGACAGAGATTATTCTATCATGCGCTTTTCGCTATTCCCATCTGGCGCAGCAGGTTTTCGTCGTTGCGCCAGTTTTTCATCACTTTGACGCGCAGTTCGAGATAGATTTTGCGGCCGGTGAGCTTCTCGATCTCCCGCCGGGCGTCTGAGCTGATTTTTTTGATCATTTCCCCGCCCTTGCCGATCACGATTCCTTTATGGGATTCCCGGTCAAGAAGCAGGGTGGCATTGATATAGGAATTGGTCTCGCTGCGGTCTTTGTATTCCTCGATCCGCACCGCAATCGCATGAGGGATCTCATCATCCAGATTTTTGAGCAGGCTCTCACGGATCAGGTCCACCGCGATCTCCCGTTCATAAAGATCCGTGATCTGATCGGGGTCATAAAACGCGGGACCTTCCGGCAGACGGGATTTGAGTTCAGTCATCAATTCCGGGATCCCTTCTCCGCTGCGGCAGGAGACCGCCATGCGTTTAGCGCCGGTGAGCAGTTTTTTGTAGAAATTCTCATTTTCGCTGAGCTGGTTCGGGTTGACCAGGTCGCATTTGTTCAGGACCATGATCACCTTCTCCTGCGGTCCGCCGGCTTTGATCCGTTCCGCGCTGATTTCATCTTCCGCGTTCGGTTTGACGGAGATATCCACGATCCACAGCACACTGTCCGCATCGCTGATGGTCTCGATGGCTGCCTCATTCATCGCTTCTCCCAGTTTGGAGAGCGGCTTGTGGATGCCGGGTGTGTCCATGAAGATCATCTGGCTGTCCTCATCGCTGAGGATCCCCAGCTGTACCCGCTGGGTCGTCTGCGGACGGGGAGAAACAGCCGCAATCTTCTGTCCCAGCAGCAGGTTGATCAATGTTGATTTCCCGACATTCGGTCTTCCGACCACACAGATATATCCGGAATGGAATGCTTTTTTGTTATCCAATGCTAATCTCCTGTTAGTTATCAGCAGTTAGTGACTGGTGACCGGTGGTCGGTGGTCAGTGAGAACCACTGATCACCGATCACCGACCACTTTTAATCAGTTCCAATTTTTGGTTCCTTCTCAGCTTCTTGATCTGCAGCTCCCGGCGCAGGGCATCTCCTTTGCCTCCTACATATTCGCTGTAAACCAGTTCTACCGGACTGCGGGAGGCGGTGTAAGCTGCACCTTTTCCGTTATTGTGTGCCATGATCCGCCGCTCGAGATCGTTGGTGATCCCGGTATAAAGCGTCCCGTCGCAGCAGCGGACGATGTAACAGTAATAGGGCTTCGACCCTTCCTGTTTATCCGTAACTCAGCCTCCCATCAGCAGCCGGTAAAGGCTCATGGTAAGGCTGCTGATGATGTTATCCATAAATCCGATGCGCAGATAAGGCAAGACAAAGAAACACACCATCAGAATCTTCATCCCCTGTGCCTGGATCCGGTTCCAGGTGTTCCGGAAGGAATCCGGGATAAAGTAGCCGACCACCTTTTCGCCATCCAGCGGAGCGAGCGGGATCAGGTTAAACACCATCAGGCTCAGGTTGGTCCAGATGAACTGGCTCAGAAAATATGCCGGACGGGGCAGCCAGCTCAGACCGAAAGGCGCTGCATTGGTTCGGATCAGCCCCGATCTGATGATGAGTGCACCGATGACAGCCAGCAGCAGGTTTGCACAGGGACCTGCCGCAGCTACCAGCATCATGCCTGCTTTGTTTTTGCGGGTGACAGCATAAGGGTTCACCCGCACCGGTTTCGCAAAACCGAAACCGGCTGTGAGCAGCAGCAGACAGCCCCAGGGGTCCAGATGTTTCAGCGGGTTAAGGGTCAGGCGTCCATCCCGGCGGGGCGTGTCATCCCCCAGCCAGACAGCGACCTGCGCATGGCTGAACTCATGAAATGTGAACGCGATCAGCAGTGTGATCACGCGGGAAATCAGTAAAGCAGGACTCAGATTCAACATGAATGAAATTATAAGCGAAAAAGGATTCAGGATTCAGGATTCAGGATACAGGGTGTAGGGGATAGGGTATAGGGTGTAGGGTATAGGGGATAGAATATAGGGTGTAGGGTGTAGGGTGTAGGGGATAGGATATAGGGGATATGGGATAGGGTGTAGGGGTCAGTGAGCGACTTGATAAAGGCAGTAGGATTTGTAATAACCGTCGGAACAGCGGATCTGTTCGCATTTACCCTCGGCAATACATTGCTCGATCAACGCTTTGGAGGGATCCGTATGGTTCGGCATGATGACGGGCAGCAGCAGCCAGTTGATGTTGTCCCCTTCCAGGACGCCGCGCACCTGACCGTCATCCGTCAATTCCGCAGAAGAGCAGCATCTTTCATAACCGGGCAGGAATTGCGCGGGGTAGTCCGTATAAATGTCAAACCCGTCATGTTCCTCACCGAACACGTCATATAGCAGTTCCTGATTGAGCCGTTCACCGAACAGCGCCTTTTGTTGTGTTTTCTGATCCTCAATCAATTTTGCGTCAGGATAAAGCCGGATCAGAATGAAAACCGCAGCTGCTCCGGCCAGCAGACCAAACACAACAACCGGGATCCGGACTGCAGACGTTTTGCAGATGATTTTACCGCTGAATTTCCCGATCCCGGCAAGGGAGAGCCCGGCTGACAGGGAAACAAAGGGCAAAACCGGGGCCAGGTTGCGAGCATCATAACTGAAGGTTGTCGCCCAAATGATGGTCAGCGGCCAGATGTAAAGGGGCAGAAGCAGCCGGTAACGCTTTTCAATAAACGGCAGCCCGATCAGGGTCAGCAGAAAGACCCACTTATATTTTCCCAGCAGTTGGTCCGTCTGCCAGAGCCGGTGGCTGAGATCATAAACTCTGTTGTAAGAGGCGATCCCTTCCGCCACCAGTTCCCGGGCTTCCCCGTGTGTGTTGAAAAGAAAACAATGAGCATACCAGGGCAGGACGATGAGAAGAACCATCACCAAAAGCAGCAGTTTTTGTTTCCGGCTGAAGCTTCTCACAGCATCCGGAAGGATCAGAAAAGCAGCCAGAGGGAACAGGATCAGGCCGGTGAAGCCGCTCTGCTTGGTGATGGCAGCGCCGGCGGCAAACACCGTGCCGAGGACGACCGCCTGACGCTGATGAGATTGCGATTCCCGTTCTGCCCGCAGCAGAGTGTAAACGCTCAGCAGGATCATCGCCGCTGCCGGGACGTCCATATAACCGTCAAAGAGCTGGTCTCCCATCAGTTTTTTCATCATATAGCGGGCAATGATGGCGGCAAAGAAAAAACCGCTCTCCCGGCGCTGAAAACCCAGGTCGAAGAACATGCCCTGGATCAACAGGAAGAAAAGGGGCGGGAGCAGGGTGTTGAAAAACTGCACTGCCTCTTTTCCCTGCAGCAGGTAGGAAAGGGACCAGTTCGCCGGAAGGAGCTGTGGGTACATTCCTCCGATGTTCGGAACTTGACCGGCAGCCCATATTTCGGCATAAGTATTCCAGGAAAACAGCGTATCCCAGCCGCTGAAAACGGTGCCAAAGTTCAAGGAGACCAGATGGAACCCCCATAACACGCCGGATAGGGCAATGCAGCCGCTGAGAACCCGGATCCAGCCGGCAAGAGCTGTTCCCGGGTCATCGTGCTTTTCAGTCAGGAATTCCTTCAGCGGGCGGAGTTCCCTGCGCAGGGCATTCCCGGCACGTGTAACAGTCTCCCTGACAGGGCGTGTCAGCGTCTCCCGATACAGGAAAAGCAGGGCAAGTATCTCAACGGCCAAAATGCACAGCATGACCGGCCGGGTGTAAAGATGCAGTGCAGCCAGGAGAAAGATGAGCAGATAGTTCGGGATTAAGCTCAGCGGAAACATCCGCAGCAGCCGTTCCGTAATGCCGCCGCGCAGCCGGCACACTTTCATGATCAGCAGCGCCGGCAGCGCCGTGCTTTGGAGCAGACCAAAGATCCCCCCGAGGATCATCATTGTTCAGCCTTTTCCATGGTGTAGATTGTACCGTCATCTCCGTCAAAAAGGACGTTCAGATTGGCGAAGAGTTTTTCGATGCGATCATGGGTGTTTTCCCGGTATATATCTGCCATCTGGTCTTCGAAGCTGTCAAAAACCACCAGGTAAGCGCCGCCTTTTCGGAAGGCCTGACGGCTTCCGTCGCTTTCAGCGCCAGAATCGCTCTCATAGGCGTAATATTCTGTGTCCGGTTCATTCACATAAACCTCGTGCATCGGCCAGGTGCGGCGGTCCAGGAGGAAAAGCAGCGCAGTCTCTTCATTGGTGACGATCGTTTTGTCATCCGGGATGTTTTCCCGAATGTAAGCCACAGTCTCGGAATTTTTCCAGGCGGTGGAATTGTAACCGAGTCCGTCAACGGCATTCTGGTTGGCGATCCGGATCCCGCGGTAACAGCAGAGAACTGTGAACAGGAACAGTGCGGTGTTGAACACAAACGTTCGGGAGAGGCGGTGATTGTATTCGCCGAACAGCGCAAACAGCAGGTAGATCAGCCAAAAGTTCGCGATATAGATCGGCAGCAGCATGCGGGTGTTGATCGTGATGGGCGGGTAGGTGTTCAGGGAAACGAAGATGATCAGCAGAAGATAGAGCAGGTTCAGTGCTGAGAGCAGAAAGAACATGCGGGCATAGCGGGGGTAGTTCGTACCGGTACGCAGCGCGTAAACCGCTCCTGCAAAACAGCCGACCGTAAAAACAACGATGAAGATGCTGATGAGCGTGGAGAGAAATCCCGGCATATTGGCGGTGAGAGACTCCGGCAGGATCCAGAGCGTGAAGACATGTTTGATCTTTGGCAGAAAGGCTGCCCACAGTTCAGCGGTTCTGCCGTTCAGCATGGATCGTGAGGCGACGGTATTGGTTTGCGTGTAGTCGATGATAAGCCAGATAATCATCGGGATCACGGATATAACGCCATAGGTGAAAGCCCTGATGAAGCGCTTCTTCCGGGTTTCTCCTTCAAAGCAGAAAATCAGCAGCGCCGCTGCGCCGATGAAGGCAGCGGAGGAATAACGGGTGAGGAAAGAGAGCCCCAGCAAAACCGCGGAAGCCCAAAAGGCGAAACGAATATCCTCGATCAGGCTCTTTTCTAAAAGGATCAGACCGGCAAATCCGAGCAGGATCGCCAGTGGTTCGGACATAGCCCAGGAGGATGCGGGAATGATGATCGGAGATCCAGCCAGCAGCATGCCCAGCAGCAGTCCCGGAAAGAGGTTGTCGGAGATGCGGATGATCCAGTAAGTGATCAGAAACACCAGACCGGCATGCAGCGCCAGGTTCAAAATCAGGGACACCAGCGGAAGGTTGCCGGTAAACAGGCCGAAAAATGCCAGGACAAGCGAGTAAAACGGCGGAAAATAGGGGATCAGGCGGAATTCTCCCGCGGCATTGATGAGCCCGAGCCCGTTTCCAGCCAGCAAATTCCGGGCGCTGGTGATGTAGATGGTGGCATCTCCACCGACACCGACGCCCTGCGCCATGCTGATAAACAGCAGTCCGGCGCCTGCCGCTGCGCAGATCAGCGCCGCGATAATCCATGTTCCGGTTTGACTCTTGCTGTAGCTTTTTGTATATCCGTACATTGGCTGTCCCCTTGAAGCTCCTCCCTTATTCCTGTAATAATTATACGCTGTAACTGTTCAAAAACCTTAGCAGCCCTGTGAACTGTAACGCTTATCTGACAATCATGGATTAATTATGTTGAATTTCAATTCAATGAAAAAAAATTCAATATACCGGTGATGATCTTTATCGAATATAAACAAAGATCCCGTCGAATTTCCCGGCTTGCTGCAGCCCAAATGCCTTCGCTGCCTCATAAAGCTCGTCTGTACTTCCCCAGGGGACAGTCCCTTCTTTGATTGCCCGCAGCAGTTCATCCTCTTCCACGAGGAAGAAGGATACATCCAGCTCCTTTGCCAGTTTCAGACTTTCTTCTGAGGGAAAACCGTTCATGACATCATAGATCCGCCGGTACTGATCGGTGGGGAAGGCATTGAAGAAGCCGCCGATGAATGGTTTTTCGTTGTAAAGCGTGTAATACGTCCCTGCCTGGTCATCGTTCAGGTAGAAAGGACAGCGCATCACGGACCCGGTTTGCGGTTGCTGAGCAAGCCACAGATCGACCTCCCGCGGTCCGACTGCTGCAAATGAAGTCTGTGAACGCGGCAGAAAATCAAGAATGACTGCCAGAAGCGCGGCCGCGATCAGGAGAACCTGTTTCCGCTCAGAAAACTTTCCGATCCCGGTAAGCGCAAACCCCGCCCCTGCCGCCACAAACAGCAGCGCAAAGATACCGAAACGCATCATTGCCCGCAGCTTGGCATAGAAAGGAAAATATTTGAACAGGAAGAACCCCGGCAGCAGGATCGGCATGGTCTGCCGTCCCAGTTTCTGAGTCAGAAATCCCGGCAGCGTCAGTTCAACGGCTTCCGCGTTCCAGTGCAGGTCGGTCCCCATGGAAAGGATCACGGCAATCACGATGCCGGTGAGGAGCATCTGCCGCTCCCGGCGTATCGTTTTTCCTCCCCGGATCATGGCATAAGTGAAGAGCGCCAGAGCAGCGATCCCGACATAAAGCGTGGCTTCGATCCAGATATCCCGGTTAAAGTGGGCTCCGACCCATTTTCCGAAGAGAAAGTGTGTCGTACCCGGGAGCAGATAGTCGCTCAACCCGGCAGAATACATCCTCACCCCGCCCCAGTCCCGGTCCGGCATACCGCCCGCACCGGCCAGTTGGAGAAACGGAAGTTCCGCGATCAGCAGCAGGGGGATGGAGAAGAGGATGAAGAGACCGAAGGATTTCCAAAAGGAAACATCCTTCAGCTTGTCCCGCTGATGGACCAGCACCATCCAGACCATCTGGAACCCGGCCACGATCACCAGCATGAAGAAATAATACTGTGAGGTCAGCGCGGTCAGACCCAATCCGATCGCCGCCATCAATGCCGCTTTCCACTGCACACCCTGATTTGTGCTGTCCCATTTCTTATTTCTTATTTCTGATTTCTTATTTCGGAGCAGGTCAAACCATCCCCAGAAGAAGAGCGGCAGCCACTGCGTCCCGGAAAGGTTCAGATGTCCTGCCAGATAGTGTGCCTGTCGGTAGGGCAGACAGGCATAGATCGTACCGCTCAGCAGCCCGGCGGCAGCCGAACCGGTGAGGTGACGGACCCAGTAAAAGGTGATGACTCCGGAGAGAACAAAACTTGCCAGCATAGCGGCATTGTAGGCGAAAGTCTCACTGCCGAAAAACGTGAATACCTCTCCCAACGCCAGCTGGGCCGGGGTGATCTCGGTATGGGCCATGTTCCAGCCTTCCGGGTAATTGAGAAACCAGACGTTCATCGGGTTCACACCCAGCTTGAACAGCGCTTTCTTTACCCAGCCGATCATCCAGATGAAATAGATGTTGTCCCCGATCTCTCCCGCGACCTCATTTCCCATGTGGGCGATCAGCGGACGGGTAAAAACAATGGCAAGAACAAAAAACCACAGCCAAACCAGCCAGGTCGTATTACGCCTTTTTTCATTATTTTGCTGCACAGCGGCACATTCACCATTCATTATTTACTATTTACTATTTACTACTTACTACTTATTAAAGGCTAAAATCCGCTTCTCTTTCCACGATTTCCGCACCAGTTCCACCATGTGTTGAACGGCAATTCCGTCCTCCAGCGTGCAGGAAGGCTGAGCAGTCCCGGCTGTGACGGCGATAAAGCGGCGCATCTCACCCAGGAACATGTCGTTGCGGTCATAGGCCGGTTCGGGTGAGAACCGTTCACTCTTTCCGTCGGCAGTTCGCAGGGTGACGATCCCGTCAAGGTTATTGCAGCGCAGCTTTCCTTCGCTGCCGATCACTTCCAGACCATTGCGGGCAGGCCGGCTGTAGTAGTCCAGGTGAACATTGCCGATCATGCCGTTTGACATCTGCAGTCCGATTTCCGCGATGTCATCCGTTTCCACTTCCAGGTCACTGATCTTTCCGTTCATGCCCCAGATCCATTCCGGGTCACCAAAGTGCCAGCGCAGATAATCCAGCGGATGGGAGAGCGTCAGCAGAACGCCCCCGCCCAGATCTTTGCGGGCGGCATAGGTGCGGCGGTAATCCTCCCAGGGATGCCAGCCGGGCAGGTATTCCCCCCATTCCGCGCGGAAGCTGTAGGGTCTGCCGATCGTTCCCGCATCCAAAAGGTCTTTCAACTTTTGCAAGCCGGGATGGAAGCGGAACTGGAACCCCATCTGGAACCGTCCGCCGTTTTGTTTTAATGCTTCCTGTAATTCGGACAGGCGCTCAAAACTGTCAGAAACGGGTTTTTCCATGAAGACAGCACATCCGGCTTTGGCAGCGGGGATGGCGATGTCAAGATGCAGTGCGGTCGGATTGGCAATGATCACTCCGTCAGGACGGTGAGCCAGTGCGGCCTTTATGTCAGTTTCTGCCGGGATATCTTTGATCTCATCATCAGGCAGGGTGCTGTTGTGTGAGCGCAGCAGGATGATGTCATTTTCTCCCAGTTCACGCAGATTCCGCAGATGCCTCCGCCCGATCGATCCGTATCCTGCAATCAAGAATTTCATTTTTCCCTCCCGTCTCTCCTCAACTTACTCTCATTTTACTTCATTAAAGCGCTTCCTTAACTTCCAAAGTCTAAAGTCTAAAGGGAACCTCTAAAACATCATTTTTTTCTGTCCCGAGGAGATTCAGAGAATTTATTCTCTGAATCTCCTCGGGAGGTTTCCGGGGGCTGCCGCCCCCATACCCCCGCTCGGGAGTTTTTAGAGGTGCCCTAAAGTCTAAAGTCTAAAGTCTAAAGTCTAATGTCTAATGTCTAAAGTCTAAAGTCTAAAGTCTAATGTCTAATGTCTAATGTCTTTTTGCCTTGCTTTGTGTAATTAACCACAGCAAAACTCCTGCCGCAGACAAAGCAATTGCTGCCCGCCAGTACCACGGTTCTTTAAATTCAACAGTCAAAACATCATCGAATCCGGCAGGAATCTCTACCCGGATCCTGCAGTTTGTTCCGTTTTGGATCGGGATTTCTTTCCCGGCGGAATCAACCGCATGATAACCACGGTAATTCAGCACTGGGATTTCCAGTGAACCGCCATTTTCGCTCTTCACTGAATAGCGGGCCGTATGGGTCGTCCGAGAAAGTGCCTGAACTTGTTCAACTCCGTCTGTGAGAATGTCATTCGTATAAGCGTAACGATCCGTCGATGCGCCGGCAGGTAAATAGTGCAGACTGGTGGCGAATGTGTCCAACGCTTCAGTTTCGTATTTTTTCAGCATGGCTTTTCCGGTGCTGAAGTCACTCACGAAGAAAACGAGAAATATAAAATTCAGCAGCAGGATCCCTTTTTCC
This sequence comes from Flexilinea sp., assembly GCA_017432685.1. Taxonomy (GTDB): domain Bacteria; phylum Chloroflexota; class Anaerolineae; order Anaerolineales; family Anaerolineaceae; genus Flexilinea. The sequence continues at coordinate 10,871 of JAFRIR010000141.1, read as the reverse complement.
ACGCTCTTAAACAAGGTTTGATTTTCACTCTCATAAACTTGGCAGACTTCGCCCAGAACAAGGCACAGCAGAACGTTCGCAGCCACAAGAATGCGGAACGGATATTGCATCTGAGCCATAACATTTCCCAAAAATGTATGCATTTCCAGAAAGTTCCAGGGGAAGCAATCCATTGTCATGAACAGGGCGATTCCGGAGAATATCAGATACAGCAAAAGTTTCCGGTCATGGGATTTCGTCCATTGGTAAATTCCCGCGGCAAATGCAGTCATGAGCACGATCCCGGGGCTCAGCACTCTGATGATCCCGAATTGATAAGAAGACGGGAAGAATGACAACAACCTGCCCAGACTGATTCCGTAATTTTGCATTAAAGCATGTCCACGAATCATCGCGTTTTGGCTTATCAATGTTTCCATGTTGAAGTAATAATCAGCAAACGGTATCAGGAAATACGCATTCAAAACAAGAGCCAACAGGACTGTATCGATCCATAAACGCAGGGTGTTTCTTCGGAAGGTTTTTCCGAAAAGGACCAGACAGGCCAGCGCGATGAAAAATGCGGATATGACCAGAGTTAGCACATGTGCAGCTGCAACGCCGGTTATTCCCAGTGCCAGTATCATCCCGTATTTATGGTAGCTTTTCCAGTTGTCGGGGTTATCTGTGTAGATCTTTAACATCCCATAAGCAATCAGCGGCAGGAATGTGATAGCGCTGAATTCACCGACAGCGCTGTGCACATATCCGTATGACAGGCGGTATGGGGCAAGTACATAGGTAATCGCCAGCAGTATTCCGATTTTTCTGCTGTTGAACAGACGGCTGAAAGCCCACAGGGAAAGCGATGTGGTTAAAATGTTGATAAAAATCAGGTAGACCTTCATGGAAACGATAAGATCATAACCCAGGATCCGCAGCAGGGCCGGCAGGAGAAGCAGAATATCATTGTAATAAATGGATGTCGGGAAACCGTATCCATCCATCCAAAGGGCGGAGATCCGCGGAGGGTATTGACGGTCACGCAGCGCGTTTGCAGCGGCATCGATCCGTAACATGTGAAAATCCATATCCCCGGGGTTATCATTGCCGACCAGTCTGAAGAACAACGGGACAGAGGCGGCGAAGCTGATCCCCAGTATCAGGAGGATCGTTTTTTGTGTCTGTTTTGGGCAATGTCTGAAGAAATACACAGCATCAAGAAAGAGGAAAATAAAAAACAGGTTCGCGGCGGTTCTTCTGTACCAGGTCCCGGTCTGATTGATGCTGATGTTCTTTACTTTGAATGAACCTTCTCCGTTGTAATGGATGGAGAGGCTGAATTTCTGCACATCTTCCGGGACTTCAAAACGATAAGTGATCGAATCTTTTGAACTGCTGAGGATCCCCCGGGATCCCTTGACAAAATCCGCAGGGATGATCATGAAATTATCAATGTTTGCCCCGGACGCTTCACAATACTGATCCCTTTCAGCTTCATATTGGATGGAGGCGGCATAGGTGCCTTTTTTCAAAGGCAGTCCGGGTCCATAAAGAAATATGGTTTCTTCACCGGAATTCAGCAAACTGTCTTCAACGGAAAACGCACCGTCGTGATAAACACTGTACGGACATGTCCAGTCTGTCACGGAGATATCGACGGGTGTAAGCTTGCGGATTCCCTGACTCATCCGGAGAAAACCAAGAATCAGGATGAAAATCTCAGCAAAGAACAAAAGAATCAGGCGTAACCGGGAAGTTTTTCGAAAATTGCTCATGAATAATTATCTCCATCGCTATTATATCATGCTGCCGGTTCCTTGAAAAACCTGAATACTTTCACGGGGTTGACAGGAAAATCAGCACTATTCCGATTATTGACTTTTTTGCCGGCTGAAGCTATAATATTTTTTGCTGTAAAAGCAAATCTTATTGTGAAATCGGCGTTAGCCGAAATAATAATTAAGGAGTAAGACGTATGAAAAAAATAATTGCACTCGTACTCGTTGCCCTCATGGTTCTCGTTAATGGAGCCATGGCTCAGTCTGACGAATTGATCGCCGCTGCCAAAGCAGAAGGCGAACTGGTCGTTTATGGTTCCTGCGAAGAAGAATATCTGTCCGCAGCCACCCAGCATTTCCAGGATCTTTATGGTATTAAAACCACTTATCAGCGTCTGTCTACCGGTGAAGTTCAGGCCAAGATCGAAGAAGAAAACGGCAACCCGTCTGCTGACGTCTGGTTCGGCGGTACGACTGACCCGTACAACGTGGTCGCTTCCGAAGGCCTGCTTGAAGCCTACGATGCTGAAAACGCTGCTCACCTGACCGGTCCGATGTACAAACATGCTGATAACTACTGGTTCGGCATCTACAAAGGCATCCTGGGCTTCATGGTCAACCAGGAAGAACTGGACCGCATGGGCATCGAAGCTCCGCAGGATTGGGCTGACCTCCTGAAACCCGAATACAAGAACCTGATCTGGCTGTCCAACTATAACACTGCCGGTACCGCGAAGCTGGTCATCAACACCATGATCCAGAAATACGGTCACGATGAAGGCATCCAGTATCTTGTCGACCTGGATAAGAACATCGAAGTCTATACCAAGTCCGGTTCCGGCCCGTCCAAGAACGTTGGTACCGGTGAATGTGTTGTCGGTATCGGCTTCCTGCATGATGGCATCACCCAGATCCTGGACAACGGTTATGACAACATCGCTCTCGTGATCCCGTCCACCGGCACTTCCTTCGAGATCGGCGCCACCGCCATCTTCAAGGGCGCTGCTCATCCGAATGCCGCGAAACTGTGGATCGAATATGCGCTGTCTCCGGAATGTGTTGAACTCGGTGCTGAAAACGGCTCCTACCAGTTCCTTGTCCTTGACAATGCTAAACAGCCGCAGGCTGCCTATGACTTCGGTCTTGATCCGGAAAATGTCATGGATTATGACTTCGAAGATGCCACTGCCAACATCCAGACCTACATCGGTGAGGTCATGGAAGCTCTCGCCAACTCCGGCGCGAACACCGGCGACGATCGTTTCCAGACAAAATAAACTTGTTATGTACTGTCAGGATGGCGGAATTGTCCGCCATCCTTTCTTTAATGCAGGAAAATCAGCAGTCAGAATAAATTATTGAAGCGGTAAATATTTTTCCCTGACACTTATTTCTGATTTCTGATTTCTTTTTTTTGAAAGGGGGTACTATGGCAGCAAGAACCCGGCAGGGCGCGGCACTGGATCGCAAAAAACTGATGGCCGATCCGATCATGGTCACGACCATTTGCGTGCTGATTGCCTTTCTGACTTTATTTATTCTCTATCCGCTGGCGATCCTTCTGGTGGACAGTTTTGTGGGCGATGGCGGTTTTTCGTTTTCTGTTTTTCAGCGGATCTTCTCGATGCCAAACTTTATCCGTGCCATCACCAACACGCTCAAAGTCGGTTTTGTGGTCGGTTTGCTTTCGACTTTTGTCGGTCTGCTTTTCGCGTATGTGGAAGTATATGTCCGGCTGAATAAATTTGTGGGCGGTTTGTTCCAGGTCGTCTCCATGCTGCCGGTGGTTTCCCCGCCGTTTGTGCTTTCTCTTTCCATGATCATGCTTTTCGGTAAGGCAGGGATCATCACCAGACATATTCTTGGCATTTATGACAACAGCGTTTATGGTTACTGGGGAATCGTGATCGTTCAGACGCTGACTTTCTTCCCGGTTTGTTACATGATGCTCAAGGGTCTGCTGAAAAACATTGATCCTTCCCTGGAAGAGGCAGCCCGGGATATGGGCGCCAGCCGCTGGCGTGTTTTCGGCGACGTGACCCTGCCGCTGCTGCTGCCGGGGTTGGGCAACGCCTTTCTGGTGACTTTCATCGAGTCCATCGCTGACTTTGCCAACCCGATGCTGATCGGCGGCTCCTACGATACGCTGGCGACCACGATCTACCTGCAGATCACCGGCGCTTACGATAAAGCCGGTGCGGCTGCCATGGCTGTGGTGCTGCTGTGCATCACCCTGCTGATGTTTGCGGTTCAGAAATATTATCTCGAAGCCAAGACTGCTGCGACACTGACCGGGAAGGCCTCCCGTGCCCGTATGCTGATGGAAGACAAGAGCGTCAAAATTCCGCTCACTGTCCTGTGTACACTGGCTGCGATCTTCGTGATTTTGATGTATATCTGTGTTCCCATCGGGTCCTTCTTCCCGACTTGGGGTCGTACCTTCTTCCCGCTCACCACAAAATGGTATGAGCTGGTCTTTACCCGCTATAAAGGTTTCAAGGCATTCAAAGATTCCTTTGTTTTGTCGCTGATTGCTTCCCCGATCACTGCGCTGCTTTCCATGATCATCTCCTACCTGGTGGTCAAGCGGAATTTCCGCGGAAAAGGGTTTATCGAAGCGGTTTCCATGCTGGCTATGGCTGTCCCGGGTACGGTGCTCGGTGTCGGTTACATCCGCGGGTTCTCCGGCGGTGTATTTCACACCGGTTTCCTGCAGGGGATCTATGGCACGGGGCTGATCCTGATCATCGTGTTCATCGTCCGTTCGCTGCCGACAGGTACCCGTTCCGGTATCTCAGCGCTGCGTCAGATCGACAAATCCATCGAAGAATCTGCCTATGACATGGGCGCTGACAGCTTTAAGGTCTTTATGACGGTCACATTGCCGCTGATCAAGGATTCCTTCCTCTCCGGGCTTGTGACTTCATTTGTCCGCTCCATCACGGCCATTTCTGCTATCATCCTGCTCGTGACGCCGCAGTTTCTGCTCATCACGGTGCAGATCAATGAATTTGCTGAAAAAGGTTCTTACAGCCTGGCCTGCGCGTTTGCGACAATTCTGATCATCATCACCTACGGTGCCGTTCTGCTGATGAATCTGTTCACAAAATATTTTGGCACCAGCAGAAAGATCAAGGAGGATTAGTCATGGGAAAAGTTAAGAAAGGCGTACGCCTCGACCATATTTCAAAAATTTATCAGGATCCGAAAACGGGCAAGGATTTTTATGCGGTGAAGGATACCTCTCTGGAAATCGAACCCGGATCCTTTGTTACCCTGCTCGGGCCTTCCGGCTGCGGGAAAACCACCACCCTGCGTATGATCGCGGGCTTTGAAAGCCCGGATGAGGGGGAAATTTATATCGGAGATGAAGCGATCAATGAATTGACCCCAAACAAGCGCGATACCGCCATGGTGTTCCAGAGTTATGCGCTGCTGCCGCATTATAATGTGTTCGATAATGTAGCCTATGGCCTGAAGCTGCGGAAGATCCCGGCGAATGAGATCAAAAAACGCGTTCTGGGCATGCTGAAGCTCGTCGGTCTGGAAGGTATGGAAGGACGTATGACCAACCAGCTTTCCGGCGGCCAGCAGCAGCGTGTGGCGCTGGCCCGTGCGCTGGTGATTGAACCGTCCGTTCTGCTGTTTGATGAACCGCTTTCCAACCTGGACGCCAAGCTGCGTGTGTCCATGCGTACCGAGATCCGCCGCATCCAGCAGGAAGTCGGGATCACTGCGATTTATGTGACCCATGACCAGTCCGAAGCCATGGCCCTTTCCGACAAGATCATCATCATGGAAAAGGGTGTGGTCGCTCAGATGGGCAATCCGCAGGAGATCTACTATCACCCGAAGAGCGAGTTTGTAGCGGACTTTATCGGTGAAGCGAACTTCCTCAAAGGGCCGATGACCGGCAGGGACGGTGATTATGTGACGCTCAATATTGAGGGCAATTCCGTGAAGGCAGTCGGTAATCCGGATATGGAAAACGGCAAAGAGTATACCATCGTACTGCGTCCGGAAGCTGCGACCCTTGCCGACAAAGGCGGCCTGCCCTGTGATGTGGTGCTCTCCTGTTTCATGGGATCCTATCAGAATTATCACGTGATGGTAGGGAACACGCTGGTGAAGCTGGAAGAGCATAACCCGAAGAACAAGCGCACCTACAACGTCGGCGAAAAGTGCTGTCTGGTCTTTGATCCGGAATCTGTGCACGTTCTGTAAATGATATAATAGTCAAAATACCGGAAACATCAAATGGTGTTTCCGGTATTTTGTTATTTGTTGCCAGTTATTTACAGGTATATATACTTGTAAATATGCAGCAAATCGGATATAATTTAAGAAAAAAAGGAAGGAATTGTACTTATGCTTCAAATCAGCCCGATTTCCGATTTACGAAATTATACAGAAGTTTTGAACGAAGTGGATGCACGGGGCCGCGTGTATTTGACCCGAAACGGCCGCGGCGCTTATGCGATCATGACGTTTGAAGAGGCAGAAGAATTGGACCGTCTCAAGGCAGCTTATGCTGTTGTTTCCGAAGTGAAAAAATCCGAAGAACGCGGACACCGTGAAGGCTGGGTCAGCTCTGACGAAATCCGTAAAGAGATGGGTATCTGAGTATGAAGGAAATTGTCTATTCTCCGGATTACAGGGAAAAAATCAGGGAACTTCGTATCTACCTGGATTTTCAGTTTGGGAATGAAGTACGGAAAAAAGTGTTCAGGAGTATTGACCAAAAAATCTGCACACTTCAGACATTTGAAAACCTTGGTGCTTCGATCCGTGATATGTATGGCATCGATGTTGACTACCGGGTCATTCATGCTGAGAAAAATTATATTTTTTACGACACCGATGATGAACGAATCTACATTTTGAATATGTTTAACGAGCGCGAAGACTATATGCGGAAAATGTTCGGAGCAAATTGGGGTGATTCATAAGAGTCAGGAACTGTTTCGTACCCAACAATGGAGCACACGGAGACTGCTCTGCTGATGCAGCGTAGTCTGCACAGCAGGGCTGTATCTCGTGCTGCGTCGTCAGGACGAGCCACTGTGACCTGTTTTGTTAACTCAGAATTGAGTCAACAAAACAGGTTGCCGTGACTCGCGCACTGAACAATCCTTGTCTTTTTATCAGTAAGTCTTTGAAACAGAGATCCCTGCCTGGGCGCCGAGGGCTGCAGAGACGATGACCTGACGGTAGCGGCTGTCGACCGATTCCCCTGCCGCATAGACGTTCGGGACGGAGGTCTGCATATCCGGACCGACCTTGATGGTGCCGTTTTCGAGTTCCAGCTGCCCTTCAAAGATATCGGTGACGGTTTTGGTGCCGACAAAAACAAACACACCATCGATCGGCATCAGGCTTTCTTCGCCGGTCTTGACGTTTTTCAGCTTCAGTCCGGTGACCTTTTCTTCCCCGACGATTTCGGTGACGACCGAATTCCAGCAGAAATGGATCTTCGGGTTCTCAAAAGCCCGGTCCTGTACGATCTTGTCCGCGCGGAGCGAGTCACGGCGGTGGATGATGGTGACGGAAGCGGCGAAGCGTGTCAGGAATTCCGCTTCTTCCACAGCAGAGTTTCCCCCGCCGACAACGGCCACGTTCTTCTTGCGGTAGAAGAAACCGTCGCAGGTGGCGCAGTAGGAAACCCCACGCCCGGTGAATTCCTTTTCGCCCGGGACGTTCAGCGGCAGATGGTTGGAGCCGGCGGTGATGATGACCCGTTCACAGCGGTAGGTAGTGATGCCGGTCTCCACGATCAGCGGCCGGGCGGAAAAGTCGACCTTTTCCACCACATCGGAGACGATCTCCGCGCCGAATTTTCTGGCCTGTTCGCTGAACTTGTCCATCAATTCGGACCCACTGACGGATTCCACAAAACCGGGATAGTTTTCAATATCCGCGGTCAGAGAGGCCTGCCCGCCGAAAGTCGGCCCGGAGATGACGATCGGAGCCAGTCCCGCCCGCCCGGTGTAGATCGCGGCGCTCAGCCCGGCAGGGCCGGAGCCGATGATCAGAACCTTGCAGTCTCGAATCTGTTTTTCACTCATTTTGGTACCTCAAAAATAAGAATAATAACATCAGGTCCATTATAACCCATATTGGCTGAAAGGAAGAGATGGTGAACACCATATGAGCACACGGAGACAGCTCTGCTGCTGCCGCATTGCTGGCACAGCAGGGCTGTATCCCGTGCTGCGTTCCTTTATCTATTGTGATATAAATAAAAGGGGTGCCGCCAGATATGGTGGACGGACTGGCCTTCCGGCTTATACGGAGGGACTGACTGTTTAGCCCCTCCGTGTATGGGAAGCGCCGATGCAGTCTGCATCGAGTCTGACCGGAAAGGAGGGGAACTTATGTTGACTTTGAGCGAATTCATCGCCGTGATCAGTCTGTGTATTGCCAGTTTCACGCTGGGATATCGGATCGGCCGCGACAGATCGTCAGATCAAACGGATGTTAAACAGAAATAGCCGTCCCGGACTGCCATCTTGGACGGCTATTTCAATGAAATAGTTATTTAGGAAGGCCAGGCCGTTACCGGCGGCACCTCTTTTTATCTGCTCTTATTATAATACATTTCCCGTTTGTTGTCAAATTCATCAGGAGCCGGAGGAGTCCAGGCTATATTGGCAACTGGGGGGAGTGTCCTTGATTTGTGTACACAACGAGATTGCACTTGCCGGGTATTTCAAAGCTAAATTATCCCATCAAACGTATCTTCGCGTTTTTGCTGTATTTGGAAATATCCAATTAATCCCCCTAACTGCCAATATAGCCGGAGTCCAATCCCGGTCCTCCCCTCCGAAGATCAGTTATTCTCCAGGTATTCTTCCATTCTGCTGAATACCCTTTTCGTAAACGCGACCGCATCGACGACGGTCTTGGGGCCGGAGACGATATCGCCGGCCGCAAAAACACCGGGAGTATCTGTTTCACCCCATTCATTTACGTCAAACAGCCCCCGCTGTGTCAACTTGACACCGGCGGTGACGATGTCCGCGCTCGGACCCTGTCCGATCGCAATGATAACGGAATCTGCCGGTATGTCTGCGACCTGTGTGTAATCTTCTTCAAAACTGAGACTCCCGTCCTCGTTTACCGTTCGTTTGACATAAACGTATCTTACCGCGTTTTCCATGATGCGGACTGCCTGTGCATTGTGAATGAATTCAACACCGTCTATTTCAGCCATTTCCACTTCGTCGTGATTGGCTGTCATGTCATCTTTCCCCATATAATGAAGGATCGTGACAAAAGAATGGGAGCTTCTTATTGCGGTTCTTGCCACGTCGATTGCCACGTTCCCCGCACCGATCACGACCAGGCGTCTGCCGAGTTTGAATGCATAGGGGGATTTCAGATAATCTATCGCAAAATGAACGTGTCCGAGGGTCTCGCCGATAAGGCCGAGCTTTCTTGGCCTGCCCGTCCCGGTGGAAACGAATACCGCTTTATATCCGTCCGGGAAAAGGTCTTCTATCATAATGTTGGAGCCTACCCTTGTGTTCGGTCTGAAATGCACGCCAAGACGAAGCATGATGTCTTTATATAAGTCAAGAAGATCTCTCGGCAGACGGAACGGAGGGATCCCGTATCGTAAAACACCGCCGATATCATCCTCGGCTTCAAACAGCGTAACATCATAGCCTTCCGAAAGCAGCAGAAGCGCCATTGTTATTCCGGCTGGTCCGGCTCCGGTAACAGCAACCTTGATGCCGTTCTTTTTTATTTCAGGAATCTCTATTGTCTCAAGGTAAAATCTTGAGATATATTCTTCAACGCGGTAAAACTCTACCGGGGCTCCTTTTCTTCCCAGAACGCAGTGGCCGGTACAGTTCTTTTCATGTGGACAAATTATGGACGTAACTGCGGAAAGAGGATTGTTGGCGAAGAGCAATTCACCGGCTTTTTTGATTTCCCCGTTTAAAAACAAATCCATGACCTGCGGCACGGGCGTTGATACCGGGCAGTGCGCTGAGCACATAGCTTTTTTACACTTAAGACATCGTTCAGCTTCTTTCTTGATTGAAGACATTTCTTTTATTCTCCTGTATTTAATCAATTATAAGGCAAAAAGACGGAGAGGAGTGGTTATAGGCTGAATTTTCAGGGGTCGGATTCCGCAGACTTGTGCGTAGCATGAGCAGGAAGGATCTGACCCCGCTTGTTATAGAGGGACGGGTCCCGCAGGGGCCTGTACCTCGGAGAGGACGAGTCAACCTCTGGTAATTGAATGCCGAGTCCCCAGGTAACAGGCCCCTGCGGGACCCGTCCCCTACCACATTTTTAAAGAAAAGTCAACCGTCATTGTTGTCGGTTCTCTTTTTTTAAAGAATGGTGTAGACTAAAAGACAAGTAGGAAATAGGATATAGGATATAGGAAATTGACAGTGGGGCCCTGCTCTGTGAGGTGCCGGCTTCGCCGGTTCAATGCAGAGCAGGAGCTTCGCCCGGAGGCACCGAACAGGTGCAGCCTGTTGAAAGGTGTTTATCATTTCGGTGCCGGAGTGGAACCGTCCCCATCTGTCAAAAGACTAACTCACATCAGTGACAGCGGAGACGGTTCCCTCTGCACCTGCGTTGCCCTGTTATGGATGATGGTATTCCAATCCTGAGTCCTGATAATAGATGTATCCTTGCGGTGCGCCGGGCAACCGGCCCGCTGTCACAAGCAACACTCTACCTGATGTGAAAGGAGGAGAAATGGCACAGGCTGACGACAAAAAGATGATCGCGGAAATGAACAGTTTCCTGGCTGACAAAAACAAAGCCAACAAAAGCGATGAAGCCAAAGCGGAAGCGCAGCTTCCCTTTGAATCCATCGACAGCTACAGCACCGACCCGGTTGGGTTCGAGGAAATGTCCCTGCGCATGCTCAGCAAAGTAGAATTTGTCTTTGACCTGGCCGTCAACGAGAACCGTTTCTCCTCCAAATATCTCAAACGCTGTATCCAGCTCGAAAAGGGCATCAAATATCTCGGCAGCCTGTGCGTAACGAAGTACGCGCTGCAAACGCAGGGACAGACATTCCCCCAGCTGGGTCAGCTTTCCACCGAAAAACTGTATGGCATGACATCACATCATTACCGC
>JAFRIR010000140.1 GCA_017432685.1 Flexilinea sp. | reverse complement strand
GGGTATAGGGTTTAGGGTTTAGGATTCAGAATACAGGATATAGAAAAGGATAGGTACTCCTGAACCGAAACGGAATGTTTTTCGTTTATAATCAAAGCAGTCCGGCAGCTAAGCAGGTTTACTTCACGCGTCCAAATGCGGATAAACGGGTTCGAATCCCGTCAGCATCGCTCGAGGTGCTGTAGTTTAATCGGGAAAACGTCGCTCAGCAACTAATCTGCTGATTTCGCCGGACTTTTCTATGAAATTTCTTTTCCATCCCGGATCCATCCGCTATAATAGTAACAGCGGCAGCTAACCGGGTTTACATCCTCTTTCTTTACCTGGTAGTTTAAAGGCAAAAACGCTTGCTTAATCGCAAGAGATTTGGGTTCGAGTCCCAACCTGGGTTGCGAAAAATCCGGTAATATCGCCGTTTGTTATGTCATAATCAGTTGACCGGCAGCTAATCTGACTTACTTCCTTATTCAAATTTTGTTTGAAACTTTAGTCAGATAATATCGCCGGTTTTTGACATAAGATTCGAAAGGAGTTTTTGCTGTGAACAGAGTCTTTGTCGATTATCTCTTCAATCATCATTACTTCGTCAACCAACCGGAAGAATTGACAGATGCATGTGCGGAAACACGTCTGAGCCTTGCGAACCTCTTCAACATCCGCATCACGTCAGGGGCGGAACTGCTGCAGCCTGTCATGATCCAAACCGCCTCGAGAATCATCGGAATCGCCGTACCAAGACCGTTTTACCTGGGTTTTCCGGAAAGCGTCCGCAAGCTCTCCATGCCGGAGCTGCTCATCGACCAGCTGCTGCATTATTACAATACCTACGGACTGGGAAACTTTGACGAAGCAGGGCACTCGCTGTTCGAAGAAGAGATCGAGCGCAAAGCCTTCAACGAAAAAACTCCGGTAAAGGATTTTTCCGTCCTCACGGAAAAAGAGGCAATTGAAAAACTAAAGGGTTATACGGAAGATTTACTCTCCGGCTCCCGGCCGCTCTCCGATGAACAATATACTCTTGTGCTGGAATATATCCACACATATCCATACACCCCGGAGACCATTGCCTCAAAAAACACCTGCTTCCGATTGTTGATCGATTCCCGAGACCCGGGACTCTCCAAATTCCTGATGCTCTCCGATGTGCCGAAGCTCGCCGATGAGCTGAACTACCGCTCTGCCGGGAACAAAAATCCCGACAAGCTGAATCTGAAAAACCAGGACCGCAAACTCCTGACCGCAGTCATCGACAGGCTGATCGCTGCCGGTAAGATTGACACCAATAGCTGTTATGAGAAAAAGGCACGCTGGACCGGGCTGCTGCATCACCTTCACTACAAGACATCCGACCTGAAAGGGATCGAATTCCTCAATGCCATGCGCGGTAATGAAAACCATTCGGCGCTTTCAGAATTTGAAAAGACAATTGCTGACAAGGGAGCGCCCACTGCTGCGGAGCTTCTCGTCCGCCGCAAAGGGTCCGGGGCATTACTGCGGAATCTGGATTATCTGCTGAGCCGCTGCGAATCCGATGATGAGGTGCGGGAAATCATCGGGAAAATTGACACGGACAACACGATCATCCTGCTGCAGATGATGTTCCACTACTACGCACAGCCGCAATCGCCCCGAACCTTTAAGTTCGTTAAATATAATAAAATGCGGAAACATACTGAGACATCAGAAGAATCCCGGAGCAGAAAAACCAATCTTGCGAACCGGGACCGCAGAGCAGCAGCAGATGTCATCATGGAGAAACTGAAAAAGAACCTGAAAGGAAAACTCGGGAAGGTTTATATTGATCCTGCGATGAAAAACATCGCCCTGCCGCTGCAGGAAGGGGCAAGCCAGAGCGGCTTCGGCACGCTTACGAAAGGTTCACGGATCCCGCTGTCGGAAGGGAAAAAACTTCGGGCTTTCACCTATTGGGAAAAGGTCAACGACATCGACCTTTCCGTTTTCGGACTGGATAGAAACCTCAACCGGACAGAATTCTCCTGGCGGAACATGGCGTTCAATCAAAGCGAAGCTATCACCTTCTCCGGCGATCAAACATCGGGGTTCAATGGCGGGTCGGAATTTTTTGACATCAATTTGGAAACCTTCCGGAAGCTGAAGCCGGAAATCCGCTATCTGGTTTTCTGCAATAACATCTACTCCGGCGGCGTTACCTTTGACCGCTGCGTCTGCCGGGCAGGATACATGCTGCGGGACACGGCTGACAGCGGGGAGGTCTTTGAGCCGAAAACAGTGAAATCCTCTTTCACGATTAACTGCGCATCCCGCTTCGCTTATCTGTTCGGTCTTGACCTGACGACGAATGATTTCGTCTGGCTGAACATCGCCAACGAAAACGGTTCACGAATCGCAGCCTCGGACAACATGAACTTCCTGACGCAGTATTTTGAGATGACGAAGCTCTTCAACATCTATGATTTCTTCGCTTTGATGGCATCCGAACTTGTCGATACACCGGAGCATGCCGAAATCGCTGTAACGGACGAAGATATCGCGCTGGACGGAGCCACTGTGGTCATACGCAGTTATGATACAGAAAAGATTATGGCATATTTAAATAAGGGGTAACAATTGGACGCAGCACACGAAGGCTGCTCTGATGCTGCCGCTTAGCCGGCACAGCAGGGCTATATTCTGTGATGCGTCACCGGATTCTGAACAATTAAGGGCACCTCGAAAAACTACCGGGCGGGGGTATGGGGGCGGCAGCCCCCGGAAACCTCCATCGGAGATTCAAAGAATTTATTCTTTGAATCTCCGATGGACAGAAAGGAATCGGTGCTTTTAGAGGTTTCCTTAAACAAGGGCTAGAATAAAATTAGAATACGCAAGGATATCACGTTTATAAAAAACTATGGATTATAATACATTTGCAATTGTGAAAATAACTTTACGGAGGTAAAAAATGGGTTGGTTAACTTCAATCATTATCGGAGCAATCGTCGGCTGGCTTGCCGGGAAAATCATGAACAGCGAGGGTGGGCTACTGAAGAACATCCTTCTTGGGTGGGTTGGTTCCATTGTCGGTAATTTTGTTGCCAATTTGCTGAGCATCAGCTCCAACAGCCTTGCGGGGAACATTGTGCTCCAGCTTGCCGGCGCCTGTCTGGTGCTTTTCATTTTCCGCTTATTCACAAAAAAATCCTGAATCAATTCCGGAGGAAAGTGTTTTTCCAACTTTCCCTTCAAACAGTAAAACAAAAAATGTCGGATAAAATCCGACATTTTTTGTTTTACCGAACCAATGTACCCTTCGGTTCGAAATTGGTATATTTAGTCTTTCTTTTCGTCCTTTTCGACGTTGATGACTTCACGGCCTTTGTAGTAGCCACAGCTCGGGCAAACTGTATGCGGCAGGCACATCTCACCGCAGTTCGGACACTGGGTCAGATTCTTCGGGGTGAGGAAATCATTCGCGCGGCGGCGATCACGTCGGGCACTGGAAACTCTTCGTTTCGGAAGTGGTGTCATTTGTTATACTCCTCAATTCAACGTAAATATACCATCTTTTAGGCGTTAATAATTATATGCAAACCGCACTCCCCGTCAAGACGGGAGCTCAAAAATAGTGAGGAAGAAAAAGACGTCACATTTACCGCACAGGGGCTTTATCCTCGATCTGAATGTTATCCTCACCCACCTGTTCCCGGAGTTTGTTCAGCAGATCATTGCAGACATGCGTGTGAACATTCGGGAAATCAACCAGATACATTTTCCCGGCTTCATAAATCATGAATGCCACACGGTCTCTGCCCGGATAGGATGAGACAAGACCGTGCAGACGGCGGATACGGCGGCCCGGAGAACCGGGCTGAGCATCGGGTTCGATATGGACGACCACCGTCAGCATCTTCGGCTGAGGTTTGTCATCGAAGGAAAACAGCTCTTCATCCAAACTGTCTACACTGTCTGAATCATTCAAACCATCCGACACAGTCTCCACACCCGAATCTGAAACCATTCCGGAAATCACCGGAGAAATGTCAGAGACTTCTTTTCCAATCACAGAACTTTGTGACGGAACCTCCGAAGCCTTATCCTCTTCCGGATCAGAGAAAAAGCCATTCAGCGGTCCGATGTTGGCCTCGGAAATCGGTTTTATAGTTCCCCTTGTCATGGGTTTTGCAGCAGGTTCATCAATATCGAAAGGCGGGTCATCGTCGTCATCCGACCCCATCAGTTCAACAGACCGTGATACATCCTTCGAATCAGATGGTTGGGGGTTCGACTTCGCCCGGGGAGGCTGTACGGAATCATGATTCACCATTCCCGGCGTATTCGGAGCAGCCGCAATCGTCGGTTTATCCGCGATCAAATCCTTTACACCCTCTGTGGCTGCTTGTCCTGCTTCCGCAGCCGGTCCCGTGAGCGCTCCGCAGGCATCCGGCATCTCATCCGCGGGAACCGGCGGGATATCGTCAAACGGATCCGTCATCATCGGGACATCTTCCATCGGAGGCAGCTCATCAAACCAGCTGTCATCAACCGGCGGAGGACCGTAAAAACCGGGGGCTTCCGAAATTCTGTTCCCGGCGACGGCCTGAGCTTCCGGTGTCAGTTCTTCGATCCTGTCCTCTTCCGTATAGGTATCGGCATAATAGGCGTCCGATTCCGCGATCCCATTCACCAGCAGCGATGAAGCCTTGGAGGCTGATAGCTGCGGCGCCCCGCGTGTCTTGTCAAGGCGTCCTTCAATCAGGATCGGAGCATCCACCTGAACGATATCACGGTATTGATCCCAAACTTTCGGGAAAAACACCACATCGGTGACATCACCGTTGATGTCTTCCAGTTTAATGGCGCACATCGCGCGGTTATCTTTTTTCGTCAGCATATGACGCATTGACTGAACCAGACCGCCCATTGTGATATAAGCGTTTTGTTCAAGATCATCCAATTTGGCATGGTCGACGCATTTGTGACGTTTCAGCGCCGCACGATGAGCATTCAGCGGATGATCGGAAACATAAAGTCCGAGCAGATCCTTTTCCCAGTTCAGCTTTTCACGGGATTCAATCGGTGTCGTTTCCGGCAGGGTAATTTTCTGCAGCGGGATATCAAACATATCGAAAAGTCCCATCTGCCCGGAATCGGCGCCCTTGTACTTGGAAGCGCTGGTGGCCATCATATCGTCCAACGCTGCCAGCAGCGCACCGCGTTCGCCGAAAGCGTCCATAGCGCCGACTTTGATCAGGCTTTCCAGAGCCCGGCGCCCGACCTGGCGCAGATCCATCCGTCCGACAAAATCGTTGATATCTTTGAACGGACCGTTCTTTTCCCGTTCGTTAATGATCACTTCCGCAGCGCCCTGCCCGACATTTTTGATCGCGCCGAGCCCAAAGCGTATGCTTTTGTCTCCTTCCACAGAAAAGTCCCAGAAACTGGTCTCGATGGTCGGCGGCAGAACGCTGATGCCATATTGTCGGCAATCATTGATGTAAAAGGCGATTTTGGCTGAATCTCCCGCGTTCGCTGAAAGGATCGCGGTCATAAATTCGACTGTATAATGACATTTCAGGTAACCGGTCTGGACGGCCAGCACACCGTAGTCAGCCGCATGAGATTTATTGAACCCATAATTTGCGAACTGTTCCCATTCCGCAAAAATCGCTTCCGCTGTTTCTTTGGCAACACCGTTTTTCTGTGCACCGTCAATAAATTTGATGCGGTGCTTTTCAACCTTGTCCTTTTTCTTCTTGGAAATCGCTTTCCGCAGGTCATCGGATTCAGAGGCCGTGTAACCGGCAAGGTCCATAGCGGCAAACATGATCTGTTCCTGATAAACCGGGATCCCATAGGTCTCCGCAAAAATCGGTTCC
Source organism: Flexilinea sp. (assembly GCA_017432685.1). Lineage (GTDB taxonomy): Bacteria > Chloroflexota > Anaerolineae > Anaerolineales > Anaerolineaceae > Flexilinea. The sequence continues at coordinate 4,021 of JAFRIR010000140.1, read as the reverse complement.
ATCAGCGGGTGGAGGTACTTCACTTCCTCCCGTCCGTTCATGCGCTCAATATACGAAGGAATGAACTGCATCGGGCCGGGGCGGTAAAGAGCAACCATCGCGATGATGTGCTCCAGTTTTTTCGGACCCATTTCCATCAGGTAACGGGTCATGCCCGTACTTTCCAATTGGAAGACACCTGCAGTATTCCCGTCCGCCAGGAATTTATAGGTATCCGCATCATCTGTCGGGATGTTCTGAAGCGTCAGCCTGACACCGTGTCTTTCGAAAATCGTGTCGCAGCATTTCTGCATCACTGTCAGTGTGATCAGACCGAGGAAATCCACCTTCAGCAGACCCATGCGGTCAACGATCGTCATCTCAAATTGAGCGACGGATTTGATCGGGTTGTCATCCGCGCCATTTGTCGGACGGTGAAGCGGTGCATACTGCACGATCGGGATATCCGTGATGATCAGACCGGCAGCGTGGGTACCGGCATTGCGGGCAACCCCTTCCATTTCGGCAGCGGTAGACACCAGTTCCGTGATTTGAGGGCTTTCATCAACAGCCTGCTTGAATTCAGGCACCTCTTCCAGGCAGTTTTTGAGTGTGATCGGTTTGCCGCTCTGCGGCATCTTCGTGCCCGTCGGAATCAATTTGCAGACCCGGTCTACTTCCGAAAGCGGAACGTCCATTACCCGTCCAACGTCACGGACTGCACCCTTCGCGCCCAGCGTGTTGAAAGTAATGATCTGGGAAACGTGGTCTTCGCCGTATTTATCGGAGCAGTATTGCAGCAGCTTATAACGTTTATCGTCCTGAATATCCAGATCGATATCCGGCATGGAAATACGCCCCGGGTTCAGAAAACGTTCAAAAATCAGTTTGAATTTCAGCGGCTCAACCGGCGTGATCCCCAACGTATAAGCCACCATGGAACCGGCGCCGGAGCCACGGACGTTATACCACCAGTTGCATTCCTTGGCATGGTTCACCAGATCCTGCACGATCAGGAAATAGGAGTCAAAACCCATGGTATGGATGATATTCAGCTCATGTTCGAGACGGTCTCGGACAACCTTGTCTTCGGCATGTTCTCCGTACCGCCAGATCAGCCCCTTCTCACACTCTTTCCGCAGTTGGGACTGGTCATTCTCACCCTCAGGCAGGGGGAAGATCGGCAGATGATAACCGTGCGGTTCCAGATCGACAAAACATCTTTCCGCAATCGCGACAGTATTGGAAAGCGCCCCCGGTACATCGCCGAAAAGACGCTCCATCTCTTCCGGTGAGCGAAAATAGTAGCTGTGGTCACTCATGCGGAAGCGTTTTTCATCCGTCAGCTTGGCGCCGGTTTGAATCGCAAGCAATATATCCTGATATTTCCAGTCTCCGGGATCCACATAATGGGCATCATTGGTCGCAACAAAACCCAGGTTATACTCTTTGCCAAATTCCAGCAGCGTTTTGTTGACTTCCTTCAGTTCCGGAATGTTGTGATCCTGCAGTTCGATGAAGAAATTGTTCCGTCCGAACAGGTCAAGATACCACTCCAGCCGTTTCCGTGCCCCATCAACGTTTCCCCGTTTGATCATGGAAGGGATCTCACCGGCCAGACAGGCGGTGGTGCAGATCAGCCCTTCCGCATGAGATTCAAGGTATTCATGGTCAATGCGCGGGTGATAGTAAAAACCCTCCAGCTGGGAGGCAGACGCGATTTCAAGAAGGTTCTGGTAGCCTTTCTGGTTTTCAGCCAGCAGCAGCAGATGATTTGCACCTTTGTCGCGCGGATCCCGGGAACGCATATTCCGGGGAGCCATGTAAGCTTCCAACCCGATGACCGGTTTGATCCCCGCCTCTTGTGCCGCCATGTAAAACTCCACCACACCAAACATCGTCCCGTGATCAGTGATCGCAACCGCAGGCATATTCATTTCCTTGGCGCGCTTCATCACTTTCTTGATCTTGCTGAACCCATCCAGCAGGGAATATTCGGTATGTAAGTGAAGATGTACAAAATCAGGCATTATCCGGCTTTCACTTTCCAGAAAATCGTTGTCTTGAAATTCTTTCAATCATCCTGCAACAGGTTCCTCTATTGAATCAGCGATCCATTTCTGAACGAGGTCAACAGATACTTCGGCAGCTTTGGCAATTGATTCAAGCGAAAAACCCATTTTGTAAAAACGAACAGCCATTAATTTCGTACCGGCTTCCATTCCGGCTTCCATTCCGGCTTCCATCCCGGCTTCCATTCCTTCGTTATAAATGCTTTTTCCTTCATATTCAAGAACCCGTCCGCCCATGATCTTACCAACTCCTTCCCTTACATTCTCATATTTTTTTGCAATATTTTCCAAAACTTTTTTTGACATTTCAATTATTACACGCCAATTGTATGTTGAAATATTTTTTTCTGCAGTTGCATTTTCAAGTTTTTCCATTACAGAGCTGAATTCACTTTTTACCTGTTCAAGTTCACCAGCATCCTTTTCACACAAAGAAAATCTTTTTTCATATAAAAACGGAATAAAAGGAACCAGAAAAAATAATTTTTTTTCAAAAATTGTATCAATTGAATAATCCCGCATTTTCATAACAGGTATATCAAAACGAACTGTACCACCGGGCGTTTCCAATTCAATTTCCAATTTATCAGGTGTATTGGAATTGCTCCGGAGAAACAAAACAGCAGCTTTTGGAATTTTTACTTTCAGTTTATTCTGTACCAAAACACCTTTATCAAGAGCATCCTGTGCAGAATATTCAAATATTCGAATAACCAGTGTATTATCAGCAGTTGACTGACATTCAAAAATATAGGAATCTTCCTTTTCACCAATAATGTCGAAAGCGCTGTCAGTTATCCGTTTTTGTGTTTTTCCACCTTTCCGGTTGAGAAAATGCTCATTTTGACTGAATAAAATTTTTTCCTTTCCGGAATAATTTTTACCAAAGATCTCATTGATAACAGGAATCAACAATTGACGGCAATCGACCATCATCGTTCGAAAAACATCATCATATGGTGTATTGTCTATAATTACAGACGCGTTCTTCCTTGCCATCAAATTATCCTCTGATAATATTTTAAACCAAATTGACATTAAAAACAAGTGGTTCTAATAAAGAATTAATAAAAGAGCTGCCGTTTTCGGGCAGCTCTCAAATTTCTAAAAAGGCCTATCTTACTCTGCAGAACCGGGGACTTCAATTCCCTTGGAGCGCATGGCTTTCTTGACTTCAATCAAGCGGGACTGGCCGATGCCATCGAGGTCGAGAACAGCCTGGTCGCCGTTCTTGAGAGCGTTGAGCACATCGGAAGCCTTTTCAAAACCGACTTTTGCCCAGGCTTTGACGCTGGCAGCGCTCAGTTCCAGATCAGCAAGCTTCGTGTTGGTAACATCTTTGCTCTCTTCACGGGTCTGCTTTTCAGCCAGGAAATCCTGACGGGCCTGCAGACGGCGATAGAAGCGATCGACCTGTCCTTCCATGTCAAGCAGGCGCTGCTGCTGGCCGGTGAAGAACGGATGGCACTTGGAGCAAACTTCAGTGCGGATTTCTTTCTTGATTGAACCCGTAGTCCAGGTATTACCGCATGCGCAGGTCACCTTCGCATCGTAATAGTAAGTCGGATGGGTATCTTTTTTCATTTCGTTTATTCCTTTCGCGATTCGTTTCTCTTGTCACATCGAGAAACGGACGAGCATTTTCTTATTCTTCCGCCGCAGGGACAACATTGACGCGCTTCTGGCCGGTAGGAAGGGTTTCAAAAACCACTGTACCTTCAGCAGTAGCGAAAAGTGTATAGTCACTGCCAACGCCGACATTCTTACCCGGCTTGATTTTCGTTCCATGCTGGCGAACCAGGATGTTTCCGGAAAGAACAGACTGACCACCGAAGCGTTTTACGCCCAGGCGCTGTGAATTCGAATCACGACCATTGCGGCTTGAACCGCCACCCTTTTTGTGTGCCATTTCTCATTACCCCTTAATTGAATCAATCTTAATGCGAGTGTAAACCTGGCGATGGCCGGTC
>JAFRIR010000139.1 GCA_017432685.1 Flexilinea sp. | reverse complement strand
GCGGCGGCGGAGAGCAGCATTACAGCTGCGAGCAGCAGGATAACGAGTCTTTTCATTTTTTTCTCCTTATTGTTTGTACGGCACCTCGGTCCGTATAAAAAAACAAACAAAAATATGTAAACACGTGTGTATCTTACTACAGGTTCATTATTATGTCAAGTGTTTTTTTATGATTAATATGAATAAAGAATTACTGAAAAATTCTGGAAAAAACAACCGATTTTGTTATGATTCATAATAATTATGTCGTATAAATCAACAAATGACAATAAATGTAAAGATCATATTATGAGGGCTGCTCTTTTTCAAAAAATCACTATACACATATGTGGATAGCGGGCGTGGGGAACAGGTGTAAAAAGAAAGCGTCGGTAATCCGACGCTCCCGGTCAATGTTTTGAACAATTCATTATGAACGCTATTATTTCCCCAGTGCCTTGAACATCCAGCCTTTATAGGCTTCCACGCCAGGCTGATCGAAGGGATTGATGCCGAGAATCTCACCGGAAACGTAGCAGGCGAACTGGAAGAAATAAAACAGCTGCCCGAAATGGTAAGCGTCAAGCCGGTCCAGATCAAAGATCACGCAGGGCATCTTCTGGCTGTGCGCAGTGAGTGTAGCTTCGAAAGCGGCTTTGTTGATCTCAAAAAAGTCCTTATCGTTCAGATAATCGAAATAATCCTGCTTCCCGTCGCTGTGGATCACCAGGCTGGAATCCTGTTCCTTTACATTCAGGAAGGTCTCAAACATCAGCGGCGTACCGTCCTGCAGGTATTGACCGACCGCGTGCAGTTCTTCGGAGTACTCCGCCGCAACCGGGAAGATACCTTTGCCGTCTTTCCCTTCGCTTTCACCGAAGAGCTGGACCCACCATTTGAAGAACCATCTGAATTGCGGTTCAAAGGCGGCCATCATTTCAAGGACATAGCCTTTCCGGTTATAGAGGTTCCGGAGTGCAGCATACTTCAGCGCGAGGTTATCTTCCGCGCCGGTTTCATGCAGCAGCGCGGCCATATCTTTCCCGCCCCGGACCAGAGCACGGATGTCGATGCCCGCGACGGCCATCGGCAGCAGGCCGACATAGCTGAATGCGCTGTAGCGTCCGCCGATGTCGGTTGGGAATGGGACAAAAGTGTAGCCTTCCTTTTCACAGAGTTTTTCCAGAGAGGACCCGAAGGTGCCGGTGCAGATGGTGCGCTTTGCCGCTTCTTCCGGGGAGCACTTCTTTGCCATGGCTTCACGCAGAATGCGGAAAGAGGAACCCGGTTCCAGTGTTTCAAAATTCTTGGCGATGCAGTCGATGGTGTAATCTTTTCCTTCCAGGCTCTTCAGCATTTTGTTCAGTGCATGGGGTGAGAGCGTATTCCCGGCATAGATGATTTCAACTTTGGAACCATCAGCCAGCGCTTTGACCACGCTGCGGGCGGCGTTATTGCTTCCGCCGACACCGATCAGGACAAAGGCGTCGCTGTCAGCCTGAATTTCAGCTGCCAGTTTCTCGATATGGGAGAGTGTGTCTTCCCCTGCCCATTTTTCAAGATCCAGCCAGCCCTGGCTGTCCGCGTATTTTTCTTCCCCTGCCTGAGCCCGTTTGAGGATGGGTCCAGCGTCTTTCATCGCCTGAGAAAGTTCTTCCGGCGTAACAAGATTCTTTTGATCTTTGATCGTTATATTCAGCATATTTCTATTCCCTTTTCCCTAAAACCTGACATCTGAAACCTAATTTCTCAGGTTCATCAGCTTCGGCAGCGGATCGCCGAGCAGCGGGCGGACCCATTCTTTGTAAGCTTCGGTAACGCCGTTCCCTTCAGCGTTGATGAATTCATCCGGCATTTTCCGTTCGGTCAGCATCACATCTTTGATGTCCGCAAGGAAGGTCTCGCTTTTATACGGTTCATTTGATAGCCGGCGGATAGCCACCATTTTGGCAGTCTCACCCGCGATGGCAGCACGGGCTGCTTCCCGTCCGCAGGCTTCGGCCTCCTCCCGGTCAATACGGCTCTGCCAGTAGACAGATGCACGACCCAGCAGTCCCGGTTTTTCCGAGCGGGCTTTATAATGCAGCTTGCGGGTGATGAGCTGTGCCAGATGGGAGGAAACATCACCGAAATAAGTGGAACGTCCGAATTGGAAGATCGGTTCGACGATCGGAGTGCCGTCCGCGTAATGCAGACCCTCACTGGCAACGACTACGCCGCAGCCTTTTTCATCGATCAGCTTCTGCACATCCCGAAGAAAGGCTTCTTCGTCAAAATTCCGTTCCGGGAGATAGATCAGGTCCGGACCGTGTCCGTAGCTGTCTGAAGCCAGAGAAGATGCGGCAGTGACCCAGCCGGCATTTCTGCCCAATGCTTCACATACGACCACATGGATGGGCAGACCATCCACGTCGCAGCATAGCTCCGCGACAGAACCGGCCATATAACGGGCGGCACTCGCAAAACCGGGAGCATGATCCGTGATCGCGAGATCATTATCCATCGTTTTCGGAATGCCGATCACACGGATATCCGTACCTTCGCAGTGCTGCTGCAGCTTTCCGCAGGTATCCATGGTGCCGTTCCCGCCGTTCATGAGGACGTAACAGATCCCGTATTTTTTCAGGATGCCGACCATCATTTCATATTCAGGGGCTTCCAGCGCGTCCCGGGAGGATCCGATAGCTGAAGCCGGGCTGGTGAGCAGCCCTTTCAGCTCATCATCGGAAAGATCCGTTACATCCCGTAGATGTTCTTTCATCAGACCGCCGGTACCGCCGATGGCGCAGAAGACGCGATCCACTTCCGGACTGTTCTGCGCTTCCCGGATCGCTCCGTATAATGAGGCGTTGATAACAGCAGTCGGGCCGCCGCCATGAATGATAACCAAATTCCTGTCCATTTCCCTTTTCTCCCCCTTTCGATCAGGAAAGCATTCTGACTGTATTGTAGACACAGATGCCCAGGATCACAATAAGCAATCCGATAAACAGCTTGTCCGTAAGCTCCGATGACAGCTTTTTATGAAGTCGGGCTGAGATGAAACCGCCCAACGCGCCTGCACTGACCATCGCTGCGAGGTTTCCCCATTCAAAAACCGGAACGGTGCCGGTTGTGACCGTCATAAGCAGACTTGCGATCTGGCTGAGCAGAATGATCAGTATAGAGTTGACTGCTGCCTGTTTTGTGCTCATCGAGAAGAAGTAATAGAGTACAGCCAGATTCATCGGGCCGCCTCCGATCCCGAGGAAGGACGAACAGATCCCGAGAAACAGGCCGATCAAAACAGGCACGATCACACCGGTGACATTGCGGGTCGTGATGTGTTTTTTGTATAAAACATAGAGGAGCGTTCCCAGCACCAGTAAAAACAGTACGATCGACTGGACAGCGCCGACAACTCTGTCATTGCCGACAGCGGTTTTCAGCGCAGAAAACATATACTTTCCCGCAATACCGCCGGCAGCGGCGCCGATTCCCAGCGGAATGCTGCGGTTTGCGTCCAGTTCGCCGCCTTTACGGTTCTTCCAGACATTGATGCAGGCCATGGCCAGTACAGTCAGCCCGGACAGAAAAGACACAGTCGAGACGGACATGATGCCGATGGCATCCAGCAGCGGTTTAATGATCACGCCGCCGCCGATGCCGCAAATGCCGCCGATCGTGCTGGCTGCCAGACAGATCAGGAATACCAGAATGATCATGGTGCTGTGTTCCTCCTTGTTACAGCATTCAGGAATCAGATATATTATCTGATTCCTGTCCGATTTTTTAATCAGCAGCCGCAGGGATGGCTCGGTGCATCATCCCGGTAATGGCTGTTTTCTTCCGGATTCTTCATGCACAGATGGACCGCGGCAGTGGTGAAGGTCTTCGGCAGGGCCAGAATGTTCGGATTTCCGCCGACGAACTTGCGTTTTGCGTCTTCCAGCGCTTCTTCAAAGGTGGCACGGGTCTTGAGTCCCATACCGCGGGCGATGCCCGGTTCTCTGGCGCCGACGATGTAAATCGCGCTGGTGTGCATTTCCGCCAGATGTCCGCAGCTCATCATGCTGAAACCGTGGAACGGGTGGAAAGCGTTGGCGAAGCGGTATTTGCGGATATATTCCTGGTTGGTCGCGAAATATTCACCGTAGCGGTTCATGTCCGGCAGGATCTGCATGTAATCATGCTGGAACATTTCGTATAGCTCAGGGAGGTACGGCCAGCGTTCCTCATGGAACCAGCCGTCGCATATGGAGGAGACGATGAAAACGCAGCGGTCGCTGAGTACACGCTTGTGGCGGATCACCTGAGCGGAGAGCGCCTGCATCATCTGAATAGGGTTGGTGCCCATGCCGGCGCCGTAGTGGAAGTTGGTAGGCATGCCGAAAACGACCACATCATATTTCTTTTCCGCCCAATGGACGTATGTGCGCTTGTCCGCGGTCTTCCAGCTGACCGGCTGCATTTCTTTTGCCCAGCCGGAGTTGATTTCGATCTGACGGGATTTTGTATCCAGAACCGCGTCGCAGCAGAAGAATTTCTTGCCCATTTTTTCTTCCATCCACATACCCTGCTGGTCGAATTTGTCGCGCATCAGGCTGTTGGTGCTGACGGGGACGAAATCCGGACGATGCATGACCTGCGGAACGTGGTGGGCGGCAATGCTGCGCCAGTGGCTGATGCCGGTCGCACAGTGCTTGTATCCGCCGGAGTAACCGCCGTAGGGGTTGCCCTGGGTATGGCCGATCAGGATGGCGACATCCGCATCAAATACATATTTGTTCATGAGCACATGGTCGCCGTAGGGCGTGAACCCCAGATCTTCCAGATGGTCATAGTCTTCGCTGTCATGACTGGTGATCTGTCCGGTGTACCAGAACTCATTGAAGAGATCGTCTCCCAGGATCTGTTTCGCTTCGTTCATCGGGGTGCGGGGATGGAGGCCGTTGGAGAAAAGAAGCAGAATGTCTTCTTTTTTGATCCCGGCGGCATACAGCTCATCCAGACAGGCACGGATCGCTACCTTGCGGTGGCTTGTCGCCTGGCATCCGCCTTTAACGATGTCCGGAATAACGAAAACGACAGTTTTCTTGCCTTTGACGTGTTCGGCAAGCGGTTCCATACCGATGGGGTTCCGTAATGATTCAAGGGTCGCCTGATACAGGCTGTCCCAATCCTGCGGCAGGCACTGCGGATCCGCAACGGTTTCTCCCGGAACAAATACGTCGGTGGTATCGGGTAAATTTGCGGACATGAATCCGTGACCATATTCAAACTGAAGGTTCATGACACTTTCTCCTTATTTATCGCAATTTTCCATATAAATACGGATGATTTCCAGATATTCTTCCGGATAGAAGCCGATCTCTCCCTGGAAACGGGTCAGCGCGATCAGACCTCCGTCGATTTCGGGGATCGAAGCCAGCATGGCAGCGTTGTCTTTTTTCAGACCGCCGCCATAGACTACCGGCATCCCGTTTGTTTTCTCTTTGATGAATTGAGCGATCGGAGCGATGACGTCGGCACCAGGAGGTGTTTTTCCGGGACCGATTGCCCAGATGGGTTCGTAGGCGATGATGACTTTTGATGTATCGATGCCGTCCAGACCGATGACAAGCTGTTCGGACAGGACGTCCTGCCAGGCTTCCCGTTCTTCGGCTTTTTCGCCGATGCAGTAGGTCACGGTCATTCCCTGAGCAACGGCGCATTGAATTTCTTTGTTCAGCAGACGGTTCACGGCCGCCGTATCAGTCACTCCTGCTTCCTGCAGTACGCCCAGCTTGTCTGCCCGTTCTTCACAGTGGCCGATAATGGTGCTGGTCACGCCCAGGGCTTTCATGGAGGCAGCCGGGCGGTTGGTGGTGTAAGCCCCGAAATTGACACCCGGAGCAACATCCGCACGGTAGACACTCTGGCAGCCGACTTCGATCATGCTGTCATTTCCCGCAGCCTGTGCAGCCGGGATGACATGAGCTTCCGGAAAATACATCGGGAAACGGGCTTTGCCGCGGTACTGCTCTAATGCGTTTTTTGTATTGGAGACAATGGTTTCTGCCCAGACATTTCCTTCCGCCAGCCGATTAACGCCGCCCATCGGGACAGGAACATCAAATCGTTTCAGGTTCAGGCAAAGATGTTTCATTAAAACTCCCCTTTCTTATAGCGCTCAGCCATTTGTTCGAGCGTGCACGGCTTGATCAGGTGGCTCTTGCGATAGCTGCCGAACTGGACCAGTAACGGAGCGATGGATTCCATTACGCCGTCTTTCATGCAGTCAACGACCAATTTTACATCTGCATCCGGGATCACGCCGGTGATGACAGTGTCCATGATGCTGTTCAGATAATTCCGCGGATCGAAATTCTTCGGTTTTGCCCGCATATCCTCCCAAATCTGACCGATGGAAGGGCTCTTCTGCAGTTCCGGATGTTCAGTGAACAGTACCAGGAGATTACGGGTGCAGGCGAGACGGATGTCGGTATCCACGTTGATCTTGTTGATCCCTACGCGGGAGACATCGGCCAGCTGGTTTACATCGATCCCGTTGGCGTTTTCCAGATTCCCGCCCAGTGCGTTGATCTGTTCCACATATTCCTGCGGAACGGTGGAGGAACCGTGACTGACAAGGAATCCTTTGATGCCTTCATGCATCATGCATTCCTTGGTAGCGATGGCGATCTCCCGGCGGATCTTCACATCCTTGCCTTTTGTCGCCCCGTGAGAAGTTCCGTAGCTGATGGCCAGCGCGTCGCAGCCGGTCTTTTTGAAAAAGTCGATCGCCTGCATCGGGTTCGTATAGGTACTTGTCGCGGAAAACACGTGATCTTCCACACCCGCCAGAACACCGAGTTCACCTTCAACGGATACACCGTAGGGATGTGCATATTTTACCACTTCGCGGGTCAGCTCCACATTATCTTCATAGGGAAGGCTGCTGCCGTCGATCATAACAGAGGTATATCCGCCATCAATACAGGCTTTGACGGATTCAATGCTTTTTCCGTGATCCAGGTGCAGGGCTACCGGGATCGGGCTGTCAGCCCCGTATTTTTTTACCGCGTCGCCGATGGCTTTCGCACCGGCCTGCTTCTGTTCGATCGTGCCGTGCATAAAATCGGCTGCACCGCCCATATAAGCGTTGGAAGCTTCAGCACCCTGCAGAATTGCACCGGAGTGCAACAGCTCATGAATGCGGATGGCGGCTTCGATCTGCCCCGCACTGTTCATGTTAAAGGCAGCCTGACCGTAGTGATACTGATCGGCAGCTTCGAGAATCGATCTCATCGGTACTAACATAACTTGCACCTCTTTCTTAATTAGCGGGTCCTGTTCCGGGTTTCAGGTTTCAGCACTGCCTGAAAAAGTTACCTTCTGAATCAAGACCTTTGCTGTAAAAATTTTATTGCCACAAGAGTGAAGAGTCCGGATGAATTCTTCACTCAATATTCCTAATTTACACTTACACCGCAGGTATAGGAGCGTTTCCCCATCAGGTCGACCGGTTTGCCGGTGAGCATGATGTGCTTTTCATCAATTATATCAGCGCTGCTGACACCCAGCTTCAATTCCGCATTTCCGGGTTCGACTCCGTAAACCATATCTTCGTTGTAATAGCCGAGACCCGCTGCTTCTACATGGAATGTCAGGGTCTTGCTTTCCCCTGCTTCCAGATGGACGCGCTTGAAGGCGATCAGCTGCATCTTGGGACGGATCACATGCGCGGAAGAGAAGTGATAGTACAGCTGGACAACTTCATCACCTTCCCGGTCGCCTGTATTTGTGACCGTGCAGGATACATCGATCCCGCCGTCAGTAGACAGCGTGTCGGAGGAAAGGTTCATCTCGCTTACGTCAAAATCGGTATAGCTCAGTCCGTGTCCGAAGGGGAAAAGCGGCTGATTAGTATCATCCACATAGCCGCCGGAGAAAATCGCGCTGGCCATGGAGTCGGCGCCGTCATGATAGCCGGAACCGGTCCGGTGGTTGTAAACCAGCGGAAGCTGTCCGACGTGGTGCGGGACGGAAAAAGTCAGATGTCCGCCGGGGTTGGATGTACCGTCCAGCACATCGGCAATGACCATGCCCGCTTCAGCGCCGGGCATGAATGCCTGGATCATGGCAGCTGTATGTTCTTTTGCCCAGGGAACGGCAAATACGCCGGGGCCGTAAAGGACCAGAACGATCGGTTTTCCGACTGCGGCGACAGTTTCCAAAAGCTGCTGCTGAACACCGGGCAGTGACAAGTGCGAGCGGTCTTTTCCTTCACCGCCGGTCACATTGACCCAGCCGCAGTTTCCGCCCATTGCCATGACAACAACATCAGATTCCTCAGCTGCTTTGACAGCAGCATCGAAGCCATCGGTGTTCTCAGCGGTAATGTCACAGCCCTGGGCATAATTTACCTCAAAGCGGTCGGAAAGGACATCTTTGAGGCTGCGGGCCCCCATCTTTTTGAGCAGCGTCGGCAGGTTGCTGAGCTTTTTGCGGTCTTCTTCATTGAAAAGCAGCAGCATGGAAGTAAACATATTGGAACCGCCTTTGGGTTTCTTTTCAGCGTTGTCTTTAGCGGCAGCGGCTTCATCGGCGATCCCGTTAAAGGAAACGGAAGAATCATCCTCTGCACCTGCCATCATCATTTCGATGTAAGCCGGATACGTATAGCCGGAGATGGGATAGCGCATATTGTCGGCATGCGGACCGATCACGGCAAGCCTGGTGCCTTTCTTCAGCGGCAGAACACCGTCATTTTTCAGAAGGGTGATGGATTTGGCGGCGATCTTTCGGCTGAACGCGGCCTTCTTTTCATTTGTCATGGCTTCGCGGACTTTTTCGACATCCACGTAGGGATTCTCAAACAGGCCGTATTCAAATTTGATGGTCAGGATGCGGCGGACGGATTCATCCAGCAGCGCTTCATCCAGTTCACCGGAGCGGACATAATCCGGCAGCTGACGGTAGGCGCCGCCCACCGGGATCTCGGTATCCAGGCCGCCTTTCTTGGCCAGCAGTCCCGCTTCTTTATAAGTGGGAGCGATGTGGAAGTAGTTATACATCTTCATGATAGCGGCGCCGTCAGAGGTCAGCATGCCGCGGAATTTCATGGTGTCGCGGAGCAGGGTCCGGGCATATTTCTTGTTGGCACCGATGCACATGCCGTCGATTTCGCCGTAATTTGCCATCATACCGGAAACGTCAGCTTCATTGGCAGCCGCTTCGAACGGGGTCGCAAATACTTCGTACATTTCACGATCGTTGATGCGGCTGACAGCGCAGTTCAATCCGCCCTGGCTTTCAGCATAGCCGAGGAAGTGTTTGGCGATGCAGGCCGGTCCGTTGGTTTTATCTCCCTGCATCCCTTTAATATAGGAAATGCCCATCTGGCTGGTCAGGTACGGATCTTCACCGTAGGTTTCGTAAGTGCGGCCCCAGCGCGGGTCGCGGGAAATATCGATCACCGGACTCATGGCACTGTTGATACCGACTGCCCGGCATTCCTGACCGATGACAGCAGCCATTTCTTCCGCCAGTTCCGGCTCCCAGGTGCAGCCCACGTTGATCTGGGCCGGGAAGAGCGTCCCTTCCGCACCGGGATAACCGCAGAGGTTTTCCGCCTGCAGCGCGACCGGGATTCCGAGTCTGGTCTCTTCCATAAAATAGTGCTGGATCGTGTTGGTGATTTCGGCGATCTGGACCGGATCCACGATACCGGCCAGAGAAAACTGGGTAAAACGGCCATGACCGTACGGGAATTTTTCCCGCAGCAATTCAAGCGATACTTCCCCGTTTGCCATAAAACTGGCAAGCAGATCACCGCAGAGCTGTGCTGCCTTTTCTTCCAGGGTCATACGGCTGAGCAGATCCTCAACACGCTCAGATACGGGTTTGCTGCTGTCTTTGTAGAGTTCCATAACAGATGTTACCTTTCCTTTTCAAAAATCAGATGATAATGACAATTAGTTTTTTTATTTGATAAATAAAATACCAGAAAAGTTTTGTTTTGTCAATATGGAAATTACAGGTTCAGTGAAATTCATTACATTTTCATGGCAATACCCATGTCCGGAAATTATATTATTATAAATCAGAAAGCGGAATGAGCACTGTTTACGAGTAAAAACAGTATCCTGACAGCAGAATTTCATGGTGTGGATCTGCCGGAACCCGGGGAAAAAATTGTTGTCATAATTTGTCATTGAATTTTGAAATAATCTATTGACAAACTAAAAATATCTGGTATTATTTAATTCAATGAATAAATCATTGTTCAAACCATATTAAAGGAGAAAATGATCATGAAAAAACTGTTTTCAATCCTGCTTGCCGCGATCGTCGCGCTCGCACTGTTCGGTACTGTCCTGGCCGCCCCGAAGGACGGCGTTCTGGACATCGCTTACAGCATTGTTCCGGATTCCCTGACACCCTTCCGCCCGGAGGTTAACCGCGATGCTCCGTATTTCACGGAAATCTGTGAGTCCCTTGGTGTGTTCGACAGCGACAAGGTTCTGAACCCGTGGCTGGCAAAATCCTGGACCACTGATGACAACGGTTTCACCTATGTCGTTGAACTCCGCGAAGGCATCAAAGACTCCGCAGGCAATCCTTTCACCGCTGACGACGCTGTCTGGTTCATCCAGGAATCTGTTGCCCGTGCGCTGAAACCGGTATTCAACAAGATCGAAAGCGTTGAAAAGACAGGTGACCTGACCTTCAGCCTGAAGCTCAAGAGCAACATCGTCGGTACCTTCGAAAAGATCATGACCGAAACCTACGGTATCACCAAAGCCGCTTTCGAAGCCAGCCCGGACGAATTCGGTTCTTCCCTGGTCTCCACCAGCCCCTACGCGGTGACCAATTTCGTTGCCTCCTCCGAATTCACCATTGAACTGCGCGAGGATTACTGGCAGGCTCTGGAAGATATGCCCGCCTGCGTCAGCCCGAAGGTCTCCAAGATCCACTGGGTCCAGATCGCTGAAGCATCCCAGATGGGTATCGCTGTGGAAACCGGCGTTGTTGATATGGTCATGCGCATGCCCATCGCCACCGGTATGCAGTATGAAGGCAACCCTGCTTTCACCGTTGAAAAGACATCCGGTCACCAGGGCTATCAGCTGTTCTTCTCCGGTGCGGAAACTTCCCCGGTCGCCAATGACCAGAAACTCCGCCAGGCTATTGCCTACTCCATCAACAACGAAGCCCTGATCCAGGCGCTCGCATACGGCAACGGCGAACCCCTCTATGATGTCCACTCCCCGATCATGATCGGCTACAACCCGAAATGGGAAAATGAAGAAAACTATCCTTATGACGTTGCAAAGGCGAAGCAGCTGGTCGCGGAATCCGATTACAAGGGTCAGACCCTGTCCATCCTCTGCTCCGGCAACGGCGACATGCCCCGCATGGCGCAGGTCCTGCAGGCATTCATGATGCAGGCCGGCATCAACGTCGAGATCAATGCTGCTGAAATGGCTTACATCGTTGCCAACCGCCTGGACGGCACCAAGTACGACATGTTCATCAACACCATCGGCGGTACCTACCTCGCTGACGCCTGGGCGATCCGCTATGACCCCAATGCTTACTCCACCGGTGACGGCACCAGCCGCAAAGACTATGTCCTCGGCGACCTGCTGTATGAAACCTGGACTCCTGAAGGCTATACCGAAGAGAATATCGATAAGGTCCACAACTACCTCAAGGAAAGCTGCATCGCCTACGGTCTGTACAACCCGTACAACTACTGTGTATGGCGCACTGAGATCGGCGTAGAAAACGAAGTCTATGAAATCGCCGGCACCATTGCCCCTGCTGCCACCAGCTATACCGGCCTGTAATATCTCAGATCTGTAATCTATAAAGAGGGGAAGCTCTAAATTCCCGAAAGCTTCCCCTCTTTCCTTACCATATCATTGTGAGGTAAATCTATGATTCGGTATGTATTGAAAAGAATTCTGTGGATGATCCCGATCGTGCTCGGTGTGGCGATCCTGGTGTTCACCCTGATGACCTTCTGCCCCGGCAATCCGGCAGAGATCATCCTCGGATCCACTGCCACGGAAGAGGCTCTCGCAGCCAAAACCGAAGAACTTGGATTGAATGATCCCTTCCTGGTCCGGCTGGGAAACTATCTGGTCGATGTTTTTATCAAACGTGATCTGGGTGCTTCATGGGCGACCAACGTCAGCATCATGACATCCATCGGTGAACGTCTGCCCCGCACGTTGGTCCTGACCCTTGTTACGCTGTTTCTCGCTTTCGGTCTGGGGATCCCGCTCGGTATCGTTGCCGCGACCCATCAAAACCAATGGCAGGACTCGCTGTCCATGGTCTTTGCCCTGCTCGGTGTCGCGATCCCGAACTTCTGGCTGGGTTTGATGTTCGTCCTGCTTTTCTCAGTCCGTCTGGGCTGGCTCCCGTCTATGGGGATCAGCGACGGTCTCAAGAGCTACATCCTGCCGGCAGCCACTGCCATGATGGGCGCTTTCGCTACCTGTGCCCGTCAGACCCGTTCCTCCATGCTGGAAGTCATCCGCTCCGACTATATCACCACCGCCCGCTCCAAAGGCGTTCCGGAACGTGATGTGATCGTGAAGCACGCGCTGAAAAACGGCCTGATTCCGATCATCACCATGTTCGGTTCCACATTCGGCCACATGCTTGGCGGTATGATGATCATCGAAACGGTCTTCGCGATTCCCGGTATGGGTACCTACATCATCACCGCTGTCAACAACCGTGACTATCCTGTCGTACAGGGCGGTACGATCTTCCTGGCCATTACCTTCAGCCTCTGTATGCTGATCGTCGACCTGCTTTACGCAGCCGTTGACCCGCGCATCAAAGCCCAGTATGAAGGCCAGAACAAGAAAAAAATCAAGAAGGAGGCCGAAGCATGATAGCCGAAACTTCTGTACAAACCCGGAAAAAACCGCGGAAAAACAGCGAATTCCTCCGCGTGATGAAGCAGCTGAGCCGCAATAAAACGGCTGTGCTCGGCCTGGTCATCCTGCTGATCGAGATCGTCCTTGCGATCCTGGCTCCGTATATCGCACCTTATGATTATACGGAAATGGATTTCATGAACATGTTCGCGACCCCGTCCAAAGCCCACCTTTTCGGCTGCGACGACCTGGGGCGTGACATTTTCAGCCGCATCCTGATCGGTGCGCGCTATTCCCTGAGCTGCGGTATCCTCGCGACCCTGATCGGTACCGTTATCGGTATGGCGATCGGTGCAATTGCCGGTTTCTTCGGCGGAAAGACCGACAACATCATCATGCGTGTTCTGGACGTCATCCAGGCGATCCCCGGTATGGTGATGATGATCGTGATGTCCGCGGTGCTCGGCCCCGGCTTTATAAATACGATCATCGCTATGGCATTCGGTACAATCGCGGGTATGGCCCGTATGCTGCGTGCCCAGATGCTGAAGGTTCGTGAGAATGAATATATCGAAGCATCGGTCTCCATCAACTGCTCCAAGTTCCGCATCATCATGGATCATCTGATCCCGAACTGCATGAGCCCGATGATCGTCCAGGCGACCATGGGTGTTGCCCAGACGATCACTACCGCCTCCGGCCTTTCCTTCATCGGCCTCGGTGTACAGCCGCCGGCTCCTGAATGGGGGGCGATGCTTTCCGGTTCCCGCCAGTTCATCCGTCAAGCGCCTCATCTGGTGATCTTCCCCGGTCTGGCGATTGCCGTGACGGTACTGGCTCTGAACATGATGGGCGACGGCCTGCGCGATGCGCTGGATCCGAAACTGAAGAACTGAGAAAGAGAGGAACAGAAATATGAGCAATAATCAGGAGTTCCTCGAGGTAAAAGACCTTGTAGTGGAATACAAATCAGACGGTCAGATCGTTCACGCTGTGAACGGTGTGAACCTGAAGCTGGGAAAAGGCCGAACATTAGGCCTGGTCGGAGAGACCGGCGCGGGGAAAACGACCATCGCGAAATCGATCCTGCGCACTCTT
>JAFRIR010000003.1 GCA_017432685.1 Flexilinea sp. | reverse complement strand
ATCTACTTCTAATTTTACTACGTCTTCCTATAGTACGGATGGCCACTATTGTTCTACTAATGAGGAAATAGGCTGTTGGTATAACTATTACGCTGCAACTGCTGGCACAGTATCAGGAAGCTCCAATAAAATTGCCGCTGTTTCAGATATCTGCCCCAAGAACTGGCACATCCCCACTGGTCCCGAAACGAAAACGGCAGTTATGGCCAATACGGACTTTGATAGGCTAACTGGCGGTATAGTTGGTTGGCAAAGTCCAACTTCTGGCCTTACTGCTTTCGGCGCCGTCATTGGTGGCTACCAAGATAATGGCAGCCTCTCTGCCTCTGAATTTGCTGGGTACTGGTGGTCTGCTACAGCTTCTAGTGCCACAGAGCGTCAATATCTGATTTACCAGGAGCGTGCCGGCAAATTCCGCAACGATGCCGGGGCACATCCTTCCGGTAAGCCTTGACGTTGGCACGGCTGATGATGCGTCCAGAAGCGCTCGCCTGGATCGCCACTTCATAAAGCTGCTGCGGGATCAGCTTTTTGAGCTTGGAGACCAGCAGCTGCCCCTTGTGATAAGCATCTTCCTTGTGAACGATCGACGCCAGCGCGTCCACCGGTTCGCCGCCCACCAGCACTTCCAGCTTCACCAGGTTGCCCGCGCGGTAATCGTCAAACTGATAGTCCATGGAAGCATAACCCTTTGTACGGGACTTCAGTTCATCAAAGAAATTGACGATCAGTTCCGCCAGCGGGATCTCGAAATTCATCTGCACCCGGTTCGGTGCGGGATAATCCTGAGAGATAAAGGTTCCGCGGCGTTTGCGGACCAGTTCCATGATGGTGCCGTAAAACTCGGTCGGGGTGAAGATCTGCAGCTTCATCCACGGTTCCCGAATTTCCGCGATCTTGCCTTCATCCGGCAGCTGGACCGGAGAGTCGATGCGGATCGTCTCACCGGTGTTGAGCAGCACCTCATATTCCACGGAAGGCGCCGTCACCACGATATCCAGGTCATATTCCCGTTCCAGGCGTTCCTGGATGATCTCCATGTGGAACAGACCCAGAAAACCGCAGCGGAAGCCAAAATTCAGCGCCTGAGAAGTCTCAGGGACGAAGTCCAGCGAGGCATCATTGAGCTGGAGCTTGTCCAGCGCATCCCGCAGGTCGTCATAATCCTCCCCCTCCACGGGGTAGATGCCCGCGAACACCATCGGCTTGGCTTTCTGATAACCGGGGAGCATTTCGGGCGCAGGGGCATTGGCAAGCGTCAGCGTGTCACCTACGCGGCATTCCCGGACAGTCTTGAGCCCGGTAGCCACATAGCCCACATCACCGGAACGAAGCTCAGTCACGGTCATCATACCGGGGTTGAAAATGCCGATCTCCACCGGTTTCATATCGGTAAGCGTGGACATTGCCAGCAGCATGTCGTTTGCACGGATCACGCCGTTTCGTACCCGGATATAAGCGATCACGCCTTTGTAAGAATCATAATGGGAATCAAAAATCAGCGCCTGCAGCGGAGCGTCATCCGTACCGGTCGGCGGAGGAACCAGCTTGACGATCTTTTCCAGCACATCTTCCACATTCAGCCCTTCTTTGGCGGAGATGCAGGGGATATCCGCCGCCGGTACACCGAGCAACTGCTCAAGCTCATGGGCGACTTCTTCCGGCTGGGCGGAGGGAAGATCGATCTTGTTGATGACCGGGATGATCACCAGATCGGATTCGAGCGCAAGATAGAGGTTCGCCAGCGTCTGGGCTTCAATGCCCTGCGTGGCGTCCACCACCAGCAGCGCCCCCTCGCAGGCTTCCAGCGCCCGGCTGACTTCATAATTGAAGTCAACATGCCCGGGGGTGTCGATGAGGTTCAGTTCATAACGCTTCCCGTCTTTGGCATCATAAAACATGCGCACCGCGGAAGCTTTGATGGTGACGCCTTTCTCGCGTTCCAGGTCCATGCTGTCCAGCACCTGGTCCATCATCTGCCGTTCGGAGATGGTGCCGGTGAGCTGAAGCAGGCGGTCCGCCAGCGTCGATTTGCCATGGTCAACATGGGCGATAATACAAAAATTCCGAATGTTCTCTTTCATAATCAGTTATCAAGTATATCATTTCTTTTCCTGATGAACGTTTTAAGATGAGCGCTTTCGGAGATTTTTTATAACAGAGGGTCGGTACCCGTTAGGGGCCTGACCCTTGGGGAGGACTGAATCAATTTCTGCAAGGAAAATGCCGAGTCCCCGAGGTACAGTCCCCTTCGGGTACTGACCCTCTTTCAGCGCGTCCCGTGAAAAAATCGGGGTCAGATCCCTCCGACTCATGACAAGCATGAGTCTCCGAAATCCGACCCCTTAAAAACAGGCAGCCGAAATCCTCCGGAGATCGGCTGTTCCTATATCCTATATCCTATATCCTGTATCCTATTTTTTCTTCTTCCGTTTTTCCCTCAGCTTTTTCCGCTTAGCATCAGAGGGACCGGCACGTTTCCGGGAAAGGTCCGTCTCATCCAGATGCCGTTCCCAGCGCCGCGCGAACGCATCACTGTCCTCTTTTTGAATTTCCAGCACCGCCTGCTGGTCTCCATGCCGGAGGGCCTCCTCGATCAGGATCCGCCGGGCTTCTCCCTCCGTGATCATCCCTTCCGGAATTTCTTCCTCAACGGGGTGGGGTTCCGGCGCCGGTTTTTCATCCGGCTGAACGACCGGTTTGGTCGGGATCGGCATAGGCGGGTAAGGATGGATCCCCAGCGCCCGCAGGGCACGTTCTTCGGCCCGTTCGTAGTCGCGCTTTTGTTTTTCGATGATCCGCTCCTTCCGCAGCATATCCGAGGCCATGGAAGTGAGCAGCGGCAGGGAAGCAGGGTTCAAAAAGGGACGTTTTGACCATTCTTTACCGATTTCTTTCGACGAATCGGTACGGTTCCGGAAACTGTCTTCCCGCTGAAGCAGTGTATCGGCTTTCAGTTCACCGTTCTGTATTTTTTGGATCTTCGCTTCTGTAGATTTCAGTCGTTCGCCCAGATTGATCCAGCGCAGTTCCCATTGCAGGTAGACGAAACCGAGCCTGTCGTTGTCCCGATACAGCCCATCGATCGCCGCATGACATTTGCGGATGTGGAAGGAGACCCTGCCGATCAGGTCCAGCGTATTCAGGTTTTCCAGTTCCGGGAAGGAGAAGCCTTTCTGTTCCAGAACCGCTTTCGTCAGGCAAAAGCTGCCCGCTTTGCTGATATATTTTTCCAGCTGGGGCAGGCATTTCAGATATTTGTCGGAAAAGCGGTTCGCCGTCCCGGCCAGGTAATGGAGCTTTTCCATATCTTCCATGACAAGCAGGGCGCTTTCCTCAAAGGTGTAAGGAGCGGCGCTGAACTCCAGGAGCGTTTCATCCGGCAGGTCATCTGCCTGGATATCGGTCAGGATCCCGTGGTTGTCACGTCCGCCGGACTTGCCGTATTTTTGCTGTTTTCTGACATTTTCAACCAGCCAGGCTGTATCGGTCATCGCGGTATTCATTTTTCAGCGCCTCCTTTCAAATTTTTTAGCATCTTGTTACTAATAATTATATTTTATACTTATGTTCGAATATTGTCAAGATATTTTTTATATTTTCTTATAAATTTCTAAGAAAATGGGTTTTTCTGATAAACATGAAAACAGTATCCAATACCATAAACATATTAATTCAGAATTCTGCGGCACATCTGTAAGACACCATCTATAGAAAAGCTTTCCATAATAAACCCAGACGAAAAGTTTATTGAATTTCGCTGAAAAAAAGTGTAAAATATTAATCAGGAGCAGACAAATGGGCAAGATTGATGATATAACGAAGAAATATGTCAGTCAAAATTATATTTTTGCGGATATATTCAATCATTTTCTCTTTGGCGGGAACCAGGTCATAAAGCCGGAGCAATTGAAAGAAAGAGATATTTCGGAAATTGCTCTTCCATATGGGGATGATGGAAGTACTTCTGTTCAAAAGTACCGGGATATTTTGAAGATACTTCAAATCATGGAAGATGGGAAAGCAGTATATGTACTTCTGGGAACAGAACTGGAATCAAAAATCAATTATGCAATGCCTCCCAAAAATATGCTTTATGATGCGATCAATTATACGGGACAAGTCAGCAGCATCGCAAAAAAATATATTTGTGAGAAAGGGAAGGGATTGTCCGGTGATGAATATCTTTCCGGCTTTACAAAGAAAGATAAATTATTACCGGTGATAACGCTTACGCTGTACTTAGGAAACAAAAAATGGGATGCTCCGATGAGCCTTCATGAAATGTTTAATGAAGACAGCAGGGATTATGCACAATTCATTCCGGATTACCGGATCAATCTGATCAGTCCTGAGGCGATGTCAGAAGATGAAATAGAAAAATTCCATACAGATTTTCGACAGGTGATGAAATTTATCAAGTATTCCCGGGATAAAAATGAACTGCGTAATATGCTGAATCAGGATAAAAGCTTCGAAACCGTGGACAGGGATACAGCAAATGTTATTAATGTTGTAACGAAATCAAAATTAAAAATATCAGGAAAGGAGAAATCGATCGATATGTGCAAAGCAGTTAACGATCTAATTGAAGAAGGACGTGAAGAAGGACGTGAAGAAGAAAAATTGTCTTCAATTCGAAATCTTATGGAAACAATGAAATTAACGACCCAACAGGCAATGGATGCTTTGAAAATTTCAGCTTCCGATCAACAACATTACCTTAGTCTTTTGTGAAAGGAAAAGAATTTTGGCATGATCTTGAACAGGGAACAGGGTATAGGGTTCAGGGGGTAGGGAGTAGGGATTAGAGTATAGACAGCTTCTAACCCCTTCACACTGAACCCTTAATTCTTTACTATTTACTCTTTATCATTTACTCTTTACCCTAAACCCTATACCCTAAACTCTACAATTCCGCCAGAATCACCCGTCGATTCAAATAGCCGCCGTCGGGGGATTCGTCTTCACAGGTGATGAGCACCAGCGTGTTTTCCTTTATCTCATCCACGATTTTCGCGAAGCCGTCGGCAGGAATCTTCGCGCTCTTGTAAACGTGCCAGGTCTGCATGGCGCCTCTTTGGTCAGTGATCATGATGTTATCTCCGGCTTCCAGTTCACGCAGCAGGGCAAAAGGACCGGCTTCGGTGGTGTTCAGGTGGTTATGTCCGGTGAGGACGGTGATGCCTTCACCCGGGAGGCTGCTGCCTTCAAGCATGCCGACCGCATCACCCAGCCATTCCACCGGATATTCCCCGTCCATATAAGGCACCATCACGATATCGGCTTCCGCATCCAGCGTCGGCAGCTGAAGCGTCAGACGAGTGGGCTTGTACTGCACGCTCAACGGCTGTGCAGAAAGCTTCTGCGCTGTCAGCGCCGAAAACCCGGTTTTAGGCAGCGTTTGATCCATCAGGCGGGAAAGGTCTGTGATCCGGAAGAATTCCATAGAATTTTGCTGACGGTGATGTGCAGCATAATAGGCAGGAAAATTCGAAAAGTCCAGAACCGGTCTTGTGTAATCAAATTTTTTCGCGTTTTCATCCACTTCGGTAAGGCTGAAACTTATTACATTCCCGTTCTCATCTCTTATTGCATCTTTATTCCGTTTGTCAGCGGTTTTGGTTGACATTTCCATGATCATGGATTTATATTCATCTATCGTTTTTCCGGGAACAGCTTCCATGAGCAGCGCCAGCGCTCCACTGGTGGCCGGAGTGGCCATGGACGTGCCTGACATCAATCCGTAAGTATTCGTTCCGGTTTTCCCATCTTTACCAACCAGATATGATGAATAAATATTTGACCCCGGAGCGAGAATATCAACGAGCGGGCTGTGATTGGAAAAGGAGACAATATAAGGCTCTTCAATATCCGCCAGCGCTCCGACCGTCAGTCCGTTTGGAAGACAGCCCGGTGAGGAAATCTCACCATCTTTCGCCTCATTCCCGGAGGCGACTACGGGAAGGATCCCGGCTTCGTTCAATTGCTCAAAAAATTTAAATTCTTTCTGGTTATCAGCATCACAAAAATCAGAATAGGCACCGGCGCCAAGGCTCAGGTTAAGGATAGATATCGGTTTTCCTTCCGTTTTCTGCTCATCCTGCGTTTCCAGGATCCAGTCATAGGCGGCATAGATATCATGGTTCCACAAAGTTACCGTATATCCTTCCGGATTTTTCTCCGAAACAAGATCGGGACTGTAAAATTCCGATTGAACCTGAGACATGACAATATTTGCATTCGGCGCCATACCGTCCTTTCCGGCTGAGATACCCGCTACATGGGAACCGTGATTGAATTCATCCAAATCTTTCGCGCCGCCGGGAAAGGCAGAATTGGTTTTGCCATAATTTTCGACGGATCCGCCTTCACATGCAGAAATAAGATTGTTATCGCAGTCCCAGCATCTTTGCGGGTCACATTCTTTTTCATTCTTATCACAGGGCACGCAGTCCGGTATCGGTTTACAATGCCAGCTCCAGCTGAAACAGTTTTCACGGATCACTCTGCCGGCATATTGTTCATGATCCCGATTCAGTCCCGTATCCACGATGGCGATCGTGACTCCTTTGCCGGTATAACCCAGCTTGTGCATGGCGCTGACAGATGTCAGCTCTTCCACATGTCCCTGCAGCATTGTCGTGGCGTTCGTGTTCTGCGCATCCTTGGACTGTAAGGGAGAATCATCAGATTTCGGGAGCGGGTCAAAGATATAGATATCATGTCCCTTGAAAATTTGGATCAGGTCTTCATTGTCTCTGACAAATTCAAGAATCTGCGAAAGTGAACCGTACAGGCTGACCAGATGCAGTTTTTTCATAGGATATGCCCGCTGCATACCAAGTGCCTTAGCCCGTTCGCTTTCCGCTTCTTCCGTTCCCGGACGGACTTCCGCCATCACATCCATGTACTGATCCTGAAGCTTTTGGAGGGTTTCCTCATTGAAAACCGACATTTCCAGCAGATCCAGATAGCGGGTGATCTGGGACGCTTTGATCTTCGCCCGGTCTTCCGCGGAGAGTGTAAGCAGGGACTTGCCTTCGATCAATCCGGAGAGGTCTTTCTCCTGCATGCCATTGACCGTGATCTCACAGATGGCATAAGCTTCTTTGTCAAAGCTTTCCGCCATGACTTTTGCGGTTCCCGGCGTCAGGGCTGTCACCGTGTTGGTGAGCTGGTTGACCGCGACGACCGTGTTGTCGGTATTGAACCAGGTCAGCCGGGTGACAGGCGGATCCTCGGGATCGAAGCTCACCGTAAAGGTGTACTGTTCTCCCACGTCCAGCGTCAGGGAACTGACGCCCAGATCCACTTTCCGGATCGGCTGATAGGCAGTGCTGATACCATTTTCCTGATTTTGTGCAAAACCCGGGATGGCAGTGCAGGCAAGACAAAGCACTGCCAACATCAAAATGAACCAATATTTGTTTGTGTTTTTCATAATCACTCCTTTGTCATTTCATCCATTTTGTAATGAAAGTAGGTTTCTTTGAGCTGCTGTCGGTTGCTGCGGCTCAGCAGATAGTGTGTTTTGTCGATCATTTCGCAATCCTGAGCGCCCCATTTCCTGACATGGCGCATATAGATTCTGCTGAAAAGCTCTGATTTTCAGACCGCTGCTCCCGCTTTCATCTTTTGCTTGTTCACATACATGATGTGATCAGCCTTGCGGAAAACTTCATCCACGGTCACTTCGTCGTCATACAGCGCATAACCGATGGCTGCACTGATCTTTTCCCAGGGCTGTCCCTGCGATTTCGAAACTTCCAGATGAAAACGGTCCATCAGATCAGAAATATCGTTGTAATCCCTGCCTTCAAGAACCACCACAAATTCGTCCCCGCCGATACGGTACACCGGTGAATGTTTGAACACATCACACAGGATCCTGCTGGTGTTGCGGATCGCGTCATTTCCGCGTTCATGTCCATAGGTATCATTCAGCTTTTTCAGGTCATTTGTATCAACCATCACGATACCAAAGCGTGCTTTTCCCTCCCGGATCGAATCCGCCAGTTCAGCAGCTTTCTGGTCATAGGCCAGTTTGCTGCCAACGCCCGTCAATGCATCCCGGTGGGCAAGTTCATTCATTTTGTCTGCTTTGATCCTGGTCTGCGTCAATTCGTAAGTAGTGGACATCAGGTTATCAATATAACGGTTGATATCATGCATCATCTGTTTGATGGAAATATACAGAGACTGGATCTCATCTTCCGTTTTGATCTTGAGCGAATCAATTTTATCCGTGCTGTCAACCCCGGCATTGTAATGTGCGGCTGCATGAGAAAGCATATTGATCGGATCGATCAGCATACGGTCGATGAGCAATATGGACAATCCACAGATGAGGACTGTCAACAGCAAAAGAACGATTCCGAGCGTTCTGGTAAAGCTGTTCTGCTGGGCACGGATCGCCTCCATGGAAATATCCACCATGGCATAACAGACAATTTCGTGTTTGTCATTGTAAACCGGCACACCGGCAGTGACAAGCCAGCCATAGGGTTCCGTATCGGTGATGTAAGGAGGGAAACCTCTTTCCGGATCCGTCAAAAGGTCCCGGTTTTCCTCATAAATCGGATCAAGACAGCCGGGCGGACAGGGATCTTCTTCCGCAGCATCGACGAGATAAATAAATTTCTCGGTCGGAACGTCAATGATACTGATATACAGACAGTCAACATCATTCACATCCTGAATTTTTCGCAGCTGAGCCAATATAGAGCGGTATTCCGGCGTATCTTCCAATCCGGAAAAACGGGCGATATAGGCATCAAACGCCGGTGATCCCCAATCATCGCTGATCACCTTTTCTTCTGTGTTTTGATAAATCTCAAGCAGGGAACTTTTCAAAACAGCAACCTGATCCGCATCCAGTACGACCGCGACAGTATTCGCGATTTCATAAGCCCTGTTTTTGTAAGAATCATCTACCAGTCTCTTGATATAATGATTACTCACCAAAACGCCTGCCGAACCGAGAATAGCAGCGATCAACACGATCAGAATTATCGATTTGCCGCGAAGAGAAAACTTCATATGAATGCTCCCAATATTTTTGGGAACCTCTAAAAAACTCCAATTTTTCTCTGTCCCGAGGAGATTCGGAGAATAAATTCTCCGAATCTCCTCGGGAGGTTTCCGTGGGGCGAAGCTCCTGCTCCGAATATAAATCGGGCGTCAGCCCGTACCTTACGGAGCAGGCAATAACTGCCGCCCCCATACCCCCGCTCATTAGTTTTTAGAGATGCCCTTTTATTATTTTATCAGATGTTTTCTTGAAGAAAACGAATAATTTGATAACGATTCAAATCAAAATGTCATATTCCTCATATGGATTTTTCGGTGCAATAACGGTATGTAAAAAGGATGCGGCAAAAACCGCACCCTTTTCATTCAGATCATAGATTTGACCGGCTTATTTCATGAAGGAGCCGGCAAGCATCTGGTCGATATAGCCCAGGTACTTGGTCTGGATCTCTTCCGGGATCAGATCATTGAGTTTTCCTGCGGAAAGCACACCGTTTTCGAGGGTACCGTAGATCACTTCACCACCGAAGGTGCCGTCCATGGTAGCCTTCATGGAAAGACCGACGAGAGAGGAATTGTCGGTGACCTGGGAACCGATGATGCACTCATTCTGTCCGAGGAAGTCACCCGGCTGAGCGATGTCATAAACATTGATTTCGCCGGCGGCCTTGTTATGTTCATCGATCGCCTGACGGGCGCCGGAGTCAACTGCAGAAGCGTCACCGAAGAAGACATCCGCACCCTGGTCCATCATGGCTTTCGCGAATTCGATACCTTTACCGGAATCGCTGAAGGAACCGGCATAAACGGCATCGAGGATCTTCACTTCGCGGCCTTCCTGTTCGGCAACATACTTGGCAGCTTCGCCGTAACCGGCATATTTGCCGAGAGTGGTGTCCAGTTCCATACCGCCGATGAAGGCGATGGTATTGGTCTTGGTCATCAGACCGGCAAGTGCGCCTGCGATCCAACCGATTTCAGTCTTGTCAGGGAGCAGGGAGGTGACGTTCTTGTTGGAAGCTTTTTCCGGAGTGGTGACTGCGCCGTTCAGGAGAGCAAAATTGACTTCCGGATATTCTTCAGCAGCCTGCAGCACGGCATCAGTGTACTGGTTGCCCGGGGCATAAATGAGATCGAAACCCATATCGCAGTAAGCGACGATGGTTTCATAATATTCATTCTGGCTGATGTTATCGGTATACTTGTAGGTCCAGCCATATTCAGCAGCAGCATCGACCATCGCCTGGTAGGTAGCTGAGCCCCAGCCACCGTCATTGATGCTGGTGTCGCTGATCATCGCGACCTGATAGTCCTTCGCGGAGACGACACTGAAGCTCAGCGCCATTACCATAGCCAACAGAACAACAACAAACTTTTTCATTTTTTTCTCCTTTTTTATTTTTTCGGCAGTTATTCTTCAAATTTTGCAAACTGCCGTTTATAAACACAAACCATACTCCATTATATATCTTCCCTTTAAATCCTAAGTTTTAACGGAAGATATAAAAGATAAATTCTTTTCAGTCCCGAGGAAATTCAGAGAAATAATTCTCTGAATTTCCTCGGGAGGTTTCCGGGGGCTGCCGCCCCCATACCCCCGCCTGTTAATTTTTGGATGAACCTTATAACGTCTAACGTCTAAAGTCTAATGTCTAATGTCTATCTCTCCTCCGGGCGATAGGGCTGCCCCTTGGCCGCCGGACCGGATTTCTTCCCGCCCAGGATGCTCAGCACGATGATGGTCGCCACATAGGGGATCATCTGGAAGAACTGGTAGGGGATCCCGATCGACATCACCTGCAGACGGATCTGCAGCGCGTCACAGAAACCGAAGAAAAGGCAGGCCAGCATCACCCCGACCGCACTCCAGCGTCCGAAGATCACTGCCGCCAGACCGATGAAACCGCGTCCGGCAATGTTGCCTTCGGTGAAGGTGTTGGAATAACAGGTCGTCAGATAAGCGCCGCCGATACCGCAGAGCGCACCACAAATCACACAGCTCAGGTATTTGATACGGATCACCGGGATACCCAGCGTAGCCGCTGCTTTCGGATGTTCACCGACAGCCTTGTAATTCAGCCCGGCTTTGGTCCGGTTGAAGAAGATCGAAGTGAAAATCACCAACGCAAAGGCCAGGTAAACCATCGGCGTCTGATTGAAAATCAGCGTTCCGATAAATACGATATCCTTCAGTTTTGGTATGTTTACCGTATCCATCAGTTTGATCTGATTCAGCTGGCTGCCGGCGCCAAAATAGATGCGGTTGATGAAGGATGCCAGCGCGGGGGCGAAAATGTTGATCGCCATGCCATAGACCGTATGGTTCGCGCAGAGCGTGACCGTCGCAAAAGCATAGATCATGTTCACCAGAATCCCGGCCAGCGCACCGCAGAGAATGCCGATCCAGGCAGACCCGGTGATGTAGCACATCAGGAAGCCCACCAGCGAACCGATTGCCGCCAGCCCTTCCAGACCGATGTTGACCATACCGGCCCGTTCGCTGTAAAGCTCAGCCGTCGCGATGAAAATCAGCGGCACTGCCATGCGGACAGTGGCAAGAATCAGGTTGGAAATAAAGCTGCTGTCCATGTTTATGCCTCCTTCTTCCCGGATGTGAGCCGCAGCCGGAATGCCTCAAACTCCGGCAGTTTAACCAGCGCCAGCCCCGCGACCGTGAAAATGATCACCAATGCCTGGATGATGTCGGAAACACTGGTCGGCACCCCTGTCGCAGCCTGCATAGAGGTCGAGCCTACACGCAATGCAGCGAAGAAGACCGCCACCAGGATCGTTGCCAGCGGATTCAGCTGACCGATGAGCGCCATCGCCACACCGTCAAAGCCATAGCCGGCGCCGAAACCGTTAATGAGACGGAACTGCGTTCCCATCAGTTCTGCAGCGCCGCCCAACCCGGCAACCGCACCGGAAACGATGAAGCTGACGAACATCAGTTTTTTGACCGGGAAACCGTTGAAGCGTGAAGCCGTCATGTTATAGCCCACAGCGCGGATCTTGAACCCGGCAGATGTTTTGAAGAGGAAGATCCACATCAAAATGCCGACCGCCACCGCGATCGCAAAGCCCCAGGTAAAGCGAAGCCTCGGGAAGATACGTCCGAGCCGGTCAGCCTGAGGGACCTGCAGCGTCTGCGGAACGGATGCATCGCGCATCCAGTTGGTGTAGATCACACCCATGAAGAGGGTCGCCACATAGTTGAGCATGATCGAAATGATCATCTCGTTCTGTCCCCGGGTGATCTTGAGAATGCCGGGGATAAAGCCCCAGATGCCGCCGGCGATCGTCCCGAGAATGAGACAGAGAAGGCAGATCAGCCACCCCTCGACACCTTTTTCACCGAGCAGCAGTGCGACCACACAGGCGGTCATGGCGCCGCAGAGGAACTGACCCTCGCCGCCCAGGTTGAACACCCCGCATTTGTAAGCAAAACAGGCACACAGCCCGCAGTAAATCAGCGGAGTCGCCTTGTTCAGCGTGTTTCCCAGCGCATTGACCGTCCCGAAGGAACCTTTGATCAGATACTGCATGGCTTCCAGTGGATTGGCTCCGAGGGCCGCCATGATGATCCCGCCGATAATGAACGCCAGCAAAATGGAAAGCAGCGGGACGACCAACCCGGTTGCATTTTTAATTTTCATGCCCTTCCTCCTTTCCTGTTGCCGGTCATGGCAAGACTGATCTCCTCAATCGGAGGATTCTTCCCGGAAAATTCGCCCATGATCTGCCCTTCAAAGATCACCAGGATCCTGTCAGACATCTCCAGAATCTCGTCAAAATCCGCAGAAATCAGCAGAATGCCGACATTCTCCGCGCGGGCTTTAATCATCTGTTCATGGACAAAATCCGCCGCACCGATGTCCAGACCGCGGGTCGGATGGACCGCAATCAGCAGGTCCGGTTCGGATTCGATTTCCCGGGCCAGGATGACCTTCTGCTGATTGCCGCCGGAAAGGCTGCGCACATCCTGATCGTAGCCCTGACAGCGGATGTCATATTTTTGAATCATGTCTTTGGCATATTGGTTGATGACGCCCTGTTTCAGGAAGATGCCGCCGGAAAAACGCGGGTTCTCCGTTTCCTTCAGCACCAGGTTATCAGCAATCGTCATGTCGCCGACAAGCCCCTGCAGGTTGCGGTCTTCCGGAATGTGAGCAACCCCTTTATTGATGAAATCATTCGGATCAAAAATCTGGATCTTGTTCCCGCCGAGATCAACCGTCCCGGCATCCGGTGTGATCACACCGGCGATCACCTGAGCCAGCTGGGTCTGCCCGTTGCCGTCCACACCCGCGATACCGAGGATTTCGCCCTTGTTAACCGCAAGACTCACGCCGTTCAGACCGTTGTGTTTGTTATCTTTGCTGAAGTCAACCGACTTGAGTTCGACCACGGGATCATGGGGTACGACCTTTTTCTCATAATGGGAAGGCTTCAGCTCCCGGCCGATCATCATGTCCGCCAGCTGCTGCCCGTCCACATCGCCGCGGTTGACCGTCGTGACGACCTCACCCAGCCGCAGGATGGTGATGCGGTCGGAAATGTGCAGCACCTCACGCATTTTGTGGGAAATGAAGATGATGGATTTGCCTTCCGAGGTCAGCTTGCGCATGATGGCAAACAGACCTTCCACTTCGGTATCCGTCAGGGCAGCGGAAGGTTCGTCCAGAACCAGCAGCTCCGCCCCGTGATAAAGGGCTTTCAAAATTTCCACACGCTGCTGAGCGCCGACTGCCAGGTCCGTGATCAGCTTATCCAGTTCGATATCCAGCCCATAGCGTTCGGAGAGCTCGATGATCTCTTTGCGGCGGGCTTCCCGGTTGATGAAGAGACCTTTGGAGTGCTTTTCCCCGAGGATGATGTTCTCGAAGACCGTCATAGCCTTCACCAGCATGAAATGCTGATGGACCATACCAATCCCGAGCCGCGCGGCATGGTCGGGCGATTCGATGTGAACCTCTTTGCCTTTGAAGAAGATTTTCCCTTCCGTGGGCTGGTAAAGCCCGATCAAAATGTTCATCAGTGTGGACTTGCCGGCGCCATTTTCGCCCAATAAGGTATGCACCTCCCCTTCCTCAATGGAAAGGTTGATGTTCTTGTTGGCGTAAAAATTTCCGAAGCGCTTGCTGATGCCTTCCATCCGGAGTATTTCTGCCAATTGAGCCTCCATTTCTCCCGCGGGGGATCCATGTATAGTAAATCAAAACGATAATATTGATACGTTCATTATAACCATTATACTAAAAAATCAGGCTGAAAATGGAAAAAAAAAGGTTGTCAGACAAATAATAATAAATGTCACAATTTGTCTGACAATTTGTCACAAAATCATGAACTTCCCTTTGAACGGGGGCAGTCCCATAAAGGAACCGCCCCATTAACTTCAAACTTATGCCAGGTGATGGCCGTTGCTTTCCAGCAGAACAATGATCTCATGATTCAATTTCCGCCGGACAACACGACTGTACTGCTCCAGACATTCGCAACTGACATGCAGCACCTTATTCCCGAAATCAACGCCCCAGACACCTTTGTAGTAAGGTCCGCTGATAATGTTGGGAATCCGCTCCGGAATTGAAGGAAACTCCTTTTCAAACAGCTCCTCAACTTCAAGCAGCGGAACATTCGAAGGAATCTTAAATTCCAGTGTCAGCCAGGTGTTCATCTTGGACATATTCAGCACATTCTTGACATTCTGATTGGAGATGATCTTCAAATTATCTCCAAGACCGAGCACCTTTGTTGAGCGGACGCCGATCTCCTGTACGATTCCGGTAAAGCCATTGATATCCACAAAGTCACCGACATGGAAATCGCCCTCGAAAATGATAAAGATCCCCGCCAGAATGTCCGCAACGATATCCTTGGAGCCC
This sequence comes from Flexilinea sp., assembly GCA_017432685.1. Classification (GTDB taxonomy): domain Bacteria; phylum Chloroflexota; class Anaerolineae; order Anaerolineales; family Anaerolineaceae; genus Flexilinea. Next base: position 21,069 of record JAFRIR010000003.1, on the reverse strand, counting down.
ATGGATATTGCGAGCGCAATGACGCCCACAGAAGTCAGCTGGAATGTGGTATTGAAACCAAGGTAGCCCATGATCAGATAAATCATTCCCAACACCGCGGTATATTGCAGCAGGCTGAAGACAAGTCTGCAAATCGTTTCAGCTTTTGAATCCAGAACCGAGCAGAGAACCTGAAACAGGATATCTTTGAAAAAGATGAAGATCACAAAAGACAGCACCACGATCATCGACCCGGCAAATCCCAGCAGATTCAACCCCCGTTTCCAGTTTCCCAGCAGGATAAAATTCGTTGTCGACCGGCCCCGGAAATCACCGATGAAATTTGCTTCTGTGAGCGTCAGCAGTAAAAACAGAACCACGATCCCCAAAAAGATTCGGAGAAACAGGTGTGTTTTTTGTTCCGGTATCAATGCCTTCCAACGTTCTTTCAGCGAAAGCCCATCATCGTCATCGAGATCAGACCTGTCGAAAAAGTCGTCCAGCGAATCCATATCGATCATTTCCGCATGACGGGTAACTTCTTTGATTCGAACCGATTCCTTAAAATGCGCTTTGGTGTAAGGAGCCAGCATGAACAGAGAAACAAGCCCGACAACCACCAGAAACCCAATCGCGGCAACAATCGCAAACAACAGTGAATTTTTCTGTACTAAATCGCTCGAAGTCAGATAATAAACAATATATTTTTCATTTGAATCATAGGAGCCATAATACCGCATATTATTGACCGAAAATGTATCAAGCTCGATATCATCCGGCATTCCTTCTTTATATTCGAGTCCATTCACAGATTCTCCGAGGAATGACGGTTCGCTTGAATATGCAACGGTATTTTTTTCTTTATCGATAACAATACACAGGTTTCCTACCGGAGTGGCATTTTCCAAAAATTCCCGGATCCGGCGCTGTTCGTCATTCTGCCAGGATTCTTCTACATCCACAGCAGCAATCAACGCACCATAAGGTCCATCAACTCCTTGAGGAACCGATGAACCGACCAGCTTAACATTCTTGAGGCTGTCCGGATCCTGCTCTATCTCTCCAAAAATCGTCTTGACACCTTTCAGCAGGTCTGTAAAAATCTTCAGCCGCTCAGTTTCCGGCAAAGAATATCCGATCAGACCGTTGCTGCTGGCAGTTTCCTGACCGTTCTCGTCGAAAACCATCAAATACTCACTGCCAATCAGCTGATTGACCTGCTCAAGATACTCTCTGGTACAGACCTCAGGATTTTCGGAAAAAATAACAGCAAGCCGTTCGATATAATAAACGATCCATTTTTCTTCATCCTGCTGCGCGGCAGAAACATTTTTTTCATCATCTTCCAGACGGCTCATCACCGTTTCCTGTGCGTTCTGATTGGAAATCGCTTCCAGGTTCAGATTACTGAGGAAGCGGTAAAAAACAGCCAGGATCATCACAGCGATGCAGCCAATCAAGAGAACAGCGTAAACACGTTTCCGGATCTCTTTAGGCTTATAAGATGCAGCCTGGGCCGGGAGCAATTCATTATCCCGAACATACGCCTGAACCCAGTAAAGCCAGAGGATGACACTGACAGCCACAGCAAATGTGATCGATGTAAACAGGATCGTACTGGTCAGCATCAGCAGCGTCTCACGATCCATTTCACTCAATACGATCACCATATAAGGTTCGCCATAAAAATTAATGCGCTTAAAGGAGCTTCTGTATTCTTTTCCGTTGAAACCGAAAGAGGCCGGCTTTTGCCGCAAAAAATCTCTGGTGATACCCAAATCTTCCGGAGTTATGTCATCATCCTCAATACCATTCGGGAGCAAGAAAAAATTGATCGGTTCTTCCGGCCCGTATGCTTTGATCCCCTTCGCTTCCGGATTTGACACGATGATTAAAACGCACTCGTAAGCCTTTTCGATTTCACTGATCGTTTCCTCGATCCGGATCGTATTCGAAATTGAATTCGAATAATCACTATACGGGATCAGGTCAATGTAGTAGTCGTTGCCCGCAATTCTTACAGAACTGACTAAATAAATCTGTATGATTTCATTTGCATCCTCAAAGAAGAGGATTTCCATAAAGCATTCGCTTTCAATCAGTTCAGCGCTCAAACCCGGAATCTCGTCCACCCCATCAGGATAAATGACAGACCCGTTTGCTACACGCACAACAAAATCATCGTCAAAGATTCTGGTTCCCCTGTATTGTCCGTTCTTCACCTGATTCTGCAGCAGAAGCCGCATCATTTCCATAACGGATCTGATCTTTTTATCTGACGCGATAACTACCTCAGAAAAATCTTTCTCCACACTGTCCAGTGTTCTTGAGACCCCGTCTATTTTGAGCTGAATTCGTTCTTCGTCGCGATTGCTGACGTCCAGAATCGTAACGACAGCGATCGCCGCCGCAAAGAGAATGATCAGCGGGATCAGGATCAGAAATGCATAAACGGGTTTACGAATTTTCAATTTTCACACTCTTTCAAATCATCAGCGATTTTTTCATGATTATTTTTGATTGATATAAGATTATAATACTGATGGAGTAAATTCAAAAGGGAACCTCTAAAAACATCAATTTTTCTCTGTCCCGAGGAGATTCAGAGAATAAATTCTCTGAATCTCCTCGGGAGGTTTCCGGGGGCTGCCGCCCCCATACCCCCGCCTGGGAGTTTTTAGAGATGCCCAAAAGGAGAGCCGCATGAAAAAATATATATTTCTTACAATCTTCATACTTCTTGTGCTGACAGTCCTGCCTGCCTTCGCCGGACAACCGACAGAATTTGAAATTCCCGAAATCGGAACCGAAATCAAGGGATTTAAAGTGACGGAAGTGTCTTATTGGGACGAGTATGACACGACTGTCGTGAAACTGGAACACATCAAAACGGCTTCTGTGCTGTACTGGCTGGCAAACGACAACATCGACCGTTCCTACAGGATGGCTTTTCGCACGCCGGTCAACGATAACACCGGAATAGCTCACGTATTTGAGCATGCAACACTGGGCGGGAGCGAGAAATATCCGGGAGCAAACACATTTTTTGAAATGATTGCAAAAACCAGTAACACCTTTCTGAATGCTCAAACCGGACAATATTATACCATGTACCCGATGGCATCCACTTCGGAAGCCCAGCTGCTGAAATATGTTGATTTCTACATGAATGGTTTGACGGAACCGCTGGCAGTGTCCAACAAATATGCAATGATGCGCGAAGCCTACCGTTATGAACTGGATGACCCGGAGGGAGAAATCAACTTGCAGGGCGTCGTTTACAGTGAAATGCTGGGCGCACTTTCCCAAAGCCGCCGGGCTTCCTACAATTACCAGGGCATGATCTGGCCGGGAAGTTATGCCGCCTCCATTTCCGGAGGAGATCCGAAAGATATTCCGAACCTGACGCTGGATGCGATCCGTGCATTTCATGAAACCTACTACCACCCGGGCAATGCAACGATGTACCTGACCGGTGATGTATATCTGCCGGACTTTCTGGAATTGCTGCATAATGATTTTCTCAGTAAATATGAATACCGGGAACTCAGCATCGAGGACAGCAATTACACTCCTCTGGAACCCGGTTATTATGAACAGGTCTTCTCTTATCCTGCAGAAGAAGGCGCCCCTGTTGAAAATGCAGCCATCATTTATTACGGTATGCCTTTTGAGATCAGTGATTATACGGATATGGAAGCGCTGGATTATGTCTGCTCTTATATGAACGATGAATCATCTCCGCTGCAGCGCATGTTCCGCGAACAGCTGCCGGAAGCATCCGTAAGCATGACAACAGATTGGAATCCCGAAGGGAAAACCGCTTTGCGCTTCACAGGAATGAGCATCAATGAATCGGATAAGGACACTTTCAAAGCCATCTGTGATGAAGCGCTTGCGGAACTTTTGGAAAACGGCGTCAACGAAGAAGTTCTGAACGGGATCCTGGTCAGCAAACGGTTTGAAGAGCTCATGGAATTGGATAATTCATCTGTCTATCTGAACCTGACAGAGCAAATGGTTGTTTACTGGGCAATATTCGGAGACCGGGATGCATGGAAACTTTCCAGAGATTTCAGCAATAATCTGACAACCTTTGTTACGGTTGAAAACTTGAATCAGACGGCAAGGCAATACTGGTCCGATCTGGATACCGCGGTGATGGCGATCACGGTACCTGTTCCGGGGCTGAAGGAAGAAAATGATGCCGCCCTGCGCTCACAGCTGGACGAGATGAAAGAGACCATGACCCCGGAAGAAATCAACGCATTGGTTGAGGAGACGAAAGCATTTCACGCCTTTGTTGAGGAAAGTAACCGGATCAACATGCCGAAAGAACTGAACGCGCTGACAGCCGCGACATTGCCGGAGGAGGTTTCCTACACACCGGCTGCCGAAACAAAAATCAACGGACTTCGTGTCATAACATCCGAGATCGAATCTCCTTTGATCCACGTCAGCATCAGGCTGGATTCCTCCATGATCCCGTTTGAGGATCTGTTTGACTATACAGAATTTCACTGGCTGCTGGAGAATGTCGGGACCGATCTTTACTCCCGTGAAGAACTGCCGGCAAAGCAAGCCGCTGTTTCCACCGGCATGACCATGTACGGTGAAGTCACTGAAAACCCGGAAACCCGGGATCTGGAGAGTTTCTTCGAGATCAGCTGGTATGCCCTGCCGGAAACGCTGGAAGAAAGTTTCGCACTGGTGGAAGATATCCTGTACCATGCGGACTTCAGTGATTATGATTATATTCGCAGCGATGCCGCACAGAACCTCGCCATGGCTCAGGCAAGTATGGACGCAAACGGGCTTTCGTTGGCACTGAAGGCATCCGCTTCCGCCTGGTCTGATCTTCCGAAATATCATTATTATCTGAATAATGAAAATCAACTGACTTACTGGGAGCGACTCAGCAGGATGAGCGATGAAGAAATGGACGCTCTGACAGAAAAATTTGCAGCCATCCGCGATATGCTGCTCAACAAAAACGGCGCAGTTCTGACCGTGATGGGCAATTATGAAAACATCATCCGCTCTGCCGTCCTGGGGTATCAGCTGATCGGCAAATTCAGTGATTCGGAATTTGAGAGTGTGGATTATGCATCTCAAATTGAAGACCTGCCGCTGCACAACGCATTGGTGACCGGCGGAAACGTGGTTTATAACCTTTCTTCTGCCGACATGGAAGCCACCGGTTATGACAGGAGCGACGGTGGAATTCGGGTGATCTCGAAGATCCTCGATGACAAACTGCTTTACCCGGAACTGCGCGTCAAAAACAGTGCCTACGGCGGATATTCGACCATCATCAGCAATGCGGACTATATCTTCCTGTTCTACTCCTACCGGGATCCGAAAATCGCTGAGACGTATGCTGTCTATGAAACCGCCGGTGATTTCCTGCGGAATCTCCAAATGGATGATTCTGAACTGGAAGACTACATCACCTCTGTTTATGGAGATTTGACGTCACCGGTCGGTCCGCTGACCGCTGCAATGATCGGGATCGAAGATAAAGTGAGCGGGGAAGATACCTATGAGAAAACACTGAAAATGATCCGTGACATCAAAGCCTTTACACCGCAGGACATCGCAAAGTATGCCGATCTCGCGGATGCTACCGGTTCTAAGGCCGCTTCCCGCGCTACCGCCGGGGCGAAATCCATGATTGAAGCCAATGCGGAACTCTTCGATTCCATCAACTATGATCTGATGAGCTCCGGCAGCCGGGAGACAGACGAGGCTTTCTTCGACTATCGTTTCGCAAATGCGGAAGAGGCTGCGGAGATGCTGCTTGCGAACCGGGAGTATTATGAAAATCTCAGCCAGAATGACCTGAATTACCGCATGCAGAAACCGGACGCGACACTGGAAGAACTGGAAGCCTTCACGGCTGAACAAACACGGGCTTTTACCCCGGAAGAAATGGCTGCCATCGATGATGCCATGGCTGCCATCGAAGAGATCTGCCGGGAACAGGGTTACACACTCCCCGCGACCGACGGCATTGTGTTTGCGAAAACCACCATGCTGGAGGAGTGCGGAGCGGGAGCCTATACCCATGGAACGGAAATTTATATCGGTGAGTCGGTGCTGCAGGCCGGTGTGAGCGAGGATCCCATCTATCAGGACTGGTTCCGTGAACTGATCGCACACGAACTGTTTCACTGCCTGACCCGCAATCATCCGGATTTCCGTGCGGATATGTACGGGATCCTTTCCTTCACCGTAGTCGCGGAAGACTACGATTTTCCGCAGGAGATCAGGGATATCATCATCTCCAATCCGGATGTGGAGCATCACAATTCCTATGCTGCGTTTGAGATCGATGGTGAGATAAAGGACTGCACCGTAATCTTCACATCGAAACCCTTTGAAAAACCCGGCGACAGCTTCTTCGATGAAATGGTGACCGGATTGGTACCGGTGGATGATCTTTCCGTTTGGTATACTTCCGACCAGGCAGCAAACTTCCAGGATGTCTTTGGGATGAATACCGGCTACGTGATCGACCCGGAAGAGACACTGGCGGATAACTTCAGTTTCCTCCTCATCGAAGGTCCGGATGGGGAATATGAGACTCCGGAAATCGTTGAGCAAATGGATGCGTATTTGAAAGAATAAGGCAGGGACTTGTTTGACAGGGGGACGGTTCCGCGCAAGCGCGGAACCGTCCCTTATTTTATTTATTTGATCTCGACGAGTTTGCCGGTCTTGAAGGACTCTGTTGCTGCGAAGGCAATGCGGGTGGAGGCAGTACCGTCGCTCACCAGCACATCCGGTTTGCGGCCGGTGCGGACGCAGTCGACAAATTCGGCCACTTCCGCGAGATAAGCTTCCGCGAAGCGCTCCGGGAAGGCTTCCACACATTCGGTCACGACCCCGTATTCATTGTAAAGCAGCGCCAGGTTCTTTTCCGGAATCGGGCTGATACGGATGGATCCTTTCGTCCCGACGATCTCGGTCTCGATGTGATAGCCGTGAGCGGCGGTACGGCCGGTATGAACGATGCCCATCCCGCCCTTCTTGAAATGGAACAGGGCACAGCCGGCTTCCGCATCGCCGAGTTCGGCGAACTGCGGGAAACCATAGGAAGAACCAATGGCATAAACGGTTTCCGGTTCATCGTTCAGGAACCAGCGCATCAGGTCGATGTCATGGATCGCCATATCGATGAACAGCCCGCCGGAGGTTGCCGCAAAGCGCAGGGCGCCTTCCACGGATTTCACCGGATCGACCCCGACAGCTTTCACCAGGTAAGGCTCACCGATCTCACCGGCTTTGATCTTTTCCATGGCATAGACATAGGAAGGATCAAAGCGGCGCATGAAGCCAAGCATGAAAACCAACTCCGGGTGGGCAGCGACTGCTTTTTCCGCTTCCAGACATTCCTCCACATTCACACCCAGCGGCTTTTCGCAGAAGACATGTTTCCCTGCTGCCAGCGCTTTAGAGAGCTGCTCGCAATGCACGCCGCTGGTAGTGACAATCGCAACCGCATCGATGTCGGCTTTTGCGAGCATATCATCAAAATCCGTATAAAGATCTGTCACGCCCAGTTCATTCTTCGCGAAATCCAGTTCCGCGGGAACGATGGAGCAGGCGGCGGTCAGACAGGCGCCGGGGATCCGAAAAGCGATATTCTTCGCGTGAATTTTACCCAGCCGACCAAGCCCGGCGATACCAATTTTCAAAGTTTCCATATTTCTCCTTATACCATATGAGACAGGAAAAATCCCGTCTCATATGATTCAATAGATTCTTTTATTTCGGAGACGCATCACAGGTGACAGGCCCTTTGTGTCGGCTTCGCGACAACAAAGTTCCAGTCCCCGTGTGCTCCATTTCTTATTTCTTATTTCATATTTCTTATTTTGAATTACGCTTTTCGGGCGTTCTTGCGCATATCGATGACCACACCGATGATGACGACGAAACCTTCAACGATTTGCTGCCAGTAGGCATCGATCCCGAGGATGGTCATACCGTTGCGGAGCACTGAGAAGATCAATGCACCGACCACAGCGCCCCAGACGGTACCGATACCGCCGGACTGAGAAGTGCCGCCGATGGTGGTGGATGCGATAGCGGTCAATTCATAACCGGTCGCAGCGCCCGGGTGAGCGGACTGTGTACGGCCGACGAAAACTACAGCCGCGACGCCGGCCAGCAGGCCCATATAAGCGTTGATGAGCAGGATCATCTTCTTGACATTGATACCGGAAACTTCTGCAGCCTGCATGTTGCCGCCGATAGCATAAACACGTTTCCCGAAGCGGGTGTTGTTCAGCAGGACCCAGGTTACCGCGATACAGATGATATAAATCAATACCGGAACCGGCAGGAATCCAAAAACTCGTCCGGAGCCGATCGTTTTGAACGCGGGAATCAATGAGGAAACCGGTTTACCGCCGGAATAAAGCAGCGCAAAACCACGGGCGATCGTCTGCATACCAAGGGTTGCGATGAATGCCGGAATGCCGGTGAAAGCAATAAAAGCGCCATTAACCAAACCAACAGCAACACCAACGATAAGCGCGATCAGGATCGGAACAATGATCGGCAATTCAGGCATGTTCGGGAAAATTTTTCCGGAAGCGGTCGCTTTTTGACCGAAGCTTGCACAAATCACAGCACAAAGCGCCAACGTGGAACCGACCGCAAGATCAGTTCCTTTTCCAATGATGACCAGTGTCATACCCAGAGCCAGAATACCGAAAATACAGGCCTGCAGCAATACATTCATCAGGTTGGCGGGTTTACGGAAGTTCGGGCTGACGATACAAAGCAGCGCGACCATAATAACCAACACCAATACGATACCGTATTTTGACAAAATCTCTTTAGCTTTCATAATTCATCCTCTTTTAGAAATCATCATCCGTACCGGTAGCGTAACGCATCAGAACTTCCTGCGTGATATCCGGTCCATTTTCCAAAATTCCCGTAATCTTGCCTTCATGCATGACAACAATACGGTCGCTCATCCCGATCACTTCCGGCAGTTCGGAAGAAACCATGATAATACATTTGCCCTGTGAAGCCAATTCGCTCATCAGCTGGTAAATTTCAGCCTTTGCGCCAACATCGATACCGCGGGTCGGTTCATCCAGAATCAAAACATCCGGTTCCGTCATCAGCCAGCGGGCCAACAGAACTTTCTGCTGGTTACCACCCGAAAGGTTCATGATCTTCTGCTTCAGACTTGGGGTCTTGATCTCGATCGCTTCCACATATTTGGCACAGGCTTCATCGACTGCTTTCTGATCCACCAGACCGAGCTTTGTCAGGTATTTGTCATAGTTCGGAATCGCGATGTTGGTATCAATGGAAAGCAGCGGGAAGATGCCCGTACCGCGGCGGTCCTCCGTCAGGAAGGAAATACCCATGTTGATCGCTTCACCGGGGTTATGGATCTCCACCGGTTTCCCGTGCAGGTAAATCTGTCCTTCCGTATGCGGACGGATACCGAAGATAGTTTCCATTACCTCTGTACGTCCCGCACCGACCAGTCCGGCAAAACCAAGGATCTCACCTTTCCGGACTTCGAAGGAGACATTCTTGAAATATTTATGATGGGACAGATGCTCAACCTTCAGGACGATCCCTTCTTTATCGGTATCGATCTTCGGGAACATGTCGTCCATGGGACGGCCGACCATCATCGCGATGAGCTGTTCCGTTGTGATGTCTTTCACCGCAGCTGTACCGACATTCGTACCATCACGGAAAACCGTGACAGTATCAGCAACCTCAAAGATTTCTTCCAGACGATGAGAAATATAGATGATCGAGCGGCCTTCCGCCTTCAGCCGACGGATGATGGTAAAGAGCTGCTGCTCTTCCCTTTCCGTCAGGGAGGATGAAGGTTCATCCATGATGATGAGTTTCGCGTTATAAGAAACCGCTTTTGCAATTTCGACCATCTGCATCTGAGCTACGGTCAGATTGACCATCAGTGTTTTGGGATCAATATCCAGGTCGATCTGCTTCAGGACTTCTTTGCTGTCCTCATACATTTTTTTATGATCAACCAAACCGAATTTTCCGACAGGTTCCCGTCCCAGCCAGATGTTTTCCATGATCGGACGGTATTCCACCGGAGACAGCTCCTGATGGATCATTGAAATTCCCATGTTCAAGGCATCGGCGGTGTTGTAATGAGAAATGGATTTGCCGTCAAAAATGATCTCACCGGAGGTCACCGGCTGGATTCCGATCAGGCATTTCATCAGCGTGGATTTTCCCGCGCCGTTTTCTCCGCAAAGCGCATGGACTTCTCCCCGCTTCACATTCAAATTCACACCCTTTAACGCCCTGACACCGGGAAATGTCTTTTCAACATCTACCATTCGCAGTAAATATTCGTCATTAGCCATTTACCCTCCAAATGCCATACAAATTAGGAATCAGGAATGAGGAATTAGGAGTGATTTTTCAACAAAATCGATCGCCGGATCATGCGATAATTTCTAATTTCTCATTCCTCATTTCTCATTTTTTCCAATGGCAGGAAAAAAAGAGGGGAGAAATATTCTCCCCTCCATATTATCATTTACAAATCATTCAACGAAATCAACAACATTTTCAGCAGAAACAGGGATGAACGGAATGACTGTCCAATCTTCAACTTCTTCACCATTCAGGACTGCAACAGCGGTCTTGACAGCGCCTTCACCCTGACCCTGACCATCCTGCTTCGCGGAGAAGTCGAGGCGGCCTTCGCCGATAGCAACGATAGCGTCATCGATAAGGTCGACACCGCAGACAATGACATCGTCCTTCATACCGGCGGTTTCGAGAGCTTCAACAGCGCCCAGAGCCATTTCGTCGTTGTTGGCCATAACTGCGCAGAGCTGATCGCCATAGGCAGTGATCCAGTTTTCAACGATGGTCACAGCCTGGTCGCGCTGCCAGTTACCGGTCTGTTCAGCCAGGAATTCATAACCCGGATACAGGTCAAAGATTTCCTTGTTACCGCCGGTGCGGCCCGGGGTAGCAGTGTTGGAAAGCTGGCCCATCAGGACAACATAACCGCATTTGGCATCTTCGCCGAGCTGTTCAACAACATATTCAGCCTGGAAGTTACCGGCATCGACTTCGTTGGAACCGACATAATAAACGCCTTCCGGGATTTCCAGTTCTTCAGCGGTATCGGGATCGATGAAGGGGTTGCGATTGACGAAAACCAACGGAATACCGGCTTCAGCAGCCTTGTCGATGATCGGTTCAACGCCCTGCGGGTTGACAGGGATAACGATCAAAGCGTCAACGCCATCAGCGATGAAGTTTTCGATATCGCTCATCTGCTTCATTTCGTCATCACGGCCGTCAGCCAGAACCAGGTCAACACCGTTTTCTTCAGCATAAGCATCGGCATAGGACATAATGTAGGTCTGGAACGTGTCATTGTAGTTATTGCACGCGTAACCGATCTTGTAATCCTGAGCGCCGGCAACAGCAGCGATTGCCAGAGAAAGGATGACAACCAACAAAACAATACTTTTCTTCATACTATTTCTCCTTATGAAAGATTTCACCGTAAACGTTTACGGTTTACATAACAATTATAACAAAACATTATGATTCTATAGACATGATTTTTGTCAGTAAATTTTTATGATTCAACGACAAAAAATATTACATTGTCACACAGGCTGACAGCAATCACCGGAAAACAACTCAAACGATTATTCCGCTGTCTTCACCCATTCTTCAACCAGATAAAGCTGCAGTTCCTTGCATATAAAGATTTGTTCAAATTTCTTTCCATAAAATAGGATTCTCCTGATTTATCGAATCTTGTCCTACCTCATTCTACACTTTTTCCCGGGGAATTAATGTAGTTGTAACACAATAATTCCCCGGGTATTAATGTGATAGTAATAACGATACAATTTTTCCTGAATAAAATAATCCTCGAAGCGCTATCGTGTCAGCGATGACAACCGCAGAAGAAATTCCGCCGGGGTCAATGCGACAGTCACGCTTCTGTTGAAATCTTTGACATTTCTGGTAATTATAAAATCCGCATTAATCCGTCCGGCTATAACGCTTTGTACTGCGTCCTCAAAATCATTCCATTGCAGAATTGCAGCCCCGGTCAGATCGCCCACGGTAAGATCGGCAAAACGGAAAACGAGCCTCAGTTTCTTCAAAACCTCTTCAATTTTCTCCGGTGAGAGCTCCTTCCGCATAACATAGACCAGATTAGCAAAAGTGAGCGTCGAAACAAAGCCATCTGCCTTATTTGTTTCGCAAAGTTTCCAGATTATCGCCGAATCGGCAACAAACGGTTCCCTGTTTTGCAGCACATCCAGGAGAATATTGCCATCAACGTACAGCCGCATATTTCCTCAGCAGATCTTTTTCACGTTCATCTTCAGCATCTGTATTGTGTTTCAGAATACCTGTGAGAGAATCTGTAATGCTGGAAACAGCTTTCTCCCGTGGAATCAGGCGAGCCACTTCTTTTCCGTTTTTTGTCAGGATGACCTGGTTTCCTTCAATGACAAAATTCAAATATCTGCCAAAATTATTTTGCATTTCTGTAGCAGCAGCAATTACAGTTTCCATAAACACTTACCCCTCTATTAATTTAGCTAATTTAATTATATATCAAATTAGCTTATATTATTCAATAAAATTCGGATAAATTCATAAGATACCGAATATTTTATAGACAGATCAAGGTATAACAGAAGCAACCGGCAACCAAAGTGTTAATACTTTATTAGAAATGTAATAAGCCACTTGACTTTTTTAAAGAAAAGATTATTATATTCATCGTTAGCACTTAGGGATTTTAAGTGCTAAAAATGAAGAAAGTATAAAAAATATCTGTAAAGATATGATATTAAGGAGATAGAAAATGAATTTACGTCCGTTGGGAAATCGTATCGTTGTTGAACCGATCGAACAGGAAGACATCACCGCCGGTGGTATCGTTCTGCCCGAAACCGCAAAAGAAAAACCGCAGCAGGGGAAAGTTCTGTTCACCGGAGCCGGCGACCGGAATGACAAGGGCGAACGCATCGCCATGGATGTCAAGGTCGGCGATACCGTCCTGTTTGCAAAATATGCAGGCACCGAAACCAAGATCGACGGCAAGAAGCTGCTGATCATGCGCGAAACCGATCTGCTCGCAATTATTGACTAAGAGTGGTCAGTGGCCGGTGGTCAGTATAACATAGGTGCCAACTCTCACCGCAGGATAAAGACCATCGACAAACAGACCACAAGATCTAACAGAGAATTAAACTACAGGAGATTTGAATTATTATGGCTAAACAATTAGTTTTCGGAGAAGATGCACGCAAAAAACTGAAGGTCGGTATTGATGTCGTCGCCAACGCTGTTGCCACGACCCTGGGCCCGAAAGGCCGCAATGTCGCCATCGACAAGAAATACGGCAGCCCCACCATCACCCACGATGGTGTGACTGTTGCCAAAGAAATTGAACTTCCCGATCCGTTTGAAAACATGGGCGCCCAGCTTCTGAAGGAAGCATCCGCCAAGACAAACGACATCGCCGGTGACGGCACCACCACTTCCACCGTTCTGGCACACGCTATCGTGACCGAAGGTCTGAAGTCCCTGGCTGCCGGCGCCAACCCGATGCTGCTGAAACGCGGTATCGAAACCGCCTCCAAAGCCGTTTCCGAAGATATCCGCAAACAGGCTATCGAAGTCACCTCCAAGGATGACATCGCCAATGTTGCCACCGTTTCCGCTCAGGACACCCACATCGGCACCCTGATCGCTGACGTCATGGACAAGGTCGGTAAAGACGGCGTCATCACCGTAGAAGAATCCAAGGGTCTTGAATTCGAAACCGAATACGTTGAAGGTATGCAGTTCGACCGCGGCTACATCAGCCCCTACTTCATCACCGACAATGACAAGATGGAATCCAACATTCCGGATCCCTATATCCTGATCTACGACAAGAAGATCTCCGCTGCCCAGGACCTGGTTCCCCTTCTTGAAAAGATGGTCCAGACCGGCAAACGTGACCTGGTCATCATCGCTGAAGACATCGACGGCGAAGCACTGGCAACCCTCGTGCTGAACAAACTGCGTGGTATGCTGAACGTCCTGGCCGTCAAGGCTCCGGGCTTCGGTGACCGCCGCAAAGCCATGCTCCAGGATATCGCCACCCTCACCGGCGCTTCCGTCATCTCTGAAGAAACCGGCCGCAAGCTGGATACCGCGACCCTGGCAGACCTCGGCCGCTGCGAAAAGGTCATTTCCGATAAGGATAACACCACCATCGTCGGCGGTAAGGGAGACAACGACGCCATCAAGGCCCGTATCGACCAGATCCGCATCGAAATCGACAAGACCACCAGCGACTATGACCGCGAAAAACTGCAGGAACGCCTGGCGAAACTGAGCGGCGGTGTTGCCATCATCCGCGTCGGCGCCGCAACCGAAACCGAACTGAAGGAAAAGAAGCATCGTGTGGAAGACGCTCTCTCCGCTACCCGTGCGGCAGTGGAACAGGGTATCGTCCCGGGCGGCGGTGTTGCCCTGCTGAATGCTCAGTCCAAGGTTCAGGGTCTGAAGAGCGATATCGATGACGAACAGACCGGTATCAACATTGTCCGCAAGGCTCTGGAAGTCCCGATGCGCAAGATCGTCGAGAACGCCGGTAAGGACGGCTCTGTGATCGTTGCCAACATCCGCTCCCAGCAGAAGTCCAAGCGCTCCAACCGCATCGGTTACAACGTGCTGACCGATAAATATATCGACATGGTTGAAGGCGGCGTTTCCGACCCGGCAAAGGTCACCCGCGGCGCCCTGGAAAATGCAGCTTCCATCGCTGCCATGATCCTCACCACTGAAGCGCTGATCACCGACATTCCGGAACCGGAAAAGCCGGCAGCCCCGCAGATGCCTGAATATTAATATCTGATAAAAATCAGTGAAAACAAAAATCCATCGGCAAAACCGATGGATTTTTGTTTTCACTTCACAAACGGATCCACATAAGGATCAGTCTTATGATATCGAATTAAAAAATTTACATATGTAATCGTTTATAGTCTGAACACATATTTTGACTATCATTTATAATATTATAAAGATCGAAAACAGGGGCAGTTACAATGAGAATTTATCTTGATATGTGTTGTTACAATCGTCCATATGATCCGCAGGATCAATTAAAAATCGCGATGGAAACACAATCAAAAATACGAATTCAGCAGCTCATTGAAAATGGGAAATATGAACTGATTGGCTCATATACTTTAGATTATGAATGTGAAAATGTTCCGGTTCCAATGAGGAGAAAATCAATAAAAGATTTCATCCGGCGCAATATATCCGCTTATGTTGGCGTGGAAAGAGATACAGAGATTTCTGCTATTGCAGAACGAATTATGGAAACAAACGTTAAACAACAGGATGCTTACCATGTCGCATCGGCAATATATGCCGGGTGTTCATATTTCATAACTACAGATATCCGGTTATTGAAATATCAAACTGACGAGATTCGCATGGTCAATCCGATTGAATTTATCACGGAAATGGAGGAATAAATGGAAGCGATTCAGGATATACAGGAAGTCAACACCTTCGAACTTGCGGATGCCGGAATGACTTGTCTGATAGAGCAATTCGGTGTAGTTGGCGCAGAAGCTTTCATTGCGCTTGTTCTTCGTGAAAAACTGGATTACACAAAATGGCGAAGAACCTTTTATGACGGTATGGCGCCGGGAGAGTTTCATGAGAAAGCCGTTGCTTACGCAAAAAGTCACCCCTATAAAGGTGATGCAATGAGATTATAATGTGAAACACTTTGAGGATCATCCGTATCAACAAACGCATCTATAGTTTCTTTATCGAACATCTCGGACTGGCGATTTATAGCGGCTTTTATGAAACCGGGTAACGGGAAGATGATGAAAAAGGATTCTGCAAAGATATACTGACAGCCGTGAAAAAACTGGCAGCTCCTCAGATGCCTGAATATTAATCAATAACAAATGATACGAAACCCCGCAGCCTCCTGACTGCGGGGTTTTCCTTAATACTTTCCAAAAACAGCAGAAAAAGCAGACCAAAGGCTCGATTTGTTTTATAATTTTATTAAGGAATTCTTTAATTGGAGTGACTCATGAGCGCAAAATCTGACTTATTGGCAAACCTGATCGAAAAATACGGCTATGACGCCGCGGTGTTCATCCCGAGCCCGAACATGAACTGGCTCACCGGACAGACAAAGATCCTGATGGAGCGGCCCACCACCCTGCTCTACCGTCCGGGGAAAAAGGCCGCTCTGGTCATCGCGGGCTTTGAAGTTGATGCCGCTCCTGAAATGGACATCCCGGTGGAGGTCTTCCCCTTCAGTGACGATCCCTCCGAATGGGGCGAAGCCTTCCGCAAAGCCGGTGAATATCTCGGACTCGCGGGGAAAAAGATCGCGGTCGAGCCGATTCATTTCCGTTATCTCGAATACCAATTCATCCAAAATGCCATCCCGGGTTGTCAGATCAGCGGCGCCCAGCCGCTCTTCACGGAACTGCGGCTGCGCAAGACCGAAGAAGAGTTGGAGTGCATGCGCAAAGCAGCCATCATCGCCCAGGACGCGCTGGAAGAAACTTTGAAGCTCGTCAAACCCGGCGTGACCGAACGGGAACTCGGTTCCGAACTGGTAGCACAGATGCTCCGCATGGGCAGCGACCCCAAACTGCCCTTTGACCCGATCGTCGGTTCCGGGCCTAACTCCGCCAACCCGCATGCGGAAGTTTCCGACAGGGAGATCCAATACGGCGATTTTCTGCTCTTTGACTGGGGAGCCCGTTGGAAAGGGTACTGCTCCGACATCACCCGCACCTTTGTCGTCGGAGAACCCTCCGATAAACAAATCGAGATCTACTATACCGTTCTGGCGGCCAACCGTGCCGCACTGGCTGCCGTCCGTCCGGGTGTGACTGCCGGCAGCATCGATGACGCGGGACGTGCAGTCATCAACGCCAAAGGCTACGGGCAATATTTCACCCACCGCATCGGCCACGGGCTGGGGTTGGAAGAGCACGAAGAGCCTTACATGTTTGCGGGCAATCCGGTGATTTTGGAACCGGGCATGTGCTTCTCCGATGAACCCGGCATTTACCTGCCGGATTGGGGCGGTGTCCGCATCGAGGACGACATCACCGTCACTGCCGACGCGGGCCGTTCCATCAGTGATTTTCCCCGTGAACTGAGAGTTTTATGATCGTACAGGAAGTTGTATTCGAAACGCTTCACGCACTGCCATTCGTTTGCGGCCCCATCGCGAACAATGTTTACGTGCTTTTTGATGAAGAGAGCAAAGACTGCGTCGTTATCGACCCATCCTTCTCTTTTGACCGGGTGCTGGCAAAGGTGAAAGCGCTCGGTACCACACCGCGGGAATACTGGCTGACCCATGCCCATTGGGATCATTTTGTCGGCACCGCTTATCCGGAATCACAGGCGCTCGGTGTTTCTGCCCATGTGCACCCTTCGGATATGATCCTGTTTGACGAGGGGATCCGGGACATGCGCCGCCAGATTCCCTTCATCGTGGACAGTCCCCGGCCAATCACAGACCTTGCAGACGGGAAAATGCTGACCGTCGGCAGCTATAAATTTCAGACGCTGTTCACCCCCGGACACGCGCCGGGACACTGCTGTTTTTACTGTGAACAGGCCGGATGGCTGTTTTCAGGTGACCTGGTCTTTTTCCACAGTTACGGGCGCACCGACCTCACCGGCGGCAGTCAGCCCACCCTGATGAAAAGCATCCGGGAACGTGTCCTCACGCTTCCGGACGACACATTGATCCTGCCCGGACACGAAGACTATACCTTCGTGCGGGATGAAAAGGTGTTTTACTGATGAGACGGTCCGATGGAAACCTTCTCTTCAAATGGATCTGGCTGTTATTGCTGCCGGCATTGATTTGCTCCTGCAATGTGCCGGACCCGGTCCCGACCGCAACCATGACTCCGGACTGGACGGCAACTCCGGTCCCGCCGACTGCTACACCGCTCCCGACAGCCACACCCACCCCCACCCCGCTGCCTGCCTGGCTGGAGGTCGCACCGGAAGACCTCAAGGATACGGAACTCGTCATCCGCTACAGCCTGGACGGAAAAGTGCGCGACACGCTGGAAGATCTCATCACCCTCTTCAATGAAGAAAATGAGCAGGGAATCGTCCTGAAGGCAGAACGAGCCTATTCCATGGATGAGCTCAGCAAAATCACAGCCGCGGACAGCACGGAGACCACAGACCTCATCATCGCCCCCTCCGCCTACCTGCGTTCGCGGGACGCAGATGGGAGCCTGTTGATGGAGCTTTCCGGTTTCCTGAACTATGAAGGTCTTTCGCTTTCCGGCGACGGCATTGAGCCGATCATGCCGGTGATGCTGCAGACTGAAAACCGGGACGGGAAATATTTCTCACTTCCTTTATGGACAGAACCGGCCTTCCTGTTTTACAACAAGACCTGGGCCATCGAGCTCGGCTTCCCAGACACCCCGGCAAACCTGGCGGAATTTGCCGAACAGGCTTGTGCGGCAGGAAAAGCCAGTTACACAGAAAAAGATGAGAAAAAACACGGCACCGGCGGCTGGATCGTCAGCTCCGATCCGGAAGACGTGATCAGCTGGCTGCTGGTTTTTGCGAAAAATCAGGAGAGCGTCGGCGAGCTGCTTCACTCTGACGCAGGGGAAGTATTCACGGATACGGCTGCCTGGCTGCGGAACCTTCTCGACAACGGCTGCGCATGGAACAGCCGGGTGAACGAACCTTACGACTATTTTGCCAATCGATATGCTCTGTTTTACTCGGGAACTTATTCCGACGCAGAACGTCAGTTTAATGCATTTGAACAATCGGAAAACAATGCATTTGACAACTGGGACCTGGTCGTTTACCCTGCCAGAACCTCCGATTCCGATCAAAACCCGCGCATTTATGCGGATGGCACTTCAATTGCAATTATTAAGGGCGAGGATGCGAAACGGACCAATGCCGCCTGGCGCTTCATCCGCTGGCTCTATCAGGATACCCACGCTGCATCTCTTGCGCTCGCTGCCCCCGGATGGGCAGTGCAGGACAGCGACGAGATCACCCGGCTTTATCGGAACAGCGGTGAAGACAAGCTCTACCAGACGCTATCGTACCGCCAGTACCAGGTGAACAGCGAAGCAGATGAAAACCGCATCACGGACCTGCTCATTTTGTCGGACGGTTTTGCTTACGTGTTCAACCCGTCAGCCAAACCGGAAAGCATCCCGGACATCTGGGAGCAAATCGGCAGCGCCATTGCCGAAGTTAATAACGTAAATCAACTTTCCGAAACGACTGTTCCGGAAAGCAGCAATCAAACAGGAGTGAACGATGAAACACAACCATAAACTGACCCGGGTACTTCTTCTTTTGTCAGTCTTCTGCCTCATTCTGAGCGCATGTCATAATATGCCGCAGAAAAACAGCCAACCCGCCCCCACTGAGGCTCCGGCAGTCCCGGAAACACCGGCAGAACCGGAAGGCGAAATGCTGATCAACAATAATTCCGGTGAGGATGGCGAAATGCTTCTCCAGAATCATTCGGAAGATCCATCCGCGCCTGTGGAAGGAGTACCGCAAGACAATGGGGAAGGTGATGACGGCATGATCATCAATCGGGACCACAGCATGACCAGCTACCCAAAGACCGCCTCGCTTGATTTCCGCATTCCTTCGATCATGGGGGTTAACGCTCAGATCACCAGACCCACCGCATCTGCCGATGACAGCGAACTGACCATCAAAAATGACCACACGATCACTTATCCGGAAACGCAGTCCGTGATCCAGAAGAGCGTCCCCTCCGGACAGCTGACACCGCTCAGTTACATTCCCCCTTCACAGCTCGCAAACGGGCAGTCGATTTCCTTCGCGCCGGGTGCAACTTCAGCAGTGATCTCCGGTTATGTTCAAGCCGGCGGGTCCGTGAGCTACAACCTGTATGCCTTTGCCAACCAGAATTTTCTCGTCCTGCTGACATCTGACAGCGGTACTTCAGTGCTCAGCGTCTCTGATGTCTACGGAAATATCTTTTTGGATGCAAACCAGCGTCAAACCAGTTACAGCATGTACCTGCCCCGCACTGCCACCTACTATGTGAATATCTACTCCATGGGGTACGCGGAAAACTTCACCCTTCAAATCTATATTCCCGCCCGGGTCACCATCCCTGCCGGACAGACCAGCGCCGTCATGAGCGGAACACTGGCTCCTTACAGTGTCGTGAGCTACACAGCCTATATGTACGCCGGCCAAACCGCCCGCATCGATGACTATTCCGGTCCGCGCCCGAACTCTTTTCTGCGCGTTTCCGGACTCCAGACCGGCCAGATCTATATGGATTACACTTCTTATTCCCCCAGCTGGTACTCCGTCGTCCCGACAACACAGGATTACCTGATCGAGGTGATTTCCACAGACCAGACCTCAAACTACACCCTGACGGTGGACGTGAGATAAAGAGTAAAGAGTAAGGAGTAAGGAGTAAAGAGTAAGGAGTAAGGAATAAGGAATAAAGGGATCTCTAAAAACTAATGGGCAGGGGTATGGGGGCTGCATAGCCACCAAAAACCACGGCGCGGGAAAGTCATTCTCCGAGGAAAAATGACTCTGCATCCCGCGCCATAATGAATAAACTGTGAATGAGGTCACAATTTTCGAGTTTTTAGAGGTTCCCTTTGAAATTAGGATATAGGAAACGGAAATGAATAACAGAAGAAATGAGAATCCCGGATGCCTGTCGGGCATCCTGCAATTGTTTCTGATCAGCAAAGTTTACAACTGGCTGCAGGAAACATTCGGAGCAAAGAATGGCGGCTGCTGCGGCTGCCTGATCGGCGTTGTCCTGTTCTTCATCATGATCGCAGTCGTTTTGAGAGTCGTTTTCAACGTTGACTGGACAAGCATAAGCTTTTAGGAGTTACAGGGTATAGGGTATAGGGTTTAGGAAGTAGTAAGTAGTAAGTAGTAAGTAGGAAGTAGGTAGTAGTAAGAAATTGACCGTTCAATTTTTCTAAACCCTACACCCTATACCCT
>JAFRIR010000138.1 GCA_017432685.1 Flexilinea sp. | reverse complement strand
TGCCAGGGCCTCCGAGTGGCAGCAGGTGGTGCTGCTCAAAGGGGCCAATACCGTGATCGCCTCCCCCGAAGGCTATTATGTGATCCTGCCCTACGCGACCTCTGCGCTTTCGGTAGCCGGCAGCGGCGATGTGCTGGCGGGTATTATTGCCGGGTTCGCTGCCCAGGGAAAGCCCGCCTTTGACGCAGCCTGGCTGGGCGCGGAGATCCATGCCCGTGCCGGTTTGCTGGCCGCGGCAGCGTTTGGCAATGCTTATTCCGTGATGGCCGGGGATCTGATCTCCCACATCCCGGAAGCCATCACTGATTACGCCTGAGACAAAGGGTCCGGCACAATTGTGCCGTGACTGAAACAAAAGGGAAGCGGAACTGAAAAGAGTTACAGGGACCGGTACATCTGACTCGCATTGTGAGCCAGTGAACCGGTCTCTGTGACTTTTACGTTCAATATTAGAATGGTACATAAATTGCACGATATATATAAATGCAGTAAAGATTATGGATGCTTTATTTCTTCTGAAGAAATAAGGAGGGGGAAAATGAATCGTATATCTACATTTATTGGGAAGCTGAGCGTGTTCTTTGTGCTTATGCTCTTGTTATTAAATCCTGACTGTCAGCTGACAGTTAATGCTGCAGTAAAAGAAACGATAAATGATATAGTTTATAAAAACGGCGAAATCGTTTGTCAATCCGGCGACATCATAGAATATGGGCAAAATGGGCAAATCAAGGTTCGTGAGGGGGATACACTGACAATATCAGGCTGTACATTTGACCTTTCAGGAACAAAATGGCGCGGTATCCGCGTTGAATATGGTACGTTAAACCTGACAGACTGCACTTTCCAAAATGGTAAAAATGGTGCGATCAATAATGTGGGCGGTACAGTAAAAATTAAAAATTGTTCATTTTCAAATAACTCTGCAGATAGCGGCGGGGCGATTTTGACCACTAAAGGGAATCTGTATATTACCGGGAATAGTATGTTCAATGGTAATAAATCTTCCGGAAATGGCGGCGCGATCTATCAGGATGGCGGTTATGTCGAATTGGGCGAGGAAAACGACCCGGACAGCAAACCGATATTTCAGAATAACAATTCAGGATATAGAGGCGGAGCTATTTCAATAAGGCACACCGGTGGTAAAACAGTTGTTTATAATGCAAAATTTGACGGCAACAGCACCACTGTCCAGGGCGGAGCTATGGATATTGGTCATTCTACCTATGGTGAGCAGGATGTTATGGGATCAAACGTTATTATTATCCGCGGAGAATTCATTAATAATAAAGTTACCAACAGCGCATCTCAGGGTGTGGCAGGCGGTGCCATTATGATCCATGGCAAGAGTTCTTTGACAATGAATGATGCTGCCATAATCGGTAATAGTTGTACAAATACAACCGAAGGTGTATATGCTTCCGGCGGCGGAATCGCAACATGCGGTGTCGGTGATACCCATGTGTTTTCTGTCGGGGGTTCGGCGATTTTTGACAATACATCTGACGTCGATCCAAAGTATAACCAGGGCAATGTAATCAGTCAGGCCGATGTATATATTTTCAATGATGCGACATCGCCCGCTCCTGATCCGCTGATGTTTACAGGAGACTCTCATAATTGGAAATCTGTTGATAAAGTCATTCGGGGTTCTTTCAGCGGGTCTTATCATCAGGCTGAACCTGCATCCACTCTCGATAAGGAGCAGATCAAAAAGAATGCTTTGGTCCTGTTCGTGGGTAATTCTGCTGTAGGATCCGGTGTACAGGGAGGAGCAGCCATCCAAGAGGGAACATCAAACGGTAACGGCGGGGCGATCGGAAATAACGGTCATCTGTATATCGGTACAGGGAAGACATATGTCCGAATCAATAAAACCTGGGATGATGGTCAATATTCAACCTATCGTCCAACTCCTGAAGATTTTCTCAGTTCCCTGACACTGAAAGAAACCGAACATAATAAATCCCAACAAATCAGTTTTAACGGCAGCGAGGGGCAATCAGACGGGTGTGTAAAATTTGATTCATCCTTTAACCCCGAAAATGGAGATGAATGCTATAAAGCGTTATGGGATATATACAGCCTTGAAGTAGCTGTGAAAAACACACAGTCTGCAGAATGGGAAATCTTTTTCTATGGTCTTCCCGGACAGATCTATGATTCTGCTAAAGAAAAATATGTTGATACAAAGTGGGATGTGGAAGAAAATGTTGCCGGTTATAAAGCAGTCAAAGGTGAACCTTCTGTTGATGAAAATGGGACAACATTTGACATTACCAATGAGCTTGATCGGATAAACATTCCGGTTCAAAAACAGTGGATTTATGATTATGTTGATCCTGAGACAGGTGAAAAGAAAACTGCTCCGGAAGATGACCGGCCCGGTTCAATTACAGTTGAACTCCGTGATGGAAATGAAAAACTTGTTGATACGGTTGTTTTGACAGCTGAAAATGATTGGTATTATGAATTTACCGGTCTTCCGAAGTATGATAAAGAAAATAAAGAAATAGAATATTCTGTTCACGAAGAATGGATCAACCATTATCCCTTGAAAGAGGATTCTATACAAGAAGAAAATGATGGATTTATCATTATCAATGAATACAATCCAAATAAACGAAGTGTAGAGGTGCTGAAAGAATGGGATGATGACGATGATCGTGACGGACTGCGAACACCAATAACCGTGATCCTCAAAGCAAATGGAAAAGAAAAGGATCGCTCCATCCTGAATGCGGATAACAAATGGTCCCATATTTTCAGTGACCTCGATTTTTTGGATGATGCGACCGGAAAAGTAATCACCTATACTGTTGATGAAGAAAATGCTCCTTCCGGTTATACAAAAGAAATTTC
Organism: Flexilinea sp.; assembly: GCA_017432685.1. Lineage (GTDB taxonomy): Bacteria > Chloroflexota > Anaerolineae > Anaerolineales > Anaerolineaceae > Flexilinea. The sequence continues at coordinate 1,579 of JAFRIR010000138.1, read as the reverse complement.
CGGAGATATGACAACTGTCATAAACATAAAAAACACTCATGAGATCAAAACGACATCTGTGACCGTCACCAAACGCTGGGATGATGCACCCTACCAGAGTGAACGACCGGATGTGGAATATTTTCTCGACAATCTGAAACTCGCTGCAGATGGTGAAGAATATGTGCTTACCGGAAGAGAACCGAAGAGTGATTCGACCGATGAATATACAGCCCAGGGTTCTGCCGGTGAAGTCAGCATCAAAGTGAGCGGAGCAGACAGCGACCAATGGGTGGTGGAATATTCTAACCTGCCGCAGAATTCTCTTGATACTCATAAAGAGATCAATTGGACCATCGGGGAAAATACATTTGAGCAGTACACAACAACCATTGACGGTTATGAGATTACCAACTCATTGGATTCGATGCAGCTTAAGATCAAAAAAGTCTGGAAGGATGAGGGTAAGGAAAGCTATCCGGAACCGGTTGAATTCCTTCAGAATCTTATGCTGTATTGTGATGGTACGCTTTATCCGCTTGGGTCTTTTTCACCGATCGAAGGAGAAGATATTCCGGAGAACACTTATGCCTTTGAAGTAGATCACGTATCTATGGAAGTAACGCTGATCAAACAATCAGACAGCGAATGGGAAATTATTGTGGATAGACTTCCGAAACGTGTGGATGGTAAAGAGGTCACCTGGACCGTGGATGAGGATCCGATCGAAGGATTCAAATCTGAAGTTTCCGGAGATGCGGAAAGCGGATTTACAATTACCAACACCAGTGTTGTGACTATTTCCGGCGAAAAGATTTGGGTCGGTGATGAGGATCATCCTGAAGTTCGTCCCGAACAGATCTCAGTGCATCTGCATGCGAATAGCGACAAGATCCGGGTGCTGACTGTAACGCCGGATCCGGATGGCAGATGGATATATAATGTCAGCGATCTTCCGAAGTATGACAACACAGGGAAAGAGATCGTTTATTCCATCCATGAGGTATCCATTGATAATTATGAAGAATCAGTAGACGGATTCAACATCACGAATACCTATTCACCGAATCACAGGAGTTTGGATGTCTATAAATACTGGAATATCGAGGAAGGTCAGGATGTGCAGATCCCGGTATCGGTGGATGTGAACCTGCTGGCGAACGGTGAAGTTGTGCAAACCGTAACGCTGAATGACGGTAATCACTGGCACTATGAATTTGCAGCCCTTAATATACTTGATGAAGACGGGAATGAAATTACTTACTCGATCGAAGAAGTTTCCGTCCCAGAAGGGTTTACTTCAAGTGTAACAGGCGATTCCCATGAAGGATATGAGATCATCAACACCTATACTCAGCCTACGCCTCCAACTCCGCCGACACCTCCGACACCGCCGCATTTCTTCCCGATCAAAGAGCTGCCGAAGACCGGATTCTCCGCCCTGCGGCCGACCGTGCTAAGCGAAAAGCCGCTGAGCGTGAGCTATGCTCCCTCCGGTTTGACGCTGCAGATCCCGACCCTGGATGTGATGACGGACATCGTGACTGTGCCGTATACCGACGGGCAGTACCCGGTGGAATGGCTCGGCAATGCAGCCGGT
>JAFRIR010000137.1 GCA_017432685.1 Flexilinea sp. | reverse complement strand
GCAAAAAAGGCATCCTGGAGCTGACGGAATTCGTCTTCCAATTCTTGAACGGAATCCAGGTAAATGCCGTAGTCGGTGATGGGCGCGGCTTCAGGGTTCTCAGGCACGATGACCTGAGTCTTTTTGCCGATGATGTTGGCTTCTCTGAATGCGCTCATTTCCCTTTTCCTTTCGCAGATTTTATGACCCGAGGGTCAGTACCCGAAGGGGACTGTCCCTCACTTTTTTTATCTGATCAGGAGTATACACCGGGAATTTAAAAAATGGAACCGACAATATTGTCGGTTGCCTTTTCTTCAAAAATGTGGTAGGGGGACGGGTCCCGCAGGGTACTGACCCTCTATCAGACAAGGCACACGGGGACGGTTATCCTGCTGCAGCAGGATAACCGTCCCCGTTGTGTCTCCTGAGTTTACGGAATCGTATTTTTCAATCTTTCCAAAAAATTTTCAGTTGTATAGTATAATAGTATCCAGTATGATAGTGAAATCTGAACAACGGTAACATGGAAAAGCTTGTACGGATTCCTTTGAAAGGTTGATTTTATGACGAAACCCTCATTTAAAGTATGTTTTGTGATTTCTGAGGCTGAACCGCTGATTAAAGTCGGCGGTTTGGGAGATGTTGGAGGGACACTGCCTGCCGCCCTGACCGCCCTGCCTCAAGAAATGACTGACGGCAGAGATGTCGATGTCCGTGTTGTCATCCCCTACCATGATATTCTAAAGGAACGTCAAATTCCAGTCAAATGGGTCTGCAACTTCCGTATTCCCTATGATAACGGTTTGTTCCAGGATGTATATGTGTCTCAGGCAGAAGGGATGGACGTACCGATTTACCTGATCGACGGTGACCCGGTACGCGGGAAGGGTGTTTACAGCACCGACCCCATCGTTGACGCTTATAAATATGTCTTCTTTTCCACAGCCGCTGTTGAACTGTTCAAACATATCGACTGGGTTCCGGATGTTCTCCATGCCCATGACTGGCACGCCGGCGCTTCTGTGATGAAAATGAAACAGATGCGTTCTTACTATCAGCCCTATCATAATGTAAAAATGCTTTATACGATCCATAATCTGCCCTATGCCGGCGGGAATTTTCCTGCGGTTCTGGAGAAATACGGGATCGAACAGGCGTTTGCAGAGGAAATTCCACAGGACAAACGCGGCTGCCCGATGTCCCTCGGTCTCACTGCAACGGACATGATCAGCACCGTATCAGAAACCTATGCGAAAGAAATCCTGACTGATGAATTCGGCAATGGGTTCCAGTATTTCCTTCAGAAGCATTCCGAAAAGGTTACCGGCATTGTCAATGGCATCATGCCGCACCAGTGGAATCCTGCCACAGACCGGGTGCTTTATGAGAATTATGATGTCAACAGTCTGGAAAAGAAACTTGTAAACAAGCGGATGCTGCAGCGCGAAGCAGGACTGCCGCAGAACGATGATGTACCGCTGATCATCATGATCGGACGTCTGGATTACCAAAAAGGTTTTGACCTTGCCTTCGCTGCACTGCGAAAGGTACTGGGAAAGAACTGGCAGGCGCTGATCCTCGGCAGCGGCAACCCCGCGATCCAGAATGACTGTCTTGCGCTGGCTGCTGCTTATCAGGATCGGGTTCGTGCAGAGATCCGCTATGACGCAGCCTTTTCACGGAAAATGTATGCCGGCAGCGATTTGCTGCTGATGCCTTCCCGCTATGAACCCTGCGGCATTGCTCAAATGATCGCCATGCTTTACGGCTGTGTTCCGATCGCTCATGCTACCGGCGGTTTGAAGGACACGATCATTGACCCGCTTGAAAGCAAAGATTATACCGGTTTTCTCTTCGATGAAGCAAAACCGGAAGCCTGTGCGGATGCGCTCAGCCGGGCACTGGATGCTTACGCTGACCGTGACAAATGGATCACGCTGCAAAAGCGATGTATGGTACAGGACTTTACGTGGGAAAAATCCGCGAAAAAGTACTACGATCTCTATAAATCCTTGTAACAGAAATCAGAACAGGATCTTTTATGAAACATATACGTACTTCCGGAATTATTTTGCACCCTACCAGTTTCCCCGGACCGGACGGGATTGGAGACTTGGGCCCGCAGGCATATGCCTGGATCGACTTTTTGGAATCTTCCGGCTGCACCATCTGGCAGACACTGCCGCTGGGTCCCACCGGATACGGTGATTCACCCTATCAGTGTTTTTCAGCCAGTGCCGGGAACCCCTACCTGGTCAGCCCGACGCTTCTGCTTGACGAGGGGTATCTTTCTCCGGAAGATTTTGCCGACCGACCGGAGTTTCCTCTGCACCAGGTTGATTTTGGACCTGCCATTCAGTGGAAACTGAAGATCCTGCGCCGTGCTTATAACAATTTTGCAGCGAAGAATGGAACGGAAAGCCTTGAATTTCAAAAGTTTTGTGAAGAAAACAAAAAATGGCTTGAAGATTACGCCCTTTTCATGTCGCTCAAAAACAGCAATGGCGGTGCTGCCTGGCAATCCTGGTCCTCTGAATTCAAGAAACATCAGCCGGAAGCGCTGGCAGAATTTTCAGCACAGAATATTGAAGAGATCAATTTCCAGAAATTCATGCAGTTCTGCTTCTTCAAACAGTGGAACAATCTGATGAATTATGCTCATGAAAAAGGCATCAAAATCATCGGCGATATTCCGATCTTCGTTTCAATGGACAGCGCTGATGTGTGGAGCAACCCGGAACTCTTTTATCTGGATGATGAAGGCAACCCGACGGTTGTTGCCGGAGTTCCCCCGGATTATTTCTCACCCACCGGTCAGCTTTGGGGCAACCCGCTTTACCGTTGGCCGAAGCATCAGGATACCGGTTTTGCCTGGTGGATCGACCGCATTCGTGCAACGCTCAAAGTCTGTGATTTGATCCGGTTGGACCACTTCCGCGGTTTTGGCGGTTATTGGGAAATCCCGGCAGGCAATCCGACGGCAGAGTTTGGCCGCTGGGTCGAATGCCCTGGTGATGCCTTCCTGCAAACAGTTCAGGAAGCCCTGGGCGATTTGCCAATCATCGCTGAAGACCTTGGTGAGATCTCTCAGGATGTGAGTGACCTGCGTTTGAAATATGGTCTTCCGGGAATGAAGATCCTGCAATTCGGTTTTGACGGAGATGCAAACGATCACTTCCTGCCGTCGAACTATGTTCCGAATTTTGTTGCCTATACCGGCACGCATGATAATGAAACGTTTGCAGGCTGGTTCAGCAATGCAAGTGAGAAGAGTCGGAATTTCGCCATGAAATATTTGGGCTCCAATGGCGAACATATTGCCTGGGATGCCATCCGGGCAGTCTGGCAGTCTGTGGCAGTTTATTCCATTGCTCCGCTGCAGGATTTTCTGGAACTGGGCGATGAAGCCAGAATGAATTTCCCGGGAAGGATGTTCGGAAACTGGAGCTTCCGCTACATCAATTCCGACCTGACACCGGATCTTGCTTTCCGCATTCTTGATCTCAACCGGACCTATAACCGCATCCCCGAGATCAGCGGCAGAGAGCATGCCCCGGTCGAAATTTTTTATGAGAAACCGTAACAAAATAAGAAATAGGAAATAAGAAATAAGATATAAAAATAAAGCACACGGAGACTGCTCTGCTGATGCAGCGAAGCCTGCACAGCAGGGCTGTATCACGTGATGCGTTATTCGGTTTTGAACAATCATTGAATAAGAGATAAGAGGTAATGGATAAGATGAAACTGATCGATCATGGTGTGTTTTATTCGGGGGGCAGGATCCTCGATACCTTTGCTGCAGAGCCGAAAGAGGCGAAAAACCGCACAATGGCTTATCAAATTATGCGGGACCACAGCAGCAATTCTGAGGATGGGACTTTCCGCATACGCTTTGACGCGATGGTTTCCCATGACATTACCTATGTCGGCATTATACAAACTGCAAGAGCCAGCGGTATGAAAGAATTTCCACTGCCCTATGCGCTCACCAACTGTCACAACAGTCTGTGTGCTATCGGCGGGACGATCAATGAGGACGATCACCTGTTCGGGCTTTCCGCCGCGAAAAAATACGGCGGTATCTTTGTGCCGGCACATCAGGCCGTCATTCATCAATATGCCCGGGAAATGCTCTGCGGCTGCGGAAAAATGATTTTGGGCTCTGACAGCCATACCCGTTACGGATGTTTTGGCACGATGGGCTTCGGAGAAGGCGGCCCGGAACTGGTCAAACAGCTGCTCAAAAACACTTACGACCTCACCGATCCAGAGGTGATTCTGGTCCACCTGAGCGGAACACCGCGGAAAGGGATCGGACCGCATGATGTGGCTCTGGCGCTGATCCGTGAAGTCTTCAAAAACGGGTTTGTCAAGAACAAGATCCTTGAATTTTCCGGTCCGGGTGTGGCTGCTTTACCGATCGACTTCCGGGCAGGGATCGATGTGATGACCACGGAAACCGCCTGTCTGTCTTCCATCTGGGTCACAGATGAGATAACGGAAGCGTATTACCGCAATCACGGCAGAGCAGGCGATTATAAAAAACTCCAGCCCGGGGACGGAGCTTACTATGACGGAGCGATCGAAATCAATTTATCTGAAATCGAATCGATGATCGCCCTGCCATTCCATCCTTCCAACGCCTACACGATTCATGAATTTCTGGAAAATGCCGACGAATTACTCTCTGAAGTTGAAAAAGACACCATCGCACAATTTGGAGAAAAAGTCCATCCGGACCTGCGTTCAAAATTCCATGATGGAGCTTTTTACGCAGACCAGGGTGTGATTGCCGGCTGTTCCGGTGGGATGTTTGACAACATTTGCGAAGCAGCAGACATTCTGGAAAACGGCAGCATCGGAACAGGTCACTTCGGACTGAGCGTTTACCCATCCAGTACTTCGATCCAGAAAGCGCTGCTGGAAAACGGAGTTTCCGCCCGATTGCTTGCTGACGGAGCGATCATGCGATCAGCTTTTTGCGGACCGTGTTTCGGTGCCGGCGATGTGCCCGCTAACAATGAGTTTTCGATTCGGCATACCACCCGGAATTTTCCCAACAGGGAAGGTTCCAAACCGGATCAGGGACAGATTTCCTTTGTTGCCCTGATGGACGCCCGATCCATAGCGGCAACTGCCGCCAACGGCGGAAAACTGACAGCGGCAACAGACATTGATTACGAAACCGAAGCGCAATGTTATAATTTCACACGGGAAATGTACGAAAAACGCAGCTATGACGGATATGGGAAGGCGGACCCTGAAACAGAGCTGCATTTCGGACCCAACATCACCGACTGGCCGAAATTCCATCCGCTTGCGAAAAACATGCTGCTCAAACTGGCAGCGGTCATCCATGATCCGGTCACAACAACTGATGAACTGATCCCATCCGGAGAAACATCTTCTTACCGCTCCAATCCACTGAAGCTTTCAGAGTTTGCTCTTTCCCGCCGCGTACCGGAATATGTAGGCCGCAGCAAAGCCATTATGGCCCAGGAAGCAGAACGGAGGGCCGGAAAAGAGGTAGAGGAAATCACGAAAGTTCTTTCTCTCCTCGGGAAAGATCAATCGCTTTCCGCAAGCACAGAATTCGGATCAGCCATTTTTGCTGAAAAACCTGGCGATGGTTCTGCCCGGGAACAGGCTGCATCCTGCCAGCGGGTGCTGGGCGGACGGGCAAACATTGTCCATGAATATGCGACAAAACGCTATCGTTCCAACTGCATCAACTGGGGAATTTTGCCCTTTACACTCTCAAAAGAGACTTCATTTGATTATGAGCCGGGAGATTATGTGTTCATCCCGGATATCCGCACGGCGATCGAAACGGGAGTGAGCGAGATTCCCGCTTCAGTTATCAGCGGAAACAAAGTTCAGCCGATTACGCTGTATTGTGAAAATCTCAGCGATAAAGAAAAACAGATCATCCTCAATGGCTGTCTGATGAACTATTATGCTGCCGGCATGAAAAAGGATTGAATTTTATGGATAAAATCAAGATGATCACTCCGTTGGTTGAAATTGACGGGGATGAAATGACAAGAATTATCTGGAAACAGATCAAAGACATTTTGCTTGAACCTTTCATTGACCTGAACACGGATTACTATGACCTGGGACTTCCGAACCGTGACAAAACTGACGATCAGGTGACGACTGACGCCGCAAACGCCATTAAAAAATACGGAGTCGGAGTCAAATGTGCCACGATCACGCCGAATGACCAGCGCATGAATGAATACCACCTGAAAAAGATGTGGAAAAGCCCGAACGGGACGATTCGCGCTATCCTTGACGGTACGGTGTTCCGGACTCCTATTGTTATCGATAAGATCAAACCGGTCGTGAAAAACTGGACGAAGCCCATCACCATCGCCCGTCATGCTTATGGCGATGTCTATCGGGGGACGGAGTTCCGCATTCCCGGTGAAGGAAAAGCCGAACTGCTTTATACCGCCAAAGACGGCACACAGATGCGCGAGACCATTTATGATTTTGAGTGCCCGGGTGTGCTTCAGGGCACTTATAACAAGGATACATCCATCGAGTCATTCGCACATTCCTGTTTCCAATTCGCATTGGGACGGAAAGAAGACCTGTGGTTTTCCTGTAAGGATACAATCTCAAAGAAATATGACGGTACCTTCAAGGCGATTTTTGAGCGTATCTATAATGAAAGCTACAAATCTGCATTCGAAGATGCAGGGATCACCTATTTTTACACGCTGATCGATGATGCCGTTGCCCGGGTGATCCGTTCTGAAGGCGGATTTATCTGGGCCTGCAAAAATTATGACGGTGATGTCATGAGTGACATGATCTCCACAGCTTTCGGCTCGCTTGCCATGATGACTTCCGTACTGGTCAGCCCTGACGGAAATTATGAATATGAGGCAGCTCACGGCACGGTAACCCGGCACTACTATCGCTACCTGAAAGGTGAGGAAACTTCCACGAACCCGGTCGCGACCATTTTTGCCTGGACCGGTGCCCTGAAGAAAAACGGTGAAAAGGATCAAAACACTGAACTTGTTGGTTTTGCCGGGAAACTGGAACAGGCTGTGATCAGCACACTGGAAGCCGGATATTGCACAAAAGACCTTTCAAATCTATACGAAGGTCTCACACCTATGTCACTTTCCACCACTGCATTTCTGGAAAAAATACGGGAAAATCTTTAGTCGATCGATCAATTCGGAGGTAAGATGGAATTTAAACTTCCTGTCTATGAAGCGCCTGATTTCTCACAGGATTTTCTGGTGTCCGCGCCTGACGTCAGCACTGCTGTTGTTCAGAAAGATGGGATTGCACCCGAGCATTTCCATGGGACATCCATGTTTCCCGAATATTTTAAAATCAATGGAGAATGGAAACTGGCTGAGGAAAGCCGAATGGATTGCTGCGTCGTTATCCGGGATGACGGCAACCTGGACACCGTTGAATTCCGTAATCTGAAAAAAGGCGACCGGGTCATCCTGGGTCGTACTGAAAACGGTATCGATGGCATTCTGCTGCATGATCACGGATTTCAGGAGCAGTATATTCCGGGAGACAGTTTCCAATTCCGGACAGGACGGTCCAGAGAAACACCTTTTTCACAGGATTATGACACACTCTATAATCTCCTGATGTATGAACGGGAAAACAACGGCAATGTCCTGTGGGTGATGGGCCCTGCCTGCGCCTTTGATGCAGACGCCCGCGAATCCATGCGCTACCTGATCGAAAACGGCTTCGTACAGGGTATCATGGCGGGTAACGCTTTGGCGACGCACGACCTGGAGGCTGGTTTATTTGGCACCGCTTTGGGACAGAACATCTATTCACAGAAGCCCCAGCACAACGGACATTACAATCATATTGAAGTTCTCAACCGTGTCAGGCGGGAAGGATCCATCAAAAACTTTATCAATACCTATCGCATTGAAGACGGTATCATAGAAAGCTGCGTACGGAATGATGTACCCTTTGTTCTCGCCGGTTCGATCCGTGATGACGGTCCGCTGCCGGAAGTGATCCCGAATGTTTATGAGGCACAGGACAAGATGCGTGACTTGATCCGCAATGCCACAACCGTGATTTGTCTTGCCACCCAGCTTCACACCATCGCAGCCTGCAATATGACCCCCTGCTACCGGGTGGTTAACGGAACCGTAAGGCCGCTCTTTATTTATACGGTTGATGTTTCCGAATTCGCGATCAATAAACTGGTCGATCGCGGCAGTCTGAGCGCAACCGGTATCGTAACCAATGCGCAGGATTTTGTTGTGATGGTGGCAAAAGGGGTTCAAAAGAAACTGGAGCAATAAATAAATTTTGTATGGTAAAAACAATTGACGAAGCTCTTGATTTGATCTATTCATTTGTCGATTACAGCATGTCACATGCAAAGGATGTTTCCAATGATGTGTTCACGCTTGATTCGATTCGCAGCCTGACAAAAAAACTGAACGACCCTCAAAATGCTTATCCGGTTATTCACATTGCAGGAACAAAAGGCAAGGGATCTGTTTGCGCGATGCTTGCTTCAGCCTTAAGCAATGCAGGCTTTAGAACCGGTCTTTACACCTCCCCCCATTTGATCCGTTTTAATGAGCGTATCATGGTGGACGGGAAGATGATCAGCGATGAAGAGATCATTGATCTGACCAACCGGATCACATCCAAAATCGAACCTGAAGACCACATCAGTACATTTGAATTCATGACTGCCATGGCTTTTGAATATTTCAAAGAAAAGCATGTGGACTTTGCAGTGATCGAAACAGGGCTGGGCGGCAGGCTCGACGCAACCAACATTGTTGATCCCGCACTCACGATCATTACATCCATTTCCATGGATCACATCAGCTTTCTCGGCAATACCATTGAAAAGATAGCCGGGGAAAAGGCCGGTATCATTAAGCCCAATGTTCCTGTCATCTGCGGCTGCCAGCCTTATCCGGAAGCTGTGGACGTGATCAGGAAAACAGCGGCAAAAAAGAACAGCCCCTGGGTCAGTGTATCTGAAAAATATCATTTTTTAAACCGTCGGAATTGTGACGGCCCCGATTCAATGATGATCTGGCGGGTGGAAGAGCAGAAATTGATGGAAACTTTTTGCCGGGCTGAGGTGAGCAGCGAGTGGAAACCTGTCGTGATTCCGCTCCCACTCATGGGAATCCATCAAATGGAGAATGCCGCTGCGGTTTATGCAGCGCTCAACAAACTGAAAGCCGGTTTTCCGGGACTGGACCTGGAAAAAGCAATAGCCGGTATCGGTAACGCATTCTGGCCATGCCGTTTCGAAGTTCTGGATAAATCGAAGACCCTTGTGGCAGACGGAGCGCACAACCTGGATTCGATTCAGAAACTTACATCAGCTCTGGACCGTTATTACGGGACAAAGAGAATCGTCTGCATTTTCGGCGCCTCGGAAGACAAAGCTCTGAAGCCAATGATCAACGAGCTTGCTCCGCATATAGACCGGTTTATCATGACCCGTGCGCCACATCCGCGGGCTGCTGTTCCGGAAGTTCTGTCAAAAATTGCTGCCGGCGTTGGACGTGAAAACATCATCGCTGACACGCTGGAAGAAGCTTATTCGATTTATAAAAATGATCAAAACGCGGATACCTGTTATATCGCCACAGGCAGTTTATTTGTAGCAGGCGGTATTCGCGAAATTCACATGAAAAATTATGATTCCATCCGCTTTTTCGGATGAATCATAATTATGTTACGGAGAATGAATGTCTGAACCTTTAAATAATGATGATCAGGGAAATTATCAGGACCTCGTATCCAGCCTGAGCCAGCGGACGGAAGAACTGTTCCGTATCCCTGACGCTGATGTGGACGAAGACGGGACCTTTTTTGCCTCGATCGTTGTGCTGCAGAATAATGTCGTTTTTCCCAGAATGATTTCCCCTGTTTTCATTGAGCAGGAAGGAAATTTTGATTCCATTCAGTATGCGCTCGAGAATGTGAAAACAGCTGTCGTGATGATGCCGAAGAATCCGGATCAGACCGGGGCCTTTCGTATGCGGGATTTTTATCATGTCGGCATGGAAATTGCTGTTGGCCGCATGATCTCGCTGCCGGAGAACAACTTTTCAACCCTCATACAGGGCAGACGCAGGGTGATCCTGCAAAAAATCGTCCGCCGCAGCCCGGCACTGATCGGAAAATTTACGGTCAATGACGAAGAGGTGGATGAATCCAGAAAACTGACCGCAACACTGCGAACAACCAAAAACCTGTTTGAACGTTGTGCGGCTCTGGATAAAAAACTGCCGGAAGAGGCGCTGCCTTTTGTGATCTCGATCAATGATCCTTCCTGGATTTCCGATATGATCGCGACAACGATCAATTTTTCGCTGGAAAAAAGGCGCAACATCCTGCTGACACTGGACCCGCTGAAACGGTTGGATCTGCTGAACCATTATCTTGCGGAAGAGCTGCAGGTGCTGGAGCTTGAATCAAAAATCTCAAGAAAAGTTCAAAATGAGGTCGACCGGACACAAAGAGAGTATTACCTCAGGGAACAGGCTAAAGCCATCCAGGACGAGTTGGGTGAAGGTGATGTATATAACCGGGAACTCAACGAGCTGCGGGAGCGGATCGAAAATGCCGGTTTTGGCGAAGAAGTCCGCAAGGTAGCGCTGAAGGAACTGGAACGGATCTCGCTGATGGCGCCAATGTCCCCGGAAATCGGCATTTCCCGGACATATCTTGACTGGCTGCTGGACCTGCCCTGGAATAACGCGACTGAGGACAATCTCGACATTTCCAACGCGGAAATGATTCTTAACCGTGACCATTACGGATTGAAAAAAACCAAGGACCGCATCATCGAATATATTGCAGTCCGTTCGCTGAAACCGAAAAAGGAACGCCAGCCGATCCTGTGCTTTGTCGGTCCTCCCGGGACCGGGAAGACTTCTATCGGCAAGTCAATTGCAGAAGCGCTCGGACGAAAATTTGTTCGCATATCTCTGGGCGGAGTAACGGATGAGGCTGAAATTCGCGGGCACCGCAGAACTTATATCGGATCCCTGCCCGGCAGGGTCATTCAAACCATGAAACGGGCAGGCACCATCAACCCGGTTTTCATGCTGGATGAGATCGACAAACTCGGCAGCGATTACCGCGGTGATCCGTCATCGGCTTTGCTCGAAGTCCTGGACCCGGAACAGAACAATAAATTTGCCGATCATTACCTGGAAGTTGATTATGACCTTTCCAAAGTGATGTTCATTACCACCGCCAACACGACCTCGACCATCCCTGAACCGCTGCTTGACCGTATGGAAGTGATTGAATTCAACGGTTATGTGGAAGAGGAGAAACTTCAGATCGTCAGGCAGTATCTGCTCGGACGGCAGATCGATGAAAATGGACTGAACGAGGATCAGATTCACATCACTGATGAGGCGATCATCAAGCTTTGCCGCGAATATACTTATGAGTCCGGTGTCCGGAACCTTGAGCGGGAACTCGGTAAGGTTTGCCGTAAAATTGCCCGCAGGATCGCAGGAAAGCAGGGGACGTCTTACACCATCACGGAAGAGAACCTGGAAGAATTTATGGGTCCTGCCTACTATTTCCAGACAGACCGTGAAACCAATGATGAGATTGGCGTAGTGAATGGGTTGGCCTGGACTTCCAACGGCGGAGATACGCTGAAAATTGAAGCGGCGGCTTTTGAAGGCAAGGGCTCACTGCAAATCACCGGACAAATCGGGGACGTGATGCAGGAATCAGCACAGGCAGCCATGTCGTTTGTGCGATCGCATGCCAAACGCTTCAACATCAAAGCTGACTGGTTTGAGAAATATGACGTTCATATCCATGTCCCGGAAGGAGCTGTCCCGAAAGACGGTCCAAGCGCCGGTGTAACGCTTGCAGCAGCGATCATCTCCGCGATCACCGCAGTTCCGGCAAAGAAAAACGTCGCCATGACCGGGGAGATCACTCTGCGCGGCAATGTGCTTCCTGTAGGCGGTATCCGTGAAAAACTGCTTGCTGCTCATCGACTCGGCATCAGGAAGGTTCTGATACCGGAGAAAAACATGAGGGACCTGGAAGAGCTGCCGGAACAGGCAAAGAATGAGCTTGAAATCATTCCGCTGAAAACCATGGATGACGTGATCTTTCATGTGTTCGACGGAATTGATCCGAAAATGAAGACCGCAGTCCGAAAGAAAGCCGTGAAAGAAAAAGCGGCTTGATGATTTACAAAAAATGAAAAAATTACTCGCATCACCATATATTCATCAGATGCGGCCCCGTCAGTATGCAAAGAACGCGTTTATCTTTGCTCCTTTATTCTTTGACAGGCAGCTGTTTAACCCGCGCTCTTTGCTGCTGACGATACTGGGATTCATCATTTTATGCATCCTTTCCTCAGGGGTGTATGTGCTTAACGATCTTGTGGATGTTGAATCGGATAGAAATCACCCTCAGAAAAAATACCGCCCGATCGCGTCAGGAAAAATATCGATCCGCAGCGCGAAAATATTTTGCGTCATTCTTTTCGCAGCTGCTTTTACGGGAGCTTTCTTTCTCAACAAGTCGTTTTTTCTGCTTTGTGTGTTGATGGTTCTGATCAACATTGCCTATTCCTTTAAATTGAAACACATACCGCTTATTGACATCATAACAATCGGCATATTATTCCTGATCCGCGTTTACAGCGGTTCGGTTTTGATCCGGGTGAACATTTTTTCACCATGGCTTTATATCGTTACCTTCATGCTGGCGCTTTACCTTGGTTTCGGGAAAAGACGTGCCGAATTGGCAAGCCTTCAGGGAGCAGAAAACAATACCCGTCCTGTCCTTGACGGCTACACGGTACCGTTTCTTGACCAGCTGATCTCCATCATCTCTGCGGTGATCATTATGTCATATGCACTTTATACGTTTTCCGGTCCGGCAATCCCATCCAACAACCGGATGCTGCTGACGATTCCCTTTGTTGTCTACGGAATTTTCCGCTATCTTTACCTGATCCAGGTCAAACATCAGGGAGGTGCACCGGAGGAAGTGTTGTTTTCCGATCGCTGGCTGCAGGGAACGATAGTGCTATACGCAATTTCTGTGATATTTGCCTTGTATCTGTGAGTCCGAGATGAATTTCCAAAGTTCTGCCTGCGCAAAAACGATTCTTTTTGGGGAACATGCTGTCGTATATGATGAGCCGGCTGTTGCTGTTCCGATTTCGAATACACGAACTTTTGTGGATATTCAATTCACCAACAAACCGTTCCGAATCATTTCAGGAAGCATTCATCTGAACAGGACCTATGAGGAACTCATCCCCGGCAGTGGGCTTCATGTTTTACTCAGTAATTTACAGGATTATTTCGGCTTTGCAGAACTGCCGAAAGCCACGCTCATGATCCGCAGCGAAATTCCGATTGCATCCGGTCTTGGTTCGGGAGCTGCTTTGTCTATCGCGATCATCCGGTCGTTTGCGGAGTATTTTGACCGAGTCCTGCCCGTTGAGACCATAAATCAAATGGCATATGAGATCGAAAAAGTCTATCACGGTACGCCCTCCGGGATCGACAATACGACCATTGCTTACGAGCAGCCTATCATTTTTTCCAAATGTTCAGGCTTTATACCGCTGCAGGCTGATTTAGGAAAACTGAATTTGCTCGTTGTCGATTCAGGGATCCGCAGCCGAACTATTGATGTGGTCAGTGATGTCAGAGCAAATTTCGCGAAAAATGAGCCTTTCATCCGGAAGATCGGGGCCCTTGTCCGTTCATCGGTTGAATTTCTTGAAACCGGAAATGCAGCCGAGCTCGGACGTTTGATGAACGAAAACCAGCGCCTGCTCCGCATGATCGATGTTTCCTCTCCAGAGCTTGACAAACTGATTGAAATGGGTATCTCCTATGGCGCTTTAGGCGGGAAATTAACCGGAGCCGGCCGGGGTGGAAATTTTTTTATCTTAGCTAAAGACAGGGAACAGGCTGGTGCGCTGAAAACACTATACGAAATTCACGGGTATAAGGTAATTCAATGATCACATTTCTGAAGTTAGGCGGATCACTCATCACCGACAAAAACTCTCCTCATACAGCCCGTCCGGATGTCATCCGGCGTCTGGCAGAAGAAATCTGTTCTGCCTGGAACCAAAGCAAGGGGACGCTGCTGATCGGTCATGGTTCCGGATCCTTCGGACATGTGCCGGCAAAGAAATACGGCACGCGCCAGGGCGTCCGGACAGATGCGGAGTGGAACGGGTTCGCGGAGGTCCATGCCCAAGCAACTGCGCTGAATCATATCGTCACTGATATTCTACGAGAAGCCGGACTGCCCATACTCAGTTTTGTGCCCATGAACTGTGTCCGGGCTGAAAACGGAAAAGTAATCTGCTGGGACATCACCGAAATAAAGAATTGCATCGACCGTCACCTGATACCGCTCATTTTCGGTGACACGGTTTTTGACAGCTGTCTTGGTGGGACGATTCTTTCTACAGAGGACCTGTTCACATATCTTTGTGAAAAGTTTCTGGAACCGCCGCGTATCCTTTTAGCCGGACTGGAAACAGGTGTATGGAAAGATTTTCCCTCTAATACTGAATTGATTTCTGAGATTTCATCACAACACAGCGAAGATAACAGCTACATTCACGGTTCAGCTTCCACCGATGTCACCGGCGGAATGCATGAAAAAGTCCGCTTGATGCAGGAGCTCATCAGTCAAGGTAAAGCCGATTCGGCGCTGATTTTTTCCGGTGAGCTGCCGGGAAATGTACAGAGGGCTCTGGAAGGACAAAGGATCGGTACTGCCATATTGAAGTGAACATTCCCGTTTTTTTGCTTATACCGTGTTATGATTACAGTATAGGTTTTATTCATTCGGAGGTTATATGAATTACGCATCATCCGCAAACCTGCTGCGCAAAGAAGAAATCATCATTGCGCCTTACGGTACGCGTTCAAAAGACACGAAAGGGCGGCTTTTTCCTGAAGAGGAACACAGTTACAGAGGGTGTTATCAGCGGGACAAAGACCGCATCCTGCACACCACATCATTCCGCCGTCTGGAATATAAAACGCAGGTATTTGTGAATGATGAAGGGGACTATTACCGCACGCGGCTCACTCATACGCTGGAAGTGGCTCAAATCGGCCGTACGCTCGCACGGGCGCTGGGCGGCAATGAAGATCTTGCCGAGGCAATTTGTCTGGCCCATGACATGGGCCATCCGCCTTTCGGTCACTCCGGGGAAGAGGTGCTCGCGCGGAAAATGGTCAATCACGGAGGGTTCAATCACAACCGTCAAACCCTGCGGATCGTAACAAAGCTTGAAAAACGTTACAACGGCTTCAACGGGCTCAATCTCAGTTATGAAACACTGGAAGGGATCGCCAAACATGAGACAGAATATGATACCATGGGGGACATGGATTTCAACCCGGATCTGCGCGGTTCACTGGAAGCGCAAATCGCAAACATGGCTGACGAGACCGCCTATTCTGCCCATGACCTGGATGACGGACTGCGCTCCGGCTTGCTGACACTTGAGATGGTGCAAGGCCTCGGGATTTGGCGGATGATCTCGGACAGCATCCATTTCGCTGACAGCAAACTCAGCGACCTGGACCGGCATCGCTTTATCACGGCCTTGACCGCGCTTGAAGTCGATGATATCGTTGAACACAGCGAACAGATGATTCAGAAAAATCGCATTGAATCTGTCAGTGATTTGGTCCATATGCCTTATAATATAGTATCGAACAGTGATATGATGGTCGGGATGAACCGGGAATTGAAAGATTTCCTCTACAACAATATGTACCGTCATTATCGTGTGGTCCGCATGAGCGCAAAGGCAGACATGATCCTTTCCCGCTTATTCGACACATTCTTGAACAATCCAAAGCTCATGCCGACGCATATTCAGGAAATGATCGACGAAAAGGGGTTGGAAGTCGCGATTTGTGACTATATCGCAGGAATGACAGACCGCTATGCTGTCAAACAGTACCAAAAACTCTTTGACCCGGAGCTGCTGCCATAATCTGAAGGAGAATAACGAGGCCCACGGCCTTAGAATCAAAAAGAACAGAGGTAAATGAAATGGCTGATCAGGCAACATATCTAACCGCAGAAGGAAAACAAAAACTTGAGGAGGAACTCGCAGAACTGAAGAACGTGAAACGTCCGGAAATTGCCGCCCGCCTACGTCACGCGATCGAACAGGGTGATATTTCCGAAAATGCCGATTACTCTTCCGCAAAAGAAGACCAGGGCTTTATGGAAGGACGGATTCAGGAATTGGAAAAGCTGCTTTCCAATGTAAAGCTCATTGATGAAATGGACCGCGAAAAAGGTGTTGTGAACATCGGTTCGGTCGTCACCCTGCTTGAGGAAGGTGAAGACGACGAGGAAGTTTATACCATCGTCGGCACACAAGAAGCCGACCCGATGAATAACAAGATTTCCTTCCTCTCCCCTATCGGTGATGCGATCCACAAACACAAACAGGGTGAAACCGTTACTGTAGAAACCCCCGGCGGCACCATCCGCATGAAGATCGTGAAGGTTCAGTAAATCAAAAATTTACAATGTTTTATCATCTTGATATGATCAAAACAGGATATTGCAGATAAAATCAAAAACTGATCCGGCAGAATACGTTTATGCCGATCAGTTTTGTTTTTTATAATGGAAATTAGACGGTATTAATCCGGTAAACGAATAATAATGCAAAAGAAACTCCAGAATTTCAAAATAAAGACAGGCTTTTTTTACCTGATCCTTTTTCTTCTCTGTCTCATACCGGAAGCTGTTTATATAACGCGGCACGGGTTTTATTGGGATGACTGGAGCCAGCTGCTGATCCATCGAAAATATGGAGACAGTTATTTTTGGGATTATTTTGTTTATGACCGACCCGGATCCGCATGGACACACATTTTATTCTTCCCTACCTGCGGTTCCTCACCAATAAAATGGCATCTGCTCTTCATCTTTCTGAAATATCTGCTCACGCTCCTGTTTTGGGATATATTCCGAAAATTATATCCGGATAAACATTTTCTCACCGATACCTCAGCCATGCTATTTGCAGCCTGTCCGCTTTTCAGCCAGGAATATACGGCCATTGCCTATTCCCAGCACTATACGGATTTTGTCTTGTTCGCTTTTTCTCTATACGCATTACTCCGTGCAGCCGGCAGCAGAAACCGAAAACTGCAAATCATTTGGTATGTGCTTTCAACCCTCAGTATGCTGGGGCATCTCTCCGTGACAGAATATTTTGTCTTCCTGAATTTACTGAAATTCCCTGTTTTGTGGTTTTTTTTCAGTAATGCACAGGAAAAGTCCCCCTGGAAAAAGGCATTGCTCTGGTTTGTGATACCATTTCTGGTATTTACCGGATTCTGCCTGTTCCGGTTGAATTTCAAACATTTTTTCCCTTTGTTTAATGCAAATACACCGGAATGGATCTACCTTTTCCTGAACTCTCCCGCTGAAGGTATCAAATCTTTGCTCCACAACATGACTGCCGATCTCGCCTACCCGTTTACCGGTTTCATTTCGGAGCTCTTTGCAATCGATACGCTCAACATCCTGAGTATGCGGGAACTGGTAATATTGATTTTCTCATTGCTGCTGGCGATCCTGACGGTTTACCTCCGTCCTATAGCACCGGATGGAAATCCTCATCTCAGCAGAAATGAGAGTCTGAGCGTGATCCTGTTGGGCACTGCCGGGATGGTATTGGGAATACTTCCCTTCTGGATCATGAACCAAAACTTTCCGACATCAGGCGATGCTCCTCATGCGGACCGCTGCTTCATCGCGGCAATGCCATTTTTCTGCCTGCTGCTTGCCTGGGTTTTCTCATATCTCTTTCCTGAGACAGCTTCTCGGAAGGGTGCAATCGCAGCTGCTTTTCTGATCTTTCTCTTTGTACATAAACAGATGGCAGTCAATCAGGGTGCAGCAGACATCACTCGTTCGCAAAACGCCTTTTATCACCAACTCTCCGAACGGATCCCGGGTATAGAAGACGGAACCGCTATTGTGGATGACTCCATCATTTTTCCGTCACAGGGGAATTTTGCCACAGCAACTGCGCTGAACATTTTATATCCGAACCCGGTCCGTGAAAATGGAGACATTCCTACATGGGTCTTCACTTATGACACGCGCCTATACGCAAACCATGGAGGCTTTCACGTCGAGAAACGGAATTATCATTTCAATCAACCGCCGACGGATTATGTTTACATCGATCATGACAACAAATTTGCCAACTGTGTCTGGGTGTTCGATCCGGGAGATACAGACAATCCTCACGTGACGGACCTGCAGCGCGGATGGATCGCGAGTTCCAACGTCAGCCGCATCAGGACGGAAGCTGAATTATTGCCGGATGCCGAGGTTTTCGGGAAAAGGAATGATGGATGGTGCAGCTATTATGAACAGGCAGGGTTGCTCCGTCAAAAAGAAGATTGGGAAGCCCTGGCGGCTTTAGCCA
This sequence comes from Flexilinea sp., assembly GCA_017432685.1. Taxonomy (GTDB): domain Bacteria; phylum Chloroflexota; class Anaerolineae; order Anaerolineales; family Anaerolineaceae; genus Flexilinea. The sequence continues at coordinate 49,753 of JAFRIR010000137.1, read as the reverse complement.
ATACTGTATTGGAAAAGGGCTTTTCACCCTTTGACAGCCGTTCCAACGCTCCCTTTGAATGGTGGCCGTTTATTGAAGGTCTCTATCGAACCGGTGAAACGGATCTGGCAGAGGAGCTCGCTCGCCAGGCCATCGAGGCTGACAATGCATATGTTGATTTCTTCAGCGGGAGATTTGCCCGGCTCACAGCTGAGCCATCAAAATAAAGTCAGCTGTGAAAGTTTCGGATCCGTACAGGTGATGTCAAAATACCCGGCATTCACCGGCGCCATCATCTGATCCAACTCGTTGAGCGGACGGTCTTCCATCCATTGCCAGCAATTATATCTGTCAAAGACCACAGGCATTCGGTCATGGTAAGCTTCCAGTCCCCTTCCCGCCGGGCAGGTTACGACTGTGGCGGAGTAAACTTCATTCCCGGATGAGTCAACCCAATACTCCCACAGACCGGCCATCATGAAAATTTTGGTATCCCGCAGCGAAAATTTATACTGTACATTCCGGTCGTTCACCGTACGCCATTCATAATAAGCAGTGGCCGGGATCAGGCATCGTCTGCGCAGATAGGCCATCCGGAAAGAGCTCTTCTCTTTCAGCGTTTCGGATCTGGCGTTGAAGGTATGCCGCCCGATGGAAATATCCTTTGCCCAGGACGGAATCAGCCCCCAGTAAAGGATCTCAACCACCCGCTCCGCAGCATTGACCACTGCCGGGATTCCTCGTCCCGGATAGTAATCCTCAGATGGAGCCAATGCAGGAGGAACATAATCCAAATCGAATTCTGTCTGTAATTCAGAGGGTTTCACCATCAGCGCAAATCTGGAACACATAAGAACCTCTAATGTCTATACAAATGAAGACCGCAAACAGCGGCCTTCATTCGTTCATGGTAATTTGTATATCTCGCAATTACTTTGCACAGATCTGGACACCCGCGCTGGCGCCCAAACGGTCAGCGCCTGCATCAAGCATTGCTTCAGCAGTTTCCTTGTCACGGATCCCGCCGGCAGCTTTGACACCCATCTCATCGCCGACAATACTGCGCATCAGCTTCACATCTTCAACCGTTGCTCCACCCGTGGAAAAACCGGTAGAGGTTTTGACATAATCCGCATCGGCATTCTTTGCGAGCAGACAGGCAATGACTTTTTCCTCTTTGGTCAGCAAACAGGCTTCAATGATGACCTTCAGCAGCGCGCCGTGCTGATGGACCGCGTCACATACGACCTGAATATCTTTGGCGACCATGCGGTAATCCTTCGATTTCAGCGCGCCGATGTTGATCACCATATCGATCTCGGTCGCACCGTTCTCAATAGCAGCTTCAGCTTCAAAAGCCTTGGCTTCCGGAATCATCGCCCCAAGCGGAAAACCGACAACTGTGCAGACTGCCACACCGGACCCGCGCAGCAATTCGGAGCATAATCGGACCCAGCAGGAGTTCACGCATACGGAAGCGAACTTGTATTCTCTGGCTTCCATGCAGAGCTTTGTGATCTGCTCAACGGTAGCATCAGCTTTGAGCAGGGTATGATCGATAAAACTGTTGAGCGCCGGGATAGAAAGATCGTCATCATCAACGAGATCCGTATCTTCAAGTTCACTTTCATCGATCACGTCGACGTCAATCACATTGCCATCTTTATCGAAAGTGGTCGCGACCTGGAACCCTTCAGCGGAATTGATAACAAAGTCAATGTCGTCATCATCTTCATCATCGTAATCCCAAAGATCGTCGTCATCCCAGTCATCATCATCCCAATCGTCATCATCGAGGTTCTGTTGTGACCAGGCATCCAGATCCTTTTTCCAATCCTCACGATCATCGTCATCTCTCAAATCTTTGATTTCGAAATCGTCTTTCATAACATCCTCCTTTTTGTTAGTGTAATTATATCTCATTATCCAACTGTCATTCATTTATCAGACACAAAAATAAGCATTATCCGTTATAATGAATCCGAAGGGAACCACTATGGCAAACAAACTGACTCAACAACTGAAAATTCTTGCCAGCGATGTCGATTATAACATCCGCCTGAGCTATCCTGACATATTTGCATTGTTTCAAAATATAGCTGTTGCCAACTCCGAAGACCTTGGTTATGACCAGCCAAAAATGACTCCGAAAGGCTTATTCTGGGTTACATCCAAACAGAAGATCCGCATTACAAAACGCCCTATGCAGGGGGATTTCGTCGAACTCACCACTTGGCCTGAAAAACCGGACCGTATCCGCGGCAGAAGAAATTATCTGATGACCCAAAATGGAGAGACCATTATCGAGGGAACCTCGGAATGGGTGATTATTGACCGCAATGTGAACCGGCTTTATATGCTTGACAAGATATACGATCCATCCTTCGAGTTTTATCCCGGGAAAATGCTGCCGGAACCCTTTCATCGCTTTACTTCCGATTTTTCCGGCGAACCATTTGCTGAGTACAGAGTGCGGTCCGTTGACATAGACCTGGAAGGACACATGAACAACGTCAATTATTTCCGGGCTCTTTTCGGACTCTTCTCCCGGAAGGAATTGGAAGAAATGGATGTCCACGAGGTCGAATGTCATTATAAAGTCTCATGCTATGAAGGAGACCGCCTGCTTTGGTATAAAAACCAGACCGAAGCCGGGCTGGAAATCTGCGCAAAGCTGGAAGACGGAACTGAGATATTCCTGGCTCTGCTCAGCTAAGGAAAAAGACTGGAAATACCCGACAAGATAATATACTAAAGAAGAAAGCTCGACAGATGAAAAAGATTTGGGGTGCCTTTTGGACGGTCATGGCTCTGCTGGGTATGTACGTATTGTGGAGCACATGGCGCCTGCCGTCCGAATCCAAAAACATCTTCATGCTGGGAATGTCAAAAAGCAAACTAGCTCTTTGCGGCGGGATTGCTGTGATGATCCTCCTTTGTCTGGCCGGCGCTGTTTTTTCTTTCACCGGAAAAGAGAATAGCTATTCCAACGGGAAAGCCGCCGGTATTGCTGCTTATATTGTCATGTTCGGGCTGATCCTTGCCATGATTTTTTTACAGCCTCCGGTAGGCAGAACGTCACTGGAACGATCGCTTCTGGAACGGTTGAGACCCTTGATTTACTGGGGAACCGGATTTGTCCTGCTTGCCGCAATCGCACTTTTGACACAAAATATACACGAAATTATTCACGGTCTGACAAGCTCATTATCCCCACTGGTTTGGGGAGCACTCGTTCTCCTGTTTATGACATGTGCCATAATTCTGGCTTTGCACACCGGCATCGGTCTGGATCCGATTTCCGGAACCTTTTACCGTCAGGGCGTCTCACTTTTGGAAGGTCACCTGGTCCTCCCGCTGCTTTTCCTTTATCCGCTGTTTCCGCTATTCATGAAAATCGGTCCGAAAACAAGCGGAAAGCGTTCCGGAACAATTCTCTCATTCATTTCAGCGATCCTTATTTGGGCAGCTGCTGTTTGGCTCTGGCAGACGACGGAATTCGAGGGGCGCAGCTATTTCGCCCCGGCACTTCGTCCACCGAATTATAATTATTACCCGGCTTCCGATGCGGAGAATTACGACCTGCTCGCGCAGTCGGTTCTTTTGGGAAATGGCTTCCGCAACGGTATGACCGTGGTCCGTCCGCTCTACGCCGCTTTTCTGGCTCTGCTTCATGCCATTTTCAAAAATGATTACATACAACTGACGAACGGACAAATTCTTCTACTGGCGCTGATACCGGTGATCATTTTCCTGATCGGGAAACACCTGCGCCATACCGCTGCCGGTCTTTTGGCTGCTGTCTGGGCCATCTGGAGAGAAATTTACAGCATACGTCTGACGCCGCTGGTACAGGTCTCCAATTCCCGCCTCTTAATGTCAGATTTGCCGACGCTGCTGATGGTCACACTGTCCGTTCTTTATATCGTCAAATGGTATCGTTATGAAAAAGAACCACTGTATGCTTTGCTGAGTGGCGGCATGATCGGCATAGCCATGCTGCTCCGTACACAATGTTTTGTTTTGATCCCGGCGTTGATCGTGCTCTTTCTCTTTTCATCCAAAAAACCTTCGAAAAAATGGCTGTCGATCCTCATAAGCCTGCTCGGATTAGGTATCGTATTCGGTCCCTGGACAATTTGGGGCAGACTTCATCCGAACACCACCGCCAATGCGGAGGTTTCTGAAGGACAATACCTGCAGCAGCTTTACCGTACTGCGACAGGTGAAGCAAACCCAAACGCCGGTCTCTGGCAGGTCATCCAAAACCATCCCGCAGAGACGATGCAGGCAGTCGGATCCCATTTTCTGAATAACGAGATCTCGTCTCTGCTGGTTCTGCCGGTACGACTCATCAAACCGAAAGAAGCCGATCAGCTCTTTTATGAAGGGGATCTGTTCTGGTATCGGGAAAATGCCCGTGAGACCATCGAAAAGAATATCCCGCTCATTGGCGTTTATTTGACGATCATAACATTTGGCATCATTGCCGCGGTCCGGAAGAACGGAATCGCCGGGATGATTCCGTTAGCAATTCATGTCGTTTACAATCTGGGAAATGCCTTCGCCATGACCTCCGGATGGCGGTTTATCCTGCCTTCGGATTGGGTCATCCTTTTTTATTTCGCTTTGGGCGCCGCTGCCGTATTGGAATTTGTAAATCGCCTGTTCCTCTTTGATTTCAGCGTGTCTGCTGTATCAAATCCAGGCATCACAGAAACAGCTACGCGTAGCTTCCAAAGCGGCTGGGCATTTGCGGGTACGATCCTGCTGCTTGTTCTTATCGGTGCAGTCCTGCCGCTATGTGAGACCGTGATTCCACGGCGGTTTACCCCGAAAACCCAGGTTCAGCTGGAGATCGAATGGATCCAAAGCGCCGAAGAACCTGTAACGGATCTCTCAAAATACAGCGATGAGCAGATCATCTTTTTAGAAGGAAGAGCCTTCTATCCCAGGCTCTATAAAGCCGGAGAGGGTGACTCCGGCGGCAGTTCGTCCGCAAAACGTGGTCTGGACATCGATCGGCTTGTCTGGATGTTTCACGACGACCGGGTTCAGGTTCTCTGTCTTCCGCTGAACGAAGATCAGGCGAAAACTGCGTTTACATCTCCTGTCCCCGACCCAATGGATGTGTTGGTTGTCGGAATACAGAGGGAGGATTACATCGAAGTTCTCGACATGAAACAACTGAAACCGGGAGAATAGCGGAAAATCATGCTGCTTCGTCAAATGCTTTACCGCTGTGAGCCCCGCTTTTTGAGCGTCATTGCATCTTTCTGGCTCAATTTGCGTTCCACACCGAACTATGAAGAACTGATCCGGATGCTGTGTGACCGGATGACAGATCCGGCTGTCCTCAAGAAGAAACTTAACTCTCCTGAATGGCAAGAATTTCTATCACCGTTTCAGTACCTGATCCAAAAGGACGGCATTGAAGAATCAGAAGGCTTTGAAGCTATGTTTGGGCCTTTTCGTGTTGCAGGTACAGACAGGATTATGAGGGAGAAGCTGTGGAAAAACCCTGTCTCGCTTACCGAAAGTCTTTGGTATCGGGGCTTGATTTTTCGAGAGATTCGTCCGATGAATGAGGGGCTAAAGGATTGCTATGTTCTGCCGGAAGACCTTCTGAAAATCATTTCCGGAATCATCCCTATGCAAGCTGCACCCAAAACAGCGGTGCCTGTTCTAACCGTCCGTCCTGCTATTCCTTCGGAGACTGCCTTTGTTGCAGCGGAAGATAAATCACTGCCGGACCTGTTCTGTTTGGGACTCGCATTAAAACGGGATGAGCGTATGCTGACTTTTCCCGGTTTGGATGTTACGGATACCTGGATCCGTTTTCTGGATGCTCTTATTAGCGATAGCGTTTATTTCGATGATACCAACAATCCTAACACAGAAGCTATACGCAATTTTCTGATTCACAATCGTACGTCTGCCCGGATCAGTTTGCTCAGGATCTGGCGGAATACTGAGAATTACAATGAGCTTATTGAAAGTCCTGAGATCAACGTACTGACAGATCCTGTTTTTTCCAAAACGAAACCACGTGGAGTCATACTCAAACTGCTGAGTGATTTGTCTCCTGATACATGGATCAGTGCCAATGGCTTTCTCGCTGCCGTGAAAAAAGCTCATCCGCAATTCCTGCGTGATGCCTTTCGTGAGGAACGCTGGCAGCTGCAGGACACGGAAGGAAACGACCTGTCCGGCATCGGGGCCTGGTATCAGATGGAAGGAGCGTATCTCCGTTTTCTGCTTTCCGGTCCCCTGAGCTGGTTGGGGCTCGCTCAATGCGCCTTTGCGGAAAAAGACCACAAGGAATTGACCGCGTTCCGACTCTCACAGGATGTACGTTTTTACCTTGCCGAATCCGAACAGCCGGAAACAGCTGAAGAAATTCTCTCCAAACCGAATCTGGAACAGGCATTGCCCACGATTTCCGGAGACGGAGAGATCGCCTGCAGCACGAAGGTACCGCGTTATTTCCGCTATATGGCTGCCCGTTATGCGGAGATCGAAAAAGTCGATCGGGACAGGGTCGTGTTCCGCCTCACCCCCGCATCTCTTTCCGAGGCGGAACGTTTCGGGCTGAGCAGAACCTCGCTGCTTTCTCTTTTGCGGCGCTTTTCCGGGAACAAGGTTCCGCCGACACTGGAGCGCATGCTTTCTGCACCGGAAAATGCATCACATACAGCTTTGATTTATTCTGCTACCATCCTGACAGTCCCGGATGAGTCGATTTTAGCAGAATTGCTGAACACATCCCGACTGGAAAAATGGATCCTGCAGCAGATCAACCCGACATCGCTCCTCATCGACCCGAAAGGGATCACCGAGATCCGACGATTCCTGATGGAGAAGGAGCTATTTGTAGATGTTAGTATATAGTTGATAGTTGGTAGTTTGTAATTTGTAGTTACCGGCTTTTATATGAAACTCGTCAGATCGTAATTTGATATCTGATACATAAGTTTTTTTGAGGAGATTTTTATGTCTGAAGAAGAAAAGAGAAACCCGGCGGTATGGGAATTTGAACCCGCCGAACCTGAAAAAGCTGCTCTGCTGCGTGACGCACTGCGGGAAGTCCGGGACCCTGAACTTGGCTACAGTGTCATCGAACTGGGGCTGATCCGCAACGTACAGGCTCAGGAAGGCCGTTACCTGATCACCATGATCCTGACCACACCTTTCTGCCCCTACGCTCCCACCATGGTCGAGGATGTCCGTACCCATGCCGAGTCCGTTCTCGGCACACCCGTCGTGATTGACCTGCGTATGGACCTCTGGGACCAGAGCATGATGGAGGAAGGATTCGACCTTGACTGGGGACTGTTCTGATCACCGGTTTCAGTTAACACTCACCTGTTTCACGCGATAATTAACCTCATAATTTGAGAGTTTTATAACGCAAAATCAGGATTATCGGGTATGATATTATTAGTGTAAAATTGCACAGTGATGTGATGAATTTACATGAATTATCAAAGATTTGGAGATAGTTTTTGAGGAAAATGTCTGATCCTTCCAATCGTCTCTGAATTATCATCAACCGACAAAAAGCCTACTCAAGGAGAAAAAATGGCTAAAAGAGTGTACTTCAATGATTTAACACTGCGTGACGGTCACCAGAGTTGTGCCGCGACCCGCATGACAACCGAACAATGCATGCGCGTCCTGCCGATCATCAAGGATGCCGGTTACAACATTTTTGAACTGTGGGGCGGCGCCACACTTGACTCCGCCATCCGCTTCACCCGGGATGATCCCTGGGAACGACTGGAAAAATTCCGTGATTGCCTGGGCGGGGGAGAAAAGATCCAGTCCCTGCTGCGCGGTCAGAACCTTTTTGCTTATAATCCCTATCCGGATGATGTACTCATTGCCTTTATCCGCCAGAGCATCGAAAGCGGCTCCGTCAACATGCGTATTTTTGACGCGCTGAACGACATTCGCAACCTCCGTATGGCGATCCTTGCAACGAAAGCCTATGGCGGCAAAGTAGAGGCAGCTATCTCTTACACCACCAGCCCGGTCCACACTACCGAATACTTTATCAACTACGCGAAAGCGCTGGAAGCGGAAGGTGTTGACCGCATCGCCATCAAGGATATGGCCGGTTTGCTCCATCCGGAGGTTGCGGAAGTGCTCTTCCCGGCGCTGAAAAAGGAACTGAAGGTTCCGGTCGTACTGCACACCCATTCCACCACAGGCGTTTCTCTCGTCAATGGCGCATTAGCAATTAAATACGGTATTGATGCGATCGACACCGCGATTTCTCCGTTTGCCGGCGGTCCTTCCCACTCTCCAATCGAGGTGATGGCCATCGTTGCGGAAGAAATGGGTTATGATCACGGTCTTGACAAAGAGGCTATCTCCAAAGCTCAGGATAAGCTGCGTGTGATCTTTGAAGAACTGAAAGATTCTATCCCGTCCTTCGGTAAATTCCGCCGCAAGCCGGTCCGCTTTGAAGATGTCCCGCGGGAAAAAGTCGCGAAGATGGTCAACGCCATTGAAAAGAATGACCTTCCCACCGCTATTGCCGTGAGCCGTGAGATCATGTCTGACTTGGATTATCCGGGCTATGACGATCGCATCTTTGAAAGCCAGATTCCGGGCGGTATGCTCTCCAACCTGCAGAAACAGCTGGCCGGAATGGGCGTACCTGCCGAAAAGCTCGATGATGTCATGGCCGAGATTCCTTCCGTGCGTGCGGATGTGGGTTATGTACCGCTCGTCACCCCCACCAGCCAGATCGTCGGTACACAGGCAGCCTTCAACGTGATGACCGGCTCCCGCTATGCTTTCGTCTCCAATGAATTCAAGATGATCCTGCTGGGTGAATTCGGCAAGACACCGGCTCCGGTGAACCAGGAAGTACTGTACCAGGTCTGCGGTGAAGACGCGGAAGTTAAGAAATACAGGCCTGCTTCCTACCTGATGCCCGGTATGGAAGACCCGGTGGACGAGCCCTTTATTAAGAGCCACAAAGATCTGCTGCTGCATAAAGTCTTTGGACCGGCCGCGGATGAGTTTTTGCAGATGAAGAACAAATAAAAGGCGTAACTTGTGAAAATCAATACGAGAACAATCGTTGCTATTGGCATTGGCTCAGCAGTTTTCTATGTACTGAACCGCTTTGTATCGATCCCGAGCGGCATTCCCAACACTTCCATCAACACGGCCTACGCTTTTCTGGCTTTCATGTCTACTGTTTTCGGACCGCTTGCAGGGGCGCTGATCGGCTTTATCGGCCATACGTTGACAGATGCTACCATGTACGGCAGCGTCTGGTGGAGCTGGGTTGTTGTCTCTGCATTTGTCGGCTGTGCGGTTGGTCTGTGCCAAAACAAGGTCAATGTGGAAGACGGGGATTTCAACAGCAAAGACCTGCTTTTCTTCAACCTCTACCAGATCGCGGCAAACATCATCGGCTGGGGTGTTCTGGCTCCTGTCCTTGATATCCTGATCTACAAGGAACCTGCTGACAAGGTCTTCCTTCAGGGTCTCACCGCTGGCGCTGCAAACTTGATCACGGTGGCGATTTTAGGCTCTGTCTTCCTGACGCTTTACGCGAAGACCCGCACATCTGCCGGCAGTCTGAGTAAAGAATAGACATTAGACTTTAGACATTAGACTTTAGAGGTCAGGTGGCAGGTATCAGGTTTCAGACGGCAACGCTAAATGAATGGGATTTCCAAAGTATCGTGGCCGCATTGAGCCTGCATCCTGCCGGAAATCCAGATAGCTGTAAAAATTGAAACTATGAGACGCCGTGTTTTTCGGCGTCTCCTGCTTTATATTTATGGATATTACAACGGCTGTTGAATTCAGAAACTTCACTTTTCAATATCGGGCACAATCTGCACCGACGCTTTATGATATCAACCTGACCATCAATAAAGGTGAAAAGGTCATGATCGCCGGTCCTTCCGGCAGCGGAAAGAGCACGATCGGACATTGTATCAATGGGTTGATCCCGCATTATTATAAAGGCGCCATCACCGGGAAGCTCTTGGTAGACGGGCAGGATACGGCGGAGATGGATATCTTTTCTCTCTCGCGTCATGTCGGTACCGTACTGCAGGATTCTGACGGACAGTTTGTCGGTTTGACAGTGGGGGAAGATGTCGCCTTTGCTCTCGAAAATGATATGATTGCCCTTCCCGAGATGAAACAAAAAGTGCTCAAAACAACACAAACGGTTGCAATGGATCCGTTTCTGAAATCTCACCCGCAGGAGCTTTCCGGCGGACAGAAACAACGAGTCGCTCTTGCCGGGGTGATGGTCGATGACGTAGACATTTTGCTGTTTGATGAACCGCTGGCAAATCTTGATCCCGCCACGGGCAAGAGCGCCATCGAGCTGATCGATGAGACAAGAAAACAATCCGGCGCCACGATCATCGTGATCGAACACCGGCTGGAAGATGTTTTGTGGCGGAAAATGGATCGCATTATCCTGATGGACGAGGGTAGGATCATTTGTGATAACACGCCGGACGAAATACTATCATCCGGCATCCTGCGGCGTTATGGTATCCGCGAACCGCTTTATGTCACGGCCTTGTCTTATGCCGGAGTAAAAATCACCCCGGAAATGCATCCGGAAAGCCTGAACAGCATGGAAGTAAGCGATTACCGTGACGTATTGATGAACCGGGAAAAGCAGATCACTCCCGTTTCTCAACCGTCGCCGGGTTCTGAAATCCTGTCCTTCCGGAACGTTAGTTTTTCCTATGACGAAGGAGGACGAAAAATTCTGGATAACATCAGCTTCAGTATAAGGCGTGGGGAAATGTCCGCGATTGCCGGGAAAAACGGCGCCGGGAAAAGTACGCTGTGCAAACTGATCTGTGGATTCATCCAGCCATCTGCCGGACAAATCATGCTCAACGGGGCAGATGCATCCGGTCAATCGATCTACGAACGTGCGCAAACGGTCGGTTATGTAATGCAGAACCCGAACCAGATGATCTGCAAAGCGATGATACGGGAGGAGGTCGGTTATGGTCTTTACCTCCGCGGTGTTCAGCAGGATGAGATCGACAAACGAGTAGACGCAGCGCTCAAAACCTGCGGGCTTTACCCCTTCCGCAACTGGCCGGTCTCTGCGCTTTCCTATGGGCAGAAAAAACGCGTCACGATCGCTTCGATCCTGGTGATGGAGCCGGACCTTTTGCTGCTGGATGAACCGACTGCCGGCCAGGACTTCCGGCATTACACGGAGATCATGACCTTCCTGCAGGAATTACAGTCACAGGGCATCACCATCCTGATGGTAACACATGACATGCACCTGATGCTGGAGTATGCCCGGCGTTCTATCGTTCTTGCGGACGGAAAACTGATCTGTGATGACAGTGCGGCACGGGTGCTGAGCGATCCGGACGTGATAGAACGTGCAAACCTGAAGGAGACCAGTCTGTTCACCCTGGCACAGAAAGCGGGATTGGATGATCCGCTGAATTTCATCGAGAACTTCATTTCTCATGAGAAGGAGCTGCGCAGCTGATGGCCACTTCGACAAAGATACTCTCTTATATCCCGCGGGAGACCCCGGTTCATCGTCTGTGCGGTGCAACGAAACTGATCGTCTTTCTGGTCTGGACCATCGTTTGCATGCTCTCTTACAACACCTTCGTACTGTTGGGTGCGTTGGTGTTTGGGATCATTGTGTTTCGGCTGGCAAAGATCAAAGTCAGTGAGGTCCGTTTTGTCCTCATCACGATCCTGGTCTTCCTGACGCTGAACACGATAGCGATTTATATTTTCTCACCGGAAGAAGGTGTGAAAATTTACGGGACCAGGCATGAGCTTTTCAGGTTTTCAAGCCGTTATACGGTGACTCAGGAACAGCTTTTTTATCTTTTCAACGTAATGCTGAAATATTTCACGGTTGTTCCCATAGCCCTTCTGTTTATTGTCACCACCGATCCCAGTGAATTTGCGTCATCTCTGAACAGGATCGGTGTACCGTATAAGATTTCTTATGCGGTAGCCATCACACTCAGGTACCTTGCGGATGTGCAGAGCGATTATGTTGAAATTTCACAGGCGCAGCAGGCACGGGGCGTGGATCTTTCCCGAAAAGCGCCGCTGAAAAAAAGGATCTCCGGTTTGATCGGGATCGCGGTACCGCTGATTTTTTCCAGTCTGGACCATATCGATCTGGTTTCCAATGCCATGGATCTGCGCGGGTTCGGGAAAAATAATAAGCGCACCTGGTATTCCGAACGACCTTTCAGCCGGGCGGACTATATCGTCATTGCAGTAACAATTATTGCAGGCGCTATGGCACTTTATGTAACCTTCAGAAATGGGAGTCGTTTTTACAATCCGTTCCTCCCAAAATAATATATATGTTACCTGTTCAAAACCAGCGCGACGCATCACAGGATACAGCCCTTGCGTGCCGGCTTCGCGGCAACGCAAGAGCAGTCTCCGTGTGCTCCGTCCTGAATAGATACATTTCTTATTTCATATTTCTTATTTTAGTTTCAGTATCAGTTCCAGGACGCGTTTCGCGGAGGTCGTGATCTCCTTCTCACTCACGAGGCCTTTGTCATAGGCCAGCTTTAGCCGCTCAGGGTACCCGCAGCCCATCTTGACATCATTTCCTGCGATAACTTCCATATACTGTTCTCCGGCGTTCCACCAGTCCGTCATCACGACGCCGTCATAGCCCCATTCATCACGCAGGATCCCTGTGAGCAATTCCTGACTTTCAGAGCAGCGCCGGCTGTTGACGATATTATAGGAAGACATCAGCGACCAGAAATGTCCTGTTTTGAAAGCGATCTCAAAAACCTTCAGATATATTTCCCTCAATGCCCGTTCTGAGACACGTGAGTCGCTCCAGCGTCGGTTGGTTTCCTTGTTATTGCAGCAGAAATGTTTGATTGTGGCAGCGACTCCGTTACGCTGGATGCCTTTGATCATGGCGCCGGAAAGCAAACCGGCCAGGGTCGGATCCTCGGAATAATATTCAAAATTTCGTCCGCAAAGCGGGCTGCGATGGATGTTCACGGCCGGTGTGAGCCAGACAAAGATATTGTTTTCCTTCACTTCTTCACCGGCAGCGAACCCGACTGCTTCCACCAGTTCCGGATCCCAGGTAGAAGCCAGTAACGTAGCAATCGGAAAGGCAGTTGTATTTATACCTACTTCCGGGCGAATGCGGAGACCTGCCGGACCGTCAGCAGTCATGACAGAAGGCACATCGAATTCAGGCAGATTTCCAAACCCGAAGGTATTAGCGGCGCCTGTGTTTGGCTGACCGCATAACAGGTGGATTTTCTGTTCCATACTGAGCTGAGCAATAAAATCATCGAGCGTAACTTTTCCGTCAGCGACGTCATCCAGCGGAATATAGGAAGATCGGCCAAAAAAGGTCAGATGATCAACAAAGCGAACCTGAGGCGTCATAGGGAAATCAGGATGATAATCTTCACTGCTCAAGGCGCTCTCAACCTGTTCCATTGGTGTATCGCTGGAAAGAAACTCGAAGCTTCCGTCAGCAAGCATTCGCTTTTCAAGGTTAACGGGCGCCATCCGTGATTCCAGTTGGGTTACGATTTTATTTTCGCGTACAGTATACACGAAATTCAGTTTTTTTGCTTTCCTGACATTTTCACCCAAATAAAAACGATATTCCCCCTTTTCCAGCACATAAGCAGATTTCCGGATTTTTCCCAGATCGTCATAGGATGCCATATCAGCGGCCGAAAATTCCAGCGTCAATTCTTGTTCCTCGTCAGGAGCCAGCTCTTTTGTTTTTGAAAATGCAGCCAGTTCACGTTCCGGTTTCCCAAGTTTCCCCTGCGGAGCGCTGTAATAAAGTTGTACAACTTCTTTTCCGGAGAAGAGACCTTTATTGACTACACGAACATTTACGGAAATCTTTGCACCAATTTCCTCGGCACTCAGCGGAACTATTTCAAAATTTGTATAAGACAGTCCATATCCAAACGGATAAACAACCTTATTTTTCATCCCGGGAATGGTTTCAAAAAAGCGGTAACCGACATAAATATCTTCCGTGTATTTTACATAATCCGGTGATTCATGGAAACCGGCCGTAGAAGGATAATCATCCAGATCACAGGCGATGGTATCCGGCAGTTTCCCACAGGGGGTGGCTGTTCCCATCAACAGATCTGCAGCTGCCAATCCTCCCATCATGCCTCCCTGCCAGGCCAGCAATACGCTGCTGATACGCTCATCGGAGGCAAACCATTTGGCATCCATCAAACCGCCGATGTTCAGAACGACGATCACTTTACTGAAGTTACCACAGACTTCGCTTACCATAGATTTTTCAGCTTCGGTAAGGTAAAAATCGCTGTCCGGGAAGAGCTTTGCAGCCAAATCGGAAATTTCTTTTTCAAACACTTCCTGATTGGGATAGGTCACACTTTTTCGGTCCCAGGCTTCTCCGGAAAAACGGCTGATTGAAATGATGGCTGTATCTGTGAATGCGGCTGCCTGTTTCAGCAGATCCTGCGGGATCGCCGGTTCGATCATCAGCCCGGCAGAGGCTCCTTCTGCCATCTGTTTATTTACATTTTCACGGTAAAAATCACATAAAGACTCAAAGATCTCCGGTGCCTGTTCCTGTTGTTTCAGCCCGTCGTATAAATTAATGCTGAATTCACAGGTGACATCACCGCTTCCGCCGCCGCCTTTCACATAATCAAAGGTACCCTTTCCAAAAAGGGCGATTTTTGTTTCAGCTTTGAGCGGCAGGACATGATTTTCGTTTTTCAACAGAACCATGCCTTCACGGGCAGCCCGCCGTGCAAGCTCCAAATGTTCCTTTCCTGCAGTGACTTTCTCTTTCCCTTTATAAAGCGGTAAGTTTACCAGATATCTGGCACGAGTCCAATTTCCCATAAATTCCTCCGGGTGACATTCTTACTGGGGCATTTCCCATTGATGACAAATTCATGTTTTTATTGTAACATCAGAAAAATGTTTTAAAATGAATGAATGCGATTTTATAAAATTATTGCCTGTCTCTTCATCTTCCTGTGCAATATTCAGACTGCTCTCGGTCAAAGCTGTGCTGAACAAGAAATTATCATTGAACACTACTCCATGATGTTGGAAGAAGTTCATGGTGAATTTCAATTCGATGTCTATATTCCCCCCTGTATGGATGAACGGATCATCGGCGGGTATCCGGTGATCTATCTGCTTCACGGACAGGATATGGGGATCGAGGTGTGGCAGGAAATGCAGATGGACAGCGTGATTCGTGAGACGCTGAATCACAATGATATCCCGTTGTTTTATACCGTCGTTCCGCAGGAAGACCTTAACCTGCTTAGTCTGTCGCTTTCTGAATTTGACAGTGCACTTCTTAATCATCTCATCCCATGGATCGATGAGCATTACAACACCTGCACCGATCGCAGGTGCCGGTCTATCGGCGGGCTTTCCCGGGGAGCCTTGTGGGCTGAAAAAACAGCCTTCGAACATCCGGATGTGTTCAGTTCACTGGGATTGATGAGCATGCCGGGAACCTTTACCGATGACCAGAGCTTATACTATTTAGCAGAAAAGCATAAGCCCGGCAACATTCTCCGGATCCGAATGGATACAGGAAGTGAAGACAGCTATCGCCATGAAGGCAGCAAGGCTGCAGCACAGCTGACGTTCATCGGGTACCCTTTTGAATATAACATTCAGCCCGGTGAACATGACCGGGCTTATTGGAAAGAACGTTTATCAGATTATTTTGTATGGTTTTTGCAGGATCAGAGGATTATTCAATCTTCTTTTACCATGACACAGACCGAAGAATAATTGTCAGAAGTTTTTTTCAGCCTTGCCTGAATGATATCCAGCATCATAGAAAGCCATTCCTGCGGTGTAGGAGAAATGTTCAGCGTGCGGATGATCTCTTCATTATTGATCAGTTCCCAGAAACCATCTGTGCAGAGCAGAAATGCATCACCGGGCTGAAGGTCCAGGGAAGGATAAAACTCACCGGCAAAATCTTCTTCATTTCCCAGCGAATGGAACAGACGGTTTTGTGCCGGATGAGCAGGAATTTCATCATAGCTGATGCGTCCGCTTGAATAGGACACGTAGGCAAGACTGTGATCATTCGTGTGATGAGTCACTTTCCTGGAGCGGATGAACAGAAAGCGTGAGTCTCCGTTGTTGGCATACCAGAGCTTTTTCCCGTCAGAAAAAGCGCACACTGCAGTTGTCAGCGGTCCTTTCAACCTAAGAACATCACCGTTCATCTGTTTGAAAGCATCCTCAACAAATGCGCTGTTCATTTTTTTACAGCCGTTCAGGACCGTTTCCAAAGAATGAACCGCTTCTGCTGAAGCAATTTCCCCCTGTGTGTGACCGCCCAACCCATCCGCAGCGATCCATGCGGAAAAACCTTCTGAGGTGAAATAACCGACAGAATCTTCATTTGGAGATCTTCCGCCCGGATCTGTAAACTGACAGGTCAATAATCGCATAAATTAGCCTCGAATTATATATTAAAGTCTCTATTATTTTTACGGGAATCTTCTAAATAGCCGTGAAATTTTTACCTCATTCACAGTTGATTTTGTATGGCGCGGGATTATTAATCATTGATCCTCGGAAAATAACCCTCCCGCGCCATGGTTTCCGGGGGCTATGCAGCCCCCATACCCCCGCTCATGCATTTTAAATGATATTATATCAAAAGAACTCTATTTCAACCTTTAAATCGGGAATTTCACTGTTCACAGCCCGGATCAGGTTTTCGAGCAGAGAACGGGCTGACTTTTCCGCAAATTCGTAATACTGTAAATTTGAGCTTATATCTTCCTGTATCCGGGTTCGCGCTTCATTCAGCTGTTTCCCGGCCAGCTGCTCTCCGTCTCTTACCGAGCTCTTCCATACATTTGACTCAAAACGCAGGATCTCAATATTGGCATGGTCGATGCTGATATTCATCGGCAGCAGCTCCGGTTTCGGAATGCGAACAAACACCATGGAGCGCTCGTCGTCTACCAAAAACTCCCCGGCTGCCAGATCAACGGTATATACGCCGGTACCGGGCACCTGGATCCAGGACTGAATATTTTTGTTCTCACTGCTCGGGTCTTCGATCATAAAAGCTATATCGCTGACGCTCAGAACTTCCAGATTGGCGGTTTCTCTTATATTGCCCAGTGTGATCACAGCACGGTTCTTTACATGGTATTCTTCCTCACCTGCTTTGAAGCCCTGTTCATAGAAGCTGTGATAAACCGATTCTTCCGCTGCCTCGCGTTCGCGGTCAAAGGCTTGTTTCACAGCCCTTGATCCATTTATAAAGGCAAGAAAACATGCTGCTGCCGCAATCACAACAAGAACCAGCGCACAGATCAGGCATATTTTATTCGTCCGGCTGATGGAAGCGCGATCGGAAACTTTTATTTCATTACTGTCACTCATCATCAGCCCCTTTCAAGATTCTGTCCGGAAAAGAACAGTGATCTTTTGGCAATTTACACAAACACTCCCGGCAAGCATATTCACCTGCTTTTTCGCGCTTGCTTTCGCCATGTCCATCAGGACGGGATAATTTGTCACCTTTTCCAGTGAAATTGAATCGACCGCGCGGAGAGAGTTCAGATAAGCCTGAAATCCGTCATCTGCATTGCCGTTGAAAAATTTCCGCTGGTATTCTGCCAGCAGTTCCGTTTCGGAATCATTGATGTTGACAACAGCTGTCGGTTCCGGCAGCACGATGATTACCTCGCCATCGGTGGTTTTGCTGACAGAAGATTGCATCAGATCAACCGAAAAAACAGCGCTCCCGCGGAACAAATACAAAGCCGCATATTTCTTTCCGACTTCGTGATAATCAGGTATTTCGACATTTGCGACAAGAACTTCCAGGTTGCCAAGGTTTTTGACCGTCCGGGAAATCTCCATCGTCATATCTTCCGCGTTTAGCCCTGACTCTTTTCCGGCCTCAGCTCCTTTTTCCAATCCATTTGTAACACCATTAAAGGAACCGACAGCCAAACCGGTCATCTTTCCGGCGCCTGTTCCGATACTTTCTCCGATTTTTCCGGAATTATAAAGGTAAAATCCTGATCCAACAGCCAGGATAAGCGCTAAAATCAGCAGTACTGGTGGTTTAGTAAGAATCCTCAGCATAAGTTTTAACTCCTTCCTGCAATGTAACAAAATCCCGGCAGCGCAGTGTCTGCCCTCCTAAAGATTCTGTAACATCCAATGTTCTTGAAGATGCATAGGGACTCCAGATTTCAATGCCCATCATGCGTTCTTCCGGTGTCAGATAGATTTCATATCCGGCTTCCGGATCGAGCAAATAATCAAATTGAAAGTCCTGCCCCTCACGCAGCATAACCGTTCCGCTGAGGCGCTGCGTTCCTGTCCAGAACACGCACTCCCCAAGTTCGTCTTCCGTATCCAGTGTTACGATGATTCCGGGTTTGACCGGATGAGTTCCAAGGATCTCATTTATATGGGCAGCCAGTTCTGAATATTTCATTTCATCCTGGTAAACGTTATCTTTCACATTTTTCCCGTATACGCAAAAACCCTCATCCGGCGAAATTTTTACAGTCACTTTTTCATTCTCCGCAGGGAGCTCGCTGCCTTCCAAATACCGGATCCCGGTTGAACTGAATACTTCAAATTCAGCGTTTTCAAGAATGGTCTCATGAAATACACCGTCCCGGTCACTGTTCCGCTGGGTAACGGACAATTGATAATGCAGCGTCTCTGAATCGGGTATCAGGAAGCGATAGTCCCATCCGGCATCATTTTCGGTGGATGTTAAACCTTCTATATCTTCAGTAATCAGCTTCAGATCAGCCGGAACACGGATCAAGATCTCATCACCGGCTTTCAGCTCCGATATTTCAACTTCTGTATCGCTGAAATTATTTCCCCTCGTGAGACCGTTGATCTGAATCAATGAGATAATGTTTTGGTTTTCGATAACACTTTTGTTGCCGAAAATCGAGGCAGCGCCATCGAGAAATGAATCTACCATGTTTTGATATGTTACGCCATTAGTGATCGTCATCCGGCTGTAAGGATGCAGTCTGACTTCATATTCCATGTATTCATTGTCAGAAGGTTCCGCCAGGAAGGTGACAGTCCCTTCACGTGAATTTTCCCAATATGATTCCGGTGTTGAACCGGAGAAATACAACTTTTCCCGATACGGACCGTAATCATAATTGATATGATATGATTCCATCGGGTTCAGTTTCACATTTATATTTCCAAAACGTTTTCCGTTGATTTCCCAGGCCCCGTTTTCAAGGGATGTCCGGCTGCCGTCAGGAGCAACGGATACCGCGGAGAGCTTCACAGTTCGATCCAGATATTCCCCAATCGGTATGATCGAGATATCAGTGCCGGTGAAATCTTCCGGTATCCGATAAACCTCACCGGGGATCGTTTTTACATTTTGCAGTACGGCTTTCACACCCCCTTTTTCATCGAGTTCCAAAATGACAAATTCGGAAAACCGATAAAGCTTGCTGTTCGGGTTTGTAAGCTCCGGCTCACCTGCAAAGACAGCCTCTCCCGGGTTCATCCAGCAATCCGTGGTTTCAAGGACTCGTGAAAATGCTTCATCCCGGTAATAATCAAAGCGCAGAAAATCGTTGCGGGCAAAGGAGACATGAACAGTTCCGGATTTTTCCTGTCGCTTTTCATAGGTTTCCACCTCAGCCGAATGATACAGACCATTCTCATCCAGAGCATTTGCAGCATCCATCTGCTGATATTGAAGGTAAGAAAAATCTTCCGTCACTCCCGAATGCTCCCACATGAGCTGTTCCGCCTGTTCCTGAAGCTTTGAACAGCCGGAAAAAACGAGCAGCATCGGCAAAAGAATGATTTCAATAAAGCGCATCTTATTCATAATCATCATTTTATTTATACCATTTTCAGCACTCCGGTTAATGATTCTATGACCGATTTGTCACGTTTTTTACGGAAAATTAACAATTGCGGATTCTACCGGACCGGAAACTTTAGTATAATGAATATCGTTTTGGGAGAGAGGGTTTAAAGACACAGAATACTTTTACCCTTATTGCAAAATCTATATTAAAAAAGGAGAGAGGCGTTTCACGAACGTCCAAAAATCATGAAAAAGTTTGCTTTACTTTTTGCTGTGATGGCTCTTGCCATGTTTGCTTGTGTTTTTGCTGCTTCCGCCCAGGGAGAGCTTCCCGCTATTGATGAGAAAGAAGCAGCCGATTACCTCGGTACCTGGCACATCCAAAAAATGTGCTTTGGAAAAGACTGCATGGACCTGGCCGGTTTGGGAATGGATTCTACCTTGACACTCAACGCTGACAACACCGCAGTGATCGTCAGTGACGGACAGGATTCCCAGACAAGCTCATGGTACATGAAAGACGGTGTTGCTTATAACGTTGAAAAGGATGAAAACGGTCAGCTAAAGGATTATGCCATGACCATCAATGAAGATGGCAGCCTGGTTTTTGGTGACGATGAAATGTCCGTTTATTATGTTCGTGAACTCAAGCCGGTCCTCGGCACTGCTGAAATAAAAGCTGATGCCACGGTTGAAGATTTCACCGGTGAATGGTTCCTGAACAGCATCAAACTTGGCAGCGACATGATGCCTGCCTCTCTTATCGGTATGAACGGGAAACTTGTGATTCGCGAAGATTCCCTGGATATCACCTTGGAAGGCGAAGATCCGGAAGAGAAAGTTGCCTATACTTTCAACGACGGCAAGATCCTCATCAAAGAAACCACCAAAGATGAAAAGGGCAATGAAACCGAACAGACCATCATTCTTGAGTACCATACAGACAACACTGTGCAGCTGACCATGGAAGGCGATGCTGACGACATGCATATGGTGTTTGTAACGGAAGAAAACCTGAGCAAAGGTCCTTCTTTCTTTGACATGCTGGAATCAGCGGCTGAAGGCGAGGCTGAGGTTCAGAGTGAAATGACCGATACAGAACTTGAAGCTGCTTTGGCTGAACTTTATGCCGAACTCGAGGCTGAAGGCGCTCTGGAAGGAAACACGGATTTCGATCTCAGCTCCCTGCCGGGTGAACTGAACCTTGAGGAAATGCTGAGCAATGTCGACCTGAGTGGACTCACACAATATGTAACCAATGAAAACGGTGAGCTCGATCTCAGCGGACTGTTGGAAGGTGTTGATGTTCAGGGACTCGCGGGGCAGCTTTTCGGCGGCTCTGAAAACGGTGAAGGCAGCCTTGACCTCAGCGGTATGCTGCAGGGCCTCTTTGGCAACTGAGAATGGTAATTTTTTTCGTGAATTCTAAAAATTAAAAAGAGAGCCGCTGAAACTAATCAGCGGCTCTCATTTTTTATAATATCAATCAATTTTTGTAACTGTTCAGAACCTGGCGACGCATCACGAGATACAGCCCTGCTGTGCGGGCTTCGCCGCAGCATCAGAGCAGTCTCCGTGTGCTCCGTACTGAACAGCTACCAATTTTCACATCAGGTCTACAGTTCCGAACTGCCTGTCACCGGCATCGCCGAGACCCGGGAGGATATAGCCATGTTCATTCAGTTTTTCGTCGATAGCAGCAAGATGAATGTCAATGTCCGGATGGGCATTATGCAGCGCTTCGATCCCTTCCGGTGCACCGATAAGACCGACAAAACGAATGCTTTTAGCCCCCCACTTTTTCAGTATATCTGCAACAGCGATCGCTGAGCCACCGGTGGCCAGCATTGGGTCCAGAATCAGACAGTGATCTACGGTTCGATAATTCGGCAGCTTGTTGTAGTACTCAACCGGTTTCAATGTGTCTTCATCACGGTAGAGTCCAATATGCAAAACACAGGCATTTGGGATCAGGTTCCAGATACCGTCGATCATCCCTAAACCGGCCCGAAGGATCGGGATCAATGCGACCTTTTGAGCAAGCATTCTGGCCTGCGTTTTCATCAGAGGTGTTTCAATTTCCTTGGAAAGGAGTGGAAGATCTCGGGTTGCTTCATAACAAAGCAGTGTTCCGAGTTCACTCACCAGTTTCCGGAATTCAGTCGGTTTTGTATCTTTATCACGCAAAATCGACAACTTGTGCTGGATCAGCGGATGATTCGTTACGATGGTATTCGGCATTTATCCTCTCCCTAAGGCAGATATCCTGTCAGTTATTTACAAAAATAGAAGGGGCAAAAGCCCCTTCCGTAAATGAGTCAGATATTTATCAGCGAACTGCAACCGGGTTGTCCTGATCGAGTGACGGATCAAAGACATGGAAGTTGGTCATGTCGATGGTCAGAGTAACTTCATCACCGACCTTGTAGCGGCTGCGCGGATCAACACGGGCAACAAACTGTGTGCCGCCGTTCAGGGCATAAACGAAAATTTCATTACCCATCAATTCAGTGACGTCAACTTTGGCTTTGATTTCGGCTTTGATGATGCCGGCCGGGCAGTATTCCGGGTTGTGGATGTTTTCAGGGCGGATACCGAAGATGATATCTTTGCCGTCCATGTTTTCATATGCGGCTTTGCGCTGTTCCGGGATCTCGAGCTTCAAATTATCGTTGACGATAAAGATCTTGCTGCCTTCCTTCTTGATCTTCGCGTTGAAGAAGTTCATGGACGGGGAACCGATGAAACCGGCAACAAAGAGGTTCGCAGGATAATCATAAAGTGTCTGCGGGGTATCCAGCTGCTGGACATAACCCTTGTTCATGACAGCGATGCGGTCAGCCATGGTCATAGCTTCAACCTGGTCATGGGTAACATAGATGAAGGTTGTCTGAACTTTCTGGTGCAGTTTGGAGATTTCAGAACGGGTCTGGACTCTCAGCTTCGCATCCAGGTTGGACAGCGGTTCATCGAAGAGGAACACCTGAGGATTACGGACGATTGCACGGCCAAGGGCAACACGCTGGCGCTGACCACCGGAAAGCTCGCGGGGGCGGCGCTGGAGAAGACGTTCGAGGCCCAGGGATTCGGCAGCTGCTTTCACTTTGCGGTCGATTTCTTCTTTCGGGGTCTTGCGAAGCTTCAGACCGAAGGCCATGTTATCATACACGGTCATGTGCGGATAAAGTGCGTAGGACTGGAACACCATGGCAATGTCACGATCTTTCGGGGCAACGTCGTTGACGACGCGGTCACCGATGCGGATTTCGCCTTCAGTAACTTCTTCCAAACCGGCCAGGCAGCGGAGAGCAGTGGTTTTCCCACAGCCGGACGGACCGACCAACACCAAAAATTCCTTATCTTTGATCGGAATATTGATGTCTTTCAAAACTTCAACATCGCCAAATCGTTTGACTACATGATCATAAGTAACACTTGCCATTTATTATTCCTCCATTTCGGTAGTGTATAGTGACTTTATTATAGCAGGAATCATTTTTTTTGCAAGGGGATTTTTTATAAATTTATTGAAATCTTAAAATAATATTTTTTCATGTTATTTCACAATTTTGTTATATACTCAAAGAACCTGATATGATAAGATAAAAAATATGGCAAATATGAAAGAAATCACAAGAGAATTCAAAAAGCTCAGTATCGTCACCATCGGCGGAGGGCACGGGCTTTCCAGTTTGCTTCGTGGACTAAAAAAAGTTACACGTAACATTACTGCTGTAGTTACGGTCGCGGATAATGGAGGATCTTCCGGGGCTTTACGCCGGGACATGGGGATCCTGCCTCCCGGTGATATCCGTTCCTGCCTGACGGCTCTTGCAGATGATGAAGAGTTTATGACGCAGGTGCTTCAATATCGCTTTTCCAGCGCATCCGGGGTCGGACAGCACAACCTGGGAAATCTGCTCCTGACCGCACTTGCCGATATCACCGGAAGCTTTGAGCAGGGAATTCATGAGCTGGCATCTATTCTTGCGATTCGGGGCAAGGTGACCCCTTCCACACTGGCAGATATCGATCTTGCAGCGGAGATTGAGGTACTGAAAGACAATGTTCCGGAAATAGTCAGTGTCACCGGTGAATCTCAGATCACGGAAACCTATGGCCGGATTCTCCGCTGCTGGATCGAACCGGAAAATGTCAGCGCCAATCCGGAAGCGATTCGTGCGATATTGAACGCAGATCTGCTGTTGATGGGACCCGGCAGTCTATACACAAGCATTCTGCCAAACCTTCTGGTTCCCGGCATTGCAAGCGCTGTCGCAGCTTCATCGGCGAAAAAACTCTATATCTGTAATCTGACTTCCCAACCCGGTGAAACAGATAACATGGATTCCGCCGATCACATCAACATCATGCGCAGTTATCTTCCGGAGACCGATCTGGACGGAATGGTATGTAATGATTTTTACAGCGATAGTTTGCCAAAACATATAAGCTGGTGTAAAATTCCAGCAAAGCAAGACTGTGGAATCAGAGTATTTGGAGGTAATCTTGTCAATGAGAATTATCCGTGGCGCCATGATCCGGATAAACTCACAAACATTCTGATACAGGCTTGGGAGGCTCTCAAGGCGCCTTCAGAACAACCACAAAACAACGGGTAAAACACTGTCAAATTGCCCGTTATGGAGGAAATAAAATGACAAAAGTTGGTATTAATGGTTTTGGTCGTATCGGCCGCCAGGTTCTCAAATCACTGGTTGAAAATTACTCCAATGATTTGGAAGTTGTAGCTATCAATGACTTATTTGACACAAAGGCAAATGCCCACCTGTTCAAATATGACTCCACTTACGGGAAATTCAACGGTACTGTTGATGTAGCCGGCAGCGACCTGGTCATCAACGGCAAGAACATCAAAGTCTTCAACGAAAAAGATCCTGCCAACATTCCGTGGGGCGATCTTGGTGTTGAAATCGTCATCGAATCCACCGGTATCTTCACCGATGCAATCGGCGATCCTGCCAAGGGCAAAGCCGGCGCCAATGCTCACCTCAAAGCCGGAGCAAAGAAAGTCATCATCTCCGCTCCTGCGAAGAATGAAGATATCACCATCGTCATGGGCGTCAATGACGATCAGTATGATCCCGCGAAACATCACATTGTTTCCAATGCCTCCTGCACCACCAACTGTCTGGCTCCTGCCGCGAAGATCGTCAACGATGCTTTCGGTATCGAATACGGTCTCATGACCACCATCCACTCTTATACCAACGACCAGGTCATCCTGGATCAGGGTCATAAGAAGGAAATGCGCCGCTCCCGCGCAGCTGCCCTGAACATCATCCCCACCACCACCGGCGCCGCGAAAGCCGTCGCTCTCGTGATCCCGGAACTGAAGGGAAAATTCGATGGTTATTCTCTCCGTGTACCGAGCCCGACCGTTTCCGTCGTCGACTTCGTCTGCACACTCAAGAAAGAAACCACCAAAGAAGAAGTCAACGCCATCTTCCACGAAGCTGCCGAAGGCAAACTGAAGGGTATCCTGGGCGTCACTGACGGCACCTTCAAGGATCCGCTTGTGTCCACCGACTTCCGCGGCGATGCCCACTCTTCCATCGTTGACTGCCAGTACACCTCCGTTATGGGCGGCAATCTTCTGAAGATCGTCTCCTGGTACGACAATGAATGGGGTTATTCCAACCGCGCTTGTGATCTTGCCCTGATGATGGCAAAATCACTCTAAGCCTTGTAAGTTCTTGAAACACAAAAGGTGATTGTTTCGGTTTTGCCGCTTCAATCACCTTTTTTATCTTTTTACAGGAGAAAGTTAGCATGTTCAATAAAAAAACTGTTCGTGATATCGATGTCAACGGGAAGAAAGTGCTTGTCCGTGTCGATTTCAATGTGCCGATCAAAGACGGCAAAGTCGGTGATGACACCCGTATCCGCGGTGCTCTGCCCACCATCCAGTATCTTCTTGACAACGGCGCGGCTGTGATCCTCTGCTCCCACCTCGGCCGTCCGAAGGGTGAAAGAAATCCGCAGTACTCCCTCAAACCGGTTGCAGAATATCTGAAAGGACTCGTTTCCAATCCGGTTTATTTCGCTGATGACTGCATCGGTGAATCTGCTAAAAAGGCAGCTGCCGAACTGAAGCCGGGTGAAATTCTTGTTCTTGAAAACACACGATATTACAAAGGCGAAGAAAAGAACGATCTGGAATTGGCTAAAGGCCTGGCCGATCTTGCAGATCTGTATGTCAATGACGCATTCGGCACCGCTCACCGTGCCCATTCTTCTACGGAAGGCGTTACGCACTTCAAACCGGGTGTCGCCGGCTTCCTCCTCGAAAAGGAAATCCAGTACCTTTCTTCTGCAGTTGAAGATCCGAAGCGTCCGTTTGTCGCCATCCTCGGCGGTGCAAAGATCTCTGATAAGATCGGTGTTATCAAAAACCTGCTGAACAAAGCAGACAAAGTCCTCATTGGCGGCGGTATGGCCAACACCTTCTTTGCTGCCCAGGGTTATGATATGGCTGATTCTCTCGTTCAGGAAGAAGCAATCGAAACCGCTAAGGAAATCCTGGCAGCCGGTTCCGATAAGCTGGTACTGCCTGTCGATATGGTCATTGCGAATGCTTTCGACAACGGTGCTGAGAAACAGGCCGTGGATACAGGAAATGTCCCTGCCGGCTGGCGCGTTCTGGATATCGGCCCGAAGACCGTTGAATGCTACAGCAAACTGGTAGCGGATGCAGCAACTGTTGTCTGGAACGGCCCGATGGGTGTCTTTGAAATGCCTGAATTTGCTAAAGGTACTTTTGCTGTTGCGAAGGCTGTTGCCGACAGCAACGCTATTTCCATCATCGGTGGTGGAGACTCCGTTGCAGCCATCCAGGAATCCGGCTTGGCTGATAAAGTGACACACATTTCCACCGGCGGCGGCGCTTCCCTCGAAATGCTCGAAGGCATCGTATTGCCCGGTGTCGCGGCTCTGGAAGACAAATAAACCCCCAGTATAAAATTTATCAACAATAAACCCGGTTCGCTCGAGCCGGGTTTATTATTACGTAATTTGTTCAGTTTTCGGTTGAGACAGGCTGCTGATTGTTTTCAGCAGAATTATTTCGGGACTGGCGGTAGGGTTTTCCGCTTCGTTCCCGCCGTTCGCCTTTGTCCGACCGTTCTGATTTCTCACGGTCCGGATGATCTTTCCGCTCGTTCCGAGGTTTTCGATCAGGTTTTCCCTGCCTTTGAACCCGCTCTTTTCTTTCCGGTTCGGCATACTTGTCACTGCCGCCAACCAGTACCAGCAGATCGCTGGATGCGATTTTCCCATCCGTATCATGTTCAGGTTCTTCCTGAACCTTTACATCCGTACCAACTGTTTCCACATTGATCTGTTCACGTTTGAATTCTCTTCTGCCAACCTCAGGAATATCGACAAGAACAGCATCCCGAAGAGGAAACACTTCAAGGACTTTCCCTTCCCCCTGTGGTGTCATCACCCGTTTATTCTTCTTCGGCAGTCGCTTTCGACATTCAACATAATGATCATTTTCAAATACAAGGCAGCAGCGAAGCCGTCCGCACATACCGGTGATTTCTGCCGGAGTCAATGATATTCCCTGTTCTTTAGCCATCTTGATCGAAATGGAACTGAATTCTGTCAAATAACGGCAGCAGCAGCGGCAGGAAAGACCGCAGGCGCCCATGCCGGGAATAGCTTTTGCAACATCTCTCGGCCCCAATTGACGTAAATCAACTGCGTTCACACCGGAAAAGTTCCGCATGATATCAAATTTAAGTGATTTCAGATCAACTTTTTCGTCATTATCGCTGGCATAACTCACTTGAATACGGGCACCGTCAAAGCTGAAATCCGCATCAAGGATCTTGACGCCTTTCAAATTCAGCTCGTCGAGACGCTTCCGGGCATAAGCAATGACTTCCTCTTTCTTTTGATTAAATAGTTCTTTTGCTACCAGATCTTTTGATGATGCCGGACGGATCACTGTCTTCAATGAATCACCTTCATTGACATAGTCCGTCATCACCTGAACAACTTTTCCAATCTGTTTACCGCGAATCGATTCAACGATAACATAATCGTCAATATCCAGGTCAAAACCATTTGCATCAAAAAAATATGCCTTGTTTACCGCAGCAAACCGGACACTAACAACTTTTTCGTAAATCTCTGTCATCTGATCCTTCTTTTATCGGCGCTGCGACAGGGCAAACAAACCGATAATGATTCCTAATATCCCGCAAACCAAAATTACCAGTCCCATCGGAACTCCGCCGGTAACATTTACACCTGTTACCGTCTGGAATGTCGGAATCTGCAAAGGAGCAGGTTCCGTAAATGTAGGGAGTCTGGTGGGTTCAATGGTAATAATAAATTGAGCAGCCAGCGTTGGGTCGATGGTGTTTGTAATGCGAGGGGTTGGTGTATTCGGGACAACCACGATTGGCAAGTCCCCCGTATAATCGACATAGGAACTGTAGACCCAGGCATAATTGTCAGGTCCACCCATATATTCGATCAGGATCCAGCTGCCGCCTTCTGTTCGCCCTTTCCCTATAACCTGCTGATTGGCCAGTAATGTGCCCACACGGTCATATTCGGTCCCGGGGCCGGAACGTACGTTGATTTGCGGGTTTGAATCATCATTCTTTACACGTACGATCACACCGGGATCGGTACCTGTCACTGTCGGTATGTTCACTGTCGGTATCTGATAAAAGCCGCTGCCAATGATCGGAAGCAGTACAATGCCACAGAGCAGAATCAATAAAACGTGTACAGCGAACTTTTTCTTTCCCACAAAATTACCTCAAATCTGTTTACTATTTTACTCTATTCTTCTTAGGATTCCGCATAAATCAGGCTATTTAAACACAATAAAATGGAAATTTACAATCATTTTGGAAATATGACAACTTTCAGCGATATACTATAAATAAAAATAAGGAGGTAATTCGCATGAATATGAAATGGATGTACTTACTCTTTTCTCTCTTACTTGTTTTACTCAGTGTTTGCTGCGCTTTTGCTCAGGAGACAGTCACCATTGAGTCATCTACATTCACCGACGACCTGAAACGGGAAGTGAGTGTACCGATACCGCTGACATCCGTGGTTACGCTCGCACCATCACTGACAGAGACACTGGTTTATCTTGGAGCTGAAGACCTTATCACTGCCGTTGATATAAACTCGGATTACCCTGAATCCATCAGCGAACTTCCCCGCATCACCGGCTGGGACATGTCGATCAATTATGAAGCGCTGACTGCCCTGGAACCGGACCTGATCCTTGCATCTGAAATGACATCTTTAGAAGCCATCAGCAGCATGGAAGACCTTGGCCTGAACGTATTCTGTATCAAAAACCCGGCAGATTTTCCCGAACTGTTTGAATCGATCCTGATGATCGGCGAACTGATCGATAAAACACCTGAAGCAGAAGAATTAACAG
Source organism: Flexilinea sp. (assembly GCA_017432685.1). Taxonomy (GTDB): domain Bacteria; phylum Chloroflexota; class Anaerolineae; order Anaerolineales; family Anaerolineaceae; genus Flexilinea. The sequence continues at coordinate 20,456 of JAFRIR010000137.1, read as the reverse complement.
CAAAATTGTCTGATCAGGCAGCTGAAATTGAAACGATCGCGGCCAAAGCCGAAACTACACCGCTGGTATTTTATGAAATCGACGCCACAGATCCGGCAAAGCCGTGGACTGCCGGTAAGGGTACCTTTATTTCAAAGTTGATCCAAATGGCAGGCGGTGCAAATCTGGGTGATGAATTAGATGGAGAGTGGATCCAAATCAGTCTGGAAGCGCTTCTGAAAGCTGATCCTCAGATCATCTTGTTGGGAGATTCAATGTATGGTTCTACCGCAGAGGCCGCCGCTCAACGAACCGGTTGGAGCGATATTTCCGCCGTAAAAAATGGAATGCTATACGAATTTGACGACAATCTTGTCACCCGTCCGGGGCCCAGGCTGGTCGAAGGATTCGAACTGATTGCTCAAATGATCCACCCGGAACTGTTTAAATAGGGGATAGGGGCACCACTAAAAACTAGTGGGCGGGGGTATGGGGGCGGCAGCCCCCGGAAATCTCCTCGGGACAGAGAAAAATTGGAGTTTTTAGAGGTTCCCGTAAATAGGATATAGCATATAACATATATGATATAGGGGATAGTGTGAAATGAAGAGTGAACAGTAACAAAGATTTATTTCGAATATACGAAATTTGTATGATTAATTTTCAGGAATACGGGGAAGGATGATCAATCCTTCCTCTTTATCTTTCAATACCCTCACTGGAATATCGTAGACTTTTGAAAGTAACTCTTCTTTCAAAACCTCTTCGGGAGTTCCGACAGCAGCCAGCCTGCTTTCGTGAATAACAGCGATCCGGTCAGCAAAGCGTGCTGCAAGGTTCAGGTCATGAATGATAAAAATAGCCGCAATTCCCTCTTTCCTGCAAATATCCTTCTCAAGAGAAAGCAAAGCGACCTGATAGTGAATATCAAGCGAGCTGGTCGGTTCATCCAAAATCATCACCGGCGCGTTTTGTGCCAATGCCCGCGCAAGGATCACCCGTTGCTGTTCCCCTCCCGAAAGTGAAGCAACATCGTTATTTCTGAATTTATCCAACCCGGTTATTGAAACTGCTCGATCAATAATCTTCCGATCTGCATCGCTGAGTTTTCCGTACCAGTTCAGATATGGCGTCCTGCCATGAGAAACAGTCTCAAAGACCGTATAGCCCGGCGGTAATGAAGCAGCCTGCGGTACTACAGAAATAAGACGAGCCCTTTCCCTTATATCCATCGAGGAAAGGTCCTGTCCATCAAAACAGATAGTTCCCGAACGCAGCGGCAAAAGACCTGTAATTCCCCGTATGAGCGTTGTTTTCCCCGCACCGTTTTTCCCGATCAGAGCCAACATTTCTGATGAATGAACGTCGAGGGTTATATTCCTCAATATATCCGGAGCTGATCCATAACCGAGTGAAACATTTTCAAGTCTTAGCATGCTTACACCTTCGCCTGATTGGAACGGTTGAGGATCCAGAGAAAAAACGGGGCTCCCGTTACAGCAGTGATAACTCCGACAGGAATTTCCTGCGGAGCAAGCAGGATCCGGGCAAGAATATCAGACAGCGTCAGCATCAAAGCTCCGCCAAGCGCGGAAAGAGAAACCAGCCTGCGGTAATCACTGCCGATCATGATCCGCAGCAGATGCGGAACAATGAGTCCGACAAATCCGATAACGCCGGTACAGGCAATTGCTGCCGAAGTCGCCAATGTAGAAAAGATGATCAGCCTGATACGTACTTTACTGACCGGAATTCCCAGTTGAATTGCCTGATCTTCCCCAAACTGCAGAATATTGAGCGGATAAGAATATCGAAATTGTCCGATGATCCCAATGAGAATTAAAGGAGCTGTAAAAAGGATCCTGTCCCAGCCGGTGATGCCGCTGCCGCCAAGCATCCAGGAAAAGGAACGCTTGATCTCAAGTCCGCTGAAGAGTATCCAAACAGAACTCAGCGCAGAAGCAAACGCATTCACCGCCACGCCCGCCAGAAGCAGCCCGGTAATGTTCAGATATCCGCCCATCCTCCCCAGGTTAAATACGGCAAACACAGTGATTAATGCAAAACAAAATGCAAACAGCGGAATCATAAAAGCGGATACTTTGTTGTATTGCCAGGGGATCGACATTGCAATGATCGCACCCAGTCCGGCTCCGGATGAGACTCCGATCAGATAAGGATCAGCCAATGGATTGCGAAACAGCCCCTGGTAGGATGCACCACTGCTGCCCAATGCCGCACCGGCGAGAAGCATCATTAGTGTTCGGGGAATACGCAGCATGAAAAGGATGGTCCCGGTCGAGCGCAATTCAGCCGGTACATCAGTCCCTTTCAAACGACACCCGATAACCATCAGCATGTCATGAAAAGATATAGGAACACTTCCCAATAACACACCCAATATAACCGCAGCAATCAGTCCCAGGATCAAAATGATTGTGATTTTACTTGTTGTCCTCTTCATCATCAATCTGACATATTATAATAAATTTTCGAATAAAATTATACCGTGAAATATAACTATCCGGTCATCTTCTTCGTATGGAAGGAACATACAAATGAATTACCCAGTAATACCTGAAATTGATCACTCTGTCCGCAAATCTGCTTCCGCACAGCAGGATTCACTTACCAAGCCAACGGGTTCCATGGGGAGGCTTGAAGCCCTGTCAATTGATATCGCCGGAATGACCGGAAAGATTGCGCCGAAACTAAATAACCGGGCTGTTTTTCTCATGGCTGCCGACCATGGCATAACAAAAGAAGGAGTCAGTCCGTATCCCGCAGAAGTAACGCCGCAAATGGTCATGAATTTTCTCAATCACGGAGCGGCGATCAACGTGCTTACCCGCCAGTCCAAAAGTGATGTACTGATCGTTGATGTAGGCGTAAATTATGATTTTCCCGATCTTCCGGGACTGGTCAGGCGCAAGGTAGCTTACGGAACGGCAAACATGCTCCATGAACCTGCTATGACAAGAACACAGGCAGAAGATGCAATCCGGGTTGGGATGGATGTCCTGAATGAAGCTGCAGACAGGGGTTTAGAGCTGGCGGCTACCGGTGAAATGGGTATTGGGAACACAACGGCTTCGGCTGCAATCACGGCCCTGCTTTGCGACAGAAAGCCCTCAGAGGTTACCGGACGGGGAACGGGATTGGATGATGAAGGGCTCAGACGGAAAATCTCGATCATTGAGAAGGTTCTGTCTGCCAGGGACCCGGATCCGAAAGACCCGATGGATATCCTGTGCAAAGTCGGCGGACTGGAAATAGCCGGTATGACCGGTGTTACGATTGCCGCGGCGGCCCGCAGGATACCACTGGTAATGGATGGTTTGATCTCAACCGCTGCGGCTGCCCTTGCAGATAAACTGGTTCCCGGTGTAAGAAATTATCTCATCGCCGGACATCTGTCACCGGAAGCCGGGCATCACTTTCTTCTTGAAAGTCTGGGTAAATATCCCCTGCTTCAGCTGGATATGCGTGTCGGAGAAGGCACCGGAGCTGCCTTGGCATTCAACCTTATTGATGCAGCCAATAACATCCTGCGTGAAATGGCAACATTTGACACGGCCGGTATCAGCAACCGGGACTGATCAGTCACAAAAAATGTCAGAAATAACATAATTCATATGACTTAAGTCAGGTATTTATGCTAAAATCAAAAAACCAAAACAAAACCCTTCTGTTTATGAATGGTCTTGTTTCCGACCTGCGGTGAGCCGCGAATCGGCATCTCTGTTCCACCGGCAATCAGAGCGTAAAGAGACGTTCTGCCGGATACTGAAAAGGAGTGTATTGTGAAATTGCTTCAAGATCGTATCATCCGGGATGGCAAGGTTTTACCTGGAAACATTATCAAAGTGGATGGTTTTTTGAATCACCGTGTTGACATCTCTTTACTCAAGGAACTGGCTGAAGAATTCTATCAAACCTTTGCTGATGACAAACCAACCGTGATCCTGACAGTTGAGGCATCCGGCATAGCCCTGGCTGCGATTACAGCCGAGCGTTTTGGATTGCCTATGCTTTTCGCCAAGAAAGCAAAATCCGATAACATCGAGGGCGGCTTATATAAAAGCGAAATTTTCTCGTACACTTATAAAAAAGCAGTTAACCTGATCGTTTCTGCTGAATGGCTTGGCGCCGGTGACCGCGTTTTGGTGATCGATGATTTTTTGGCAAACGGAGAGGCACTTCGTGGTGTGATCGACATCGCTCATCAGGCAAATGCGGAAGTTGTCGGTGTCGGCGTAGCGGTAGAAAAGGGATTTCAGCCTGGAGGTCAGAAACTTCGCGATGCCGGTTACAAGCTTCATTCACTGGCCATCATTGAAAAGGCCGATGAAAACAACATTGTTTTCCGGGAAGAATGATCTGAAAGAAAGTAACAGAACAGACGGTCCGAATTTCTTCGGATCGTCTGTTTATTAAAAACCAGTCGTTTTCCATAAAATCTTCGACGTTTGATAATAATTTTTATATAAGAATGTCTTCAGATATCTTTTTTCGAATATAATATAATTTTGAGGATAAAAATGGAAGAGAATAATAATCAGACTGTTTCCACTTCTGAATCTCCAAAAACAGCTGCGGAAAATAAAGAACAAAAAGGATCCGGAGTGAATTTACCGCTGATCGCAGCGGCAATCGTTCTGGTTCTTGCCGGTTTGATTTACCTTTTCATTCGTCTCAGTCCTGAAACAACCGGAAAAATCAGGGACATCAGTCTGATCATTTACGTTCTGGAAAGTGTCGTGACAGTCACAGCTTTGGTTGTTTTGATCATCCAGGCAGCAAGGCTGATCAACTTTTTGAAATACGAAGTTGCACCTATACTGAAAACAACCGATAAGACAGTAAAAAAGATATCCGGAACTGTTTCCTTCCTCAGTGAAAATGCAGTGGAACCTGTAGTAAATACGGCTTCCACTGTCTCTGGATTTATGAATGCAGCAAACACTGTGTTGTCTATTTTTAAAAAATAAAATATAGACGGAAAAAGATACCCGTCAAAAAAGGAGAGAAGAAATGTCTGAAAGAAGTGGATTTGGTTCATTTTTTGTTGGCTTTTTAGCCGGTGCAGTTGCCGGCGCTATTGCGACAGTCCTTTACGCTCCGAATTCCGGAGAAGAGACTCGCAATACGCTCAAGGGAAAGACAGAAGAAATCATCGGGAAAGCGAACGTTTCTGTTGATGATGCTTACAAGCAGGCTGAAACAGCTGCACGAGAAGCCAGAGACCGTTTTGAAACACTTGCCAACACCACCCGCCAGCGTGCTGAAGACATCACCCGCCGCGGTCAGGTAATTCTGGAAGAGCATATCGGTAATTTTAAGAAAGCAGCAGAAGCCCCGGAAGAAAAGGAATCAGAAGAGATTCTGATGCCGAATGAAGCCGAAGAAGAAACTGCTGAGGCAGAAGAAACTGCTGAATAATCCGGAATTTGTATTGTAAAAATGAAAAAGCTGCCAGCTCCGGCAGCTTTTTCATTTCATTATTTCATCCTGATATAATGACATTTGTCTTTTTTCTATGCAAATTCGTAAAAATCAATTACAATGTATCTAGGTAGGAATTGTTATTTTATATTCGCATTGTTTGAGCTGATAAAGAATAACACTCCGCCTGAAAATATTATTCAGTTTTTCTGAACTCATTTATACCTTATGTAGGAGGATGGTGATGAGTAACACAAAGTTTTGGCTGATTTTAGGCCTTGTTCTGGGACTCGCCTCTTTGGGCGTTGGTCTTTATTACTTCTTCTGGGTGAAGAAGCAGGATGACGGCAATGCCCGTTCCCGTGAAGTTGCCGGATGGATCCGTGACGGTGCACGCGCTTACCTGAAGAAGCTTTACATGGCGCTTATCATTGTTGCCGGTATCATGGCGGTGATTTTGGCTGTTGTCTATTCCATTGAAGGCCAGCGTGGAATTCCGACAGCTGTTTGTTTCCTGTTTGGCGCTCTCTGCTCCGCGATCGCAGGGTACCTGGGAATGGAAGTAGCTGTTTTGGCGAATGTTCGTTCAGCCGTAGCAGCCAGCAAAGATCTGAACACAGCCTTCAACGTGGCTTTCAAAGCCGGTGCAGTGATGGGGTTTGCTGTGGTCGGTGTCGCCACAATCGGTATGTGCGCAATTTATCTGATCAGCGGTGATGCACAGCTCGTTCTGGCTTATTCACTTGGCTGCTCTTCCCTGGCTCTGCTTGCAAAAGCCGGCGGTGGTATCTACACCAAGACCGCAGACATCGCAGCTGACCTTGTCGGTAAAGTTGAAGTCGGTATTCCGGAAGATGATCCCCGCAACCCGGCTGTCGTTGCCGATAACGTAGGTGACAATGTCGGTGATGTTGCCGGTATGGGCGCTGACATCTTCGACTCCTACGTTGCCTCTGCGGTTGCAGCCATGCTGCTTGGCGCTGCCTTCGGTACTTCCACAGATCCTGTTATCGCTGCCAATGCTCCGATGTACACCGTTCTGCCGCTGATCCTCTGCGCACTCGGTATTGTTGCTTCTCTGGTCGGTGTCTATTTCGTCCGTGTCGGTGAAAACGGCAAACCGGGTAAGGCTCTGAATATGGGTACTTACATTACCTGCGGCGTTTTCGCAATCCTGATGGCTATCGTGATTCTGGTTATCCCCACGATCAACAACAGCCTGATTTGGGCGATCCTTGCCGGTACAGCCGTCGGTGTCGTAATTGGTCAAACGACTGAATTCTTCACCTCTGATGAATACAAACCGGTTCAGATCACAGCCGAATATTCCGGTTCCGGCGCTGCCATCACCATTATCTCCGGTATGAGCTATGGTTTGATCTCAATTGTCCCGTCTATCATCGGTATCGTTGTCGCTATGATGGTCGCCTACTTTGTAGTCGGTGGCGGTGACATGGGCCTTTACGGTATCGCGATTTCCGCTGTCGGTATGCTGGCAACCTCCGGTATGATCGTTTCTTCCGATGCTTACGGTCCGATCGTCGACAATGCCCGTGGTATTGCTGAAATGTCCGGAATGGATGAAGAGGTCATTGATCGCGCTGACGTGCTTGACTCCGCGGGCAACACTGCGAAAGCCATCACCAAAGGCTTTTCCATTGCTGCTGCGGCTTTGACCGTTCTTGGCTTGTTTGTTGCCTTTGTCAGTGAAATCAATACCGCGACTGTTATAGCCTTCTCCTCTGAAGGCAATGTCGTGGGCTTTGCATTCAGCGACATTTCTCTGATGGACCCGATCGTACTGGCCGGTATTTTCCTCGGTTCCATGTGCCCTCCGCTGTTCTCTGCACTGACCATGCTTTCCGTTACTGAAAACGCTTTCAAGATGATCGAATATATCCGCGGCGTATTCAAGAAGAACCCGAAGATCCTGGAAGGGAAAGCTACTCCGGACTACAGCGAATGTGTTTCCCTGGCTGCTGACGGTGCTTTGAAATCACTGGTTCTGCCGGCTATCATCGCAATCGTGTTCCCGCTAATCGTCGGTTTCGTGCTTGGGCCTAAGGGTCTGACCGGTTTCCTTGGCGGCGCCATCATCACCGGTGTGCTGTTCGCGCTGTTCATGTCCAATGCCGGCGGTCTGTGGGACAATTCCAAGAAGTATGTCGAAGCCGGTAATTTTGGCGGAAAGGGCTCCGAAGCGCACAAGGCTGCCGTTATCGGTGATACTGTCGGTGATCCTTTCAAAGACACTGCCGGTCCGTCTCTGAACACATTGATCACGGTCATGTCCCTGGTGGCTTCCACCTTCGCTCCTGTGATCGCCGTCTGGCACCTCTTCTAAGCTTTTTGTAAAACGATTTCAAGTCCCGTGGAACATTCCACGGGACTTTTTCGTTATAATTGCAGAAAAGAGGAAAAGAATTAGGAGGTTTCAATGAAAAAGGATTTTCGAATTGCAGTTTTATTCATGCTTGTTATTTCCCTTCTTGCCAGCGGATGCAGTAAAAATAAATCTTCAAATGTATCCCGTGAGACAGGAAGCTATTACACAGAAGAATATGATTATGATGATTATTTCGCTGACGGCATGGTTGAAATGGCTTATGCAGCCGAAGAATCCGCTGCCTATTCCAAAGCTGTTCCGGCTGCCGCCGCCAATGCAGCGGAAGTTCCGGAGCAAAAACGCATGATCCAGAAATCTGCCAGCATTAACATTCAGGTGATGGATCCACTGGAATCAGCCGAAAAAATCGCAGTCCTGACTGACCAGATGGGCGGATTTGTGGTCTCATCTTCCAACGGACAGGAATATTATAACGGGGATATTTATCTTCCCCGTGCGAATCTCACCATCCGTGTCCCGGCTGAACGATTGAATGAAATGCTGGAATTCATCGAAAATCTGACCAGTGACTCCGCAAAATATGTTTCGAACAAGCGTGTCTACGGTGTAGATATCACTTCGGACTATGTTGACACCAATTCGCGGCTCACCAGTCTCGAAAAAACCCGTGATAAGCTTTATGAGATCATGGACACGGCAGAAAATGCAGAAGAAGCGCTGGAAGTTTATAACCGTATTTCTGAAGTTGAATCTGATATTGAAGTTTATAAAGGTCAGATCAAATACATGGAAGAAAGCGTGGCGCTGTCATCCATCGACATCCAGATCAATTCTATAAAGCCGGCGCCGATCCATACCGTTCAGACCTGGAGCCTGGGAGAAGTTTTCAGTGATGCGTTTGAAAACCTGCTGGACATCGGCAAATCGGTCATTGAATTCATTATCAATTTCATTATCGTTGTTATTCCGGTCCTGATACTGATCTCACTTCCGGTCATTTTGATCGTCCTCATCTTCAAAAAAGTGATCAAATCAAAGAAAACACAAAAAAACACAACTGATGAAGCTAAGGTTGAAGACACACTGACTGAAGTGAAAAAGAATTAAAAAAATACTGTACAGTTTTATACGGACCGTCCGGAATTCAACGGACGGTCCGTTTGCTTAGGAATAAGAATATATACATATTTCATCGTTACTTTCGTCATATTCTTCAATAATCCATGATAAAATATTTATTAACATTTATGAGAAAAAATGCTTTTTGCCGCTGCCTGACGGTTTTACTGGTCACGATCATTTTTTTTGTGAATTTTACTTTACCTGTAAAAGCTGAAGACGAAGAAATTTATGCAGAATACACGATCGAAGAGGGTGATTTTCTCTCGATCGTAGCCGGTATGTTTAACACGACTGTAGATGATATCCTTTCCATCAACAACATACCGGATGTAAACGCTATTTCGATCGGTACCCGTATCAAGATCCCGACACTTGCCGGCGTTGAGGGATCGATCGCCACCCGTTATATCAACATCGGAGATACGCTGGATACACTGAGCATTATGTCCGGCATGATGCCTGAAAAACTCGGTGAGATCAACACGCTGGTCTCCCCGACAGAGCTTTATATCGGGAGCCTGCTGACAACCATCAGCAATGACAGAGCGGAGTCGATTTCCGCAGTCTCCAACTATGAACCGGGCGAAAACCTTTTGATGAAAAGCGCTGAATTAGGTATGTCTCCGGTCACCCTGCAAAAAATCAACCGGGCCGAAGGCGTGTGGGATTTTGCAGATTCACAAATTCTTTTCGGGAAAACAGAACCCAACAGCGGAAAATTTGAGACACATTCCGTTGCCCCCTTTGTTGATGAAATTGAAATCAAACAACTTCCGCTCACTCAGGGTGAGACCCATGTTGTTCACATTAAGGCAAAAGATATAGAAGCCCTTTCCGGGAGTGTCGGGGATTATCCTCTGCGTTTCTTCCGGGATGGGGAATCGGATGACTGGTTCGCCATGCTTGGAATCGATGCCATGGAGACAGTGGGGTTGAGCCGTCTGAACATTTCCGGAAGCAACAAAGAACAGGAACATTTTGACCTTAACCAGCCGATCATCGTTGCTGCGGGTATTTTCACCAGCGAAGTAGTGGAAGGTGTTGACCCTTCGACACTGGAAGAGGACAACCAATCGCTGGATACGCAGACAGTCAGAAGTCTTACCCAAACCTCCGGAGTCCGCACCTGGGGAACTGCAATGTCTTATCCTGTCGATGAGCCTTACATTGTCTCCGGTTTCGGCAACCGAAGAACCTATAATAATGGTGTGTTCCATAATTACCATTCCGGTGTCGATTTCGGCGTTTATACTGCAAACAACATCAACATTTATGCTACGGCTGACGGAACAGTTCTGTTTGCAGGTGAACTTCCCATCCACGGAAATTTCACAGTTATCGATCATGGCTGGGGTGTCTACACATCCTATTCACACCAGTCTCAGCTTCTTGTTTCTGCCGGACAGGAAGTCAAACGCGGAGACACGATAGGGTTGATCGGCACAACCGGCCGTTCTGTAGGGCCGCACCTGCACTGGGAAGTGATTATTAATTCTGTCTATGTGAACCCGATTACCTGGTTAAATACACAATTCCCTTAATATTTTGAAAAGGAATTTATTTATGAACACACTGAATTGGTCTGAAATAATAATAGATGACAATGACCTTGACCTGATTTATAACCGGCTTTTAGAAAAAGAAACACCGATGACGCCGCTGCAGCTGGCAGAAGCGCTGATCGAAAGCCGAATCAAGGCATATAAAAAATCAAACAAAGCGGAAGAAAAGAAAAACGATCAATATTACCGGCCTGCTAAAAAATATGCGGAAGGGGATGAAATTGAATTCCCGTTGCTGGAAAACGCAAAAGGGATCGTTGAATCAGTTCGTGAAGGCATCAACCCATCCATCGGTAAATTTTCAGTCATTACAGTTGTATTCAAAGACGGCAGCAAAAAGGAATTCGCATCTGAACTTGAAACACATAAATTAAACAAATATGACTATGAGAACCCGGATGAAAACATGCAGGATCCCCGTTATGTGATCCGCAAATTCGGACGTCCTATCAGTAAAAAAATCGCGGCAGTTTTGTCAAATAATGAAGACCTTGTCAGGATCGGCAGCTTCTGGTTCCCACAGGCACTCCTTACTGAAGTAAACCCGGGATACCTGAATCTGGCTGAGGCAGTACTCGAGATGGAAGAAGGTCGTCCGCTGCATACAGAGGAAATTCTCGAACAGCTTGAATATCCAATGGACAGCAATCCGGAACTGACCGTTTTCTCGTTCAACTATGCCATGCAGAATGATCCCCGTTTCGGGGAAGTGGGGCCGGTCAATGTGGTCCTTTGGACACTGAAGGAAATGCAGCCGGAAGATGTCCGCAAGACACCGATGACCCTGAAATTCAACGAAAATCTGAAAGAGTATGGCGAAGATGAAAACTCATCTGAATTTTCAATTGACATAATTCAGGATGAACTCGAAGAAAATCAGCTCATCGAGCCGGTGGAATCCGTTGATTCCTTCCGTGTCTGTCTCTCTTATCCACACTGGAAAGCCGGTACACTGCCTCTGGTGGGAGCGCTGCAATCCATTTTCCCGACCGCAAATGAAACCGACAGTGTTGTTTTCAATTTCAGAGACAAAAAAACCGGTGAGACCTTTATAGGTTGGGTGATTTTGTCGAAGAATTATGTTTGCGGATTAAAGCCCTGGTACCGGGAAAACGGTATTATCCCGGGAAGCATGTTCAAAGTCAACCGAACGGATGACACCGGTTTGGTTGAACTGGAACTTATCCCGCCGCGATCTTCAAAAGATTGGATCCGCACATTCAACCTGGACGACAAGAATCATTTTTCATTTGTAACGAACCAACACAAAGTAACCACCGACTTTGATGAGCGGATGGCAATATATGTCGAGAATTCTCCGCAGCTTGACACATTTTGGGAATCAAATAACCGCAAGGAAGCAAACATTATACGACAGATCGAGCTGGTGTTCCGCGAACTGGCAAAAGACAATCCACAGGGGATCCTCCATTTTAATGAAATCTATGCGGGAATCAATATGCTGCGCAGGATCCCGCCGCATCTGCTTTATAAAATTCTGCTCCGGGAAGAAACCATCGTACAAATCGACCAGATGTATTTTAAATTGATCGAAAAAGATGAGGATTAGAAAATGGCTGAATCAGAAAAAAAACCTGCTTATATGAAACTGACGGTCGACACACCGTTATTCATTGATTTTGATTACTGGAAATCCAAAGAAGCGAACTGGCGAACGCTGTTGAGCGGATATCTATGCGAAGAACACTATCAGCTGTTCAAAGAAGCAGAAGACAGTTCAGAGCTGATTGATGTTGTTGACCCTGCTACCGGAGAAGTGGAACAAAAGGATGTTTTGATCGATTGCCTGTTTACTCACTGTGCCAGGCAGAACGGATTTGTTCCCGAAAACGGACCGCTGACAGACTGCATTTTCCGTGTATTTCTTTCCAGGAATAACCAGCCGATGAGTTCGGCGGAGTTGGGAGAACTATTAAACAAAAATGCCAACACAATTTTGAAAACCCTGACATCCAGAAATTACCGGGGCATCAGACCGGCTTGATAAAGGATATTTCTCAATTTACAATATATATTAATTGCTTCGCAAGGCTCGGTTTTAAAAGATCCGGGCTATTTTGTTTAATAATCAGTGGAAGAGGTCAAAAATGGAATTGAAATGGCAGGTGAATGAACAAAAAGGAATACAGGAATTCCTTCCTGGAAGAAACACCGTCAGGATCAACCTGAACCCCGGTACAATCGTCTCTCAGGCAAAAGCTTTTCTGCTCATTTCTCCCACTCCCAAAATGTTTTTTAATGGATTCCAATCCTGGACTTATTCTCCGGAGTTTACATCAAAAAACAAAATTCGGGGCACTCACGGCATTCCGGGACCGCTCTCAAAATTGCTGGCTCTGGATCACTTTGCAGACTATCATTTTATTCATTATCCTCACCGTGAAGGCATTCTTCATGGCGTTTCTTATTGTTATTTCAGAGAGAATGACCATTACACGCTGGTTGCCTCTTTAAATGAACGCCCCGGGTATACCCTTTTCACTTTTGATTGTGAAAAGGGTGTCCTGCAAATCGAACGTGACTGCAAAGGCGTATGCGTTCAGAATGACATTTTTACTTCTTTTGATTTATTCTATGCGCAAGGAACTGAAGAAGAAGTTTTTACCGGCTGGTTTGATTGTATGGGAATCCATAATGAAGTTCCAAAAATCAAAGGTTATTCCAGCTGGTATAACTGCTACCAGAATATCAGTGAACGGAAGATTTTCGAAGACCTTGAAGGAGCTGTGAAACTGTTTGATCCGGGTGACCTTTTTCAGATCGATGATGGATGGGAGACATTTGTCGGAGACTGGGAAGACGTAGACAGCCGGAAATTTCCAAAGGGTCTGCTGCCTGTTGTGAAGAAAATTCATGATTCCGGATTCAAAGCAGGCTTGTGGCTGGCGCCTTTTGTTTGCGAGAAGAGATCCCGCCTTTTCCGTGAACATCCGGATTGGCTGCTGCGATACAAAAACAGTTATTGGAAAAACGGTCCGAACTGGGGCGGTTCCTTTTCTCTTGATATCGACAAACCGGAAGTTTCTGCATGGCTCAAACGCGTATTTGAACAGGTCTTTGATGTCTGGAACTTCGATTTGGTAAAACTGGACTTTCTATACGCAGCTGCTCCGCTCCATACCGGTAATCATGGTAGGAAAGATGACGGTCCTTTCACAGAATCCCGGGCAAAACGTATGACACGGACGCTGGAATTTCTAAGGAATTGCTGCGGTGATAAATTGATCCTTGGCTGCGGAGTACCGCTGATGCCTGCCTTTGGTCTTGTTGACTACTGCCGCGTCGGCTCGGATATGAGTTTGGATTGGGACGACAAATTTTTTATGCGCAGCCTTCACAGGGAAAGAGTTTCAACACGCCAGTCCATCAACAACACAATATACCGGCGTCAGCTGAACGGACGTGCGTTCGGAAATGATCCGGATGTTTTCTTCCTGCGGGACCGCAATCTCCGCATGTCAGGAAAAGAAAAGAATTACCTCGCCGCAGTGAATGCTTTATTGGGATCTGTCTGGCTTACTTCAGATGACCTGAAGAACTATGATGAAAGGAAAATCTCTTTATACAGGCAAATTGCAAAGCTCCGGGAAGCAGAAGATATTCGAATCGATCCGAATACCCTCACGATACGCTTCCGGTTGGACGATGAAGAACACAAAATTGACTACCCGCATTGAATTGCGTTATTTTAATGAAAAAGATGGAATTATCATATATAATTTATTTAATATTATTATTCTCATATATCAGACTGAAGAATTTGCAGCTGGTTTTTATAAGAATCGATCAAAATCATATCAGAAGTTACGATATTTTCTTCTTCGCTTAAGCAGTAAAAGGTGTGACATCATGGAGAAATACCAATACAACCCGATTGAAAAGGCTTTAATGGAGAAATCTCCTGTTCCATTTGCCATTTACCAGCTGATCAATAAAAGAGTTGTCACGGTCGTCCTCTCTGAAGGATTCTGCAGCCTATTCGGGCTGAAAATCGAAGAGGCATATGACCTGATGGATAACAATATGTATCGGGATACGCATCCTGACGATAAGGCGCGTATCTCAGATGCCGCGTTTCTATTTGCTACAGAAGATACGGAATATAATATAGCTTACCGCAGTAAAATAAAGGACAAATATCGGATCATTCATGCACAGGGAAAACATATATATACAGAAGATGGTATCAGGCTTGCTGTTATCTGGTACACGGATGAAGGTGAATACCAGCCAGAGGAAAATACAAAAGACGATGTGCTCAACCAGGCATTTATCCGGGTCCTGACAGAAGAGACGAAAAAACATAGAATAATATATGATGCTTTAACGGGTCTTCCAAATAAAATTGGTTTTTTAGAATTGTCTGAAGAAAAACGGTCCTCTCTTTGGGCAAAAGGGATCCAACCCGCGATCGTAGTCTTCAACCTGAACGGGATGAAATATTATAACAGAAAATTCGGCTATAAGCAGGGCGATCAACTTCTGCAAAAATTCGGGAAGGTTCTTGCCGCCAGCTTCGGTAATGATAACTGCAGTCATTACGGGATCGACATTTTTGCTGTAATGACGCAGATAGAAGGCCTTGAGAAAAAACTTCAGGATATCTTTTCAGAATGCAGGCGGCTTGACGATAAAGAAGGGATTACAGTCCGCGCCGGTATCGCTCTTGATGACATCAATGTTCCGGAGCTCAGCGTTATCTCTGACCGGGCAAAATATGTATGCGATAAAAACCGAGGAACACTGATCTCTACTTTCGATTATTTTACAGAGACCACTCTAATTAACGTAGATAAATATCAATATGTCATTGACAATATCGATAAGGCTATAGAAAACCATTGGATACAGGTTTATTATCAGCCAATCATCAGAGCAGCAAACGGAAGGGTCTGTGATGAAGAAGCTTTAGCCCGTTGGATAGACCCTGTAAAAGGCTTGCTCGTACCATCTGATTTTATTCCTACACTGGAGAATGCAAAACTGATTTACAAACTTGATCTTTTTATGGTTGAACAGGTCATTGAAAAAATCAGGCTTCAGGAACAAAAGGGTTTGCATATCGTTCCCATATCCATCAATCTTTCCCGCAATGATTTTGACGTATGTGACATTGTAGAGGAAATTCGCAGAAGAGTCGATCAGGCCGGGCTCTCCCATGACAAGCTGACAATCGAGATCACTGAAAGCGCTGTGGGCAACGACTTGGACTTCATCAAGAAACAGGTAGAGCGTTTCCAGTCATTGGGCTTTAAAGTCTGGATGGATGATTTCGGCAGTGGTTATTCCTCTCTCGATGTATTGCAGAGTATTCATTTTGACCTGATAAAGTTTGATATGCGGTTTCTCCAAAGGTTTGACCAGGGAGATGAAAGCAAGATCATCCTCACCGAACTGATAAAAATGGCAATCGGCCTTGGAATCGACACGCTGTCTGAAGGCGTTGAAACTGCCGAACAGGTCGCTTTTTTGAAAGAGGTCGGATGTACAAAGCTTCAGGGATATTATTTCAGTAAACCGAATTCAATGGAAAAGGTATTTGAGCGTTATGAGAAGGGAACTGCGATTGGTTTTGAAAACCCGCAGGAAACAGAGTATTACAGCGCAATCGGGAGAATCAATCTTTATGATATGGCGCTGATCACCCGGGAAGACCAGGAATCCTTCCGTAATTATTTCGACACACTGCCCATGACAGTTCTGGAATCCACAGGAGATCAATTCCGGATGATTCGATGTAATCAATCCTTCCGTGAATTTGTAAACCTGATGGAATGGAATTTGCAGATAGGCTTCAATTTTGATTATGAATCTGTAATCAACCGTCCCGGTCTTGTTTTCATGAAAATCGTCCGCCGCTGCGGAGAGGATGGAAACAGAGCGATCATTGACGATGTCATGCCAAACGGCGCCACTGTCCACGCATTCATCAAACGAATTGCCGTAAACCCTGTTACAGGAACATCCGCGATCGCCATTGCAGTTCTTGGTGTAACTGATGAAAAAAATCAGAATTCTCCGCTCACCTTTGGACATATTGCTCAAGCGCTTTCTTCCGACTATTTCAACCTGTTTTATGTCAATCTGGAAACTGAGAATTTCATACAGTACAATACAGACGGCGCTACCGGCAATATTGCTGTTGAAAGGCATGGACAAAATTTCTTTTCCGAAGCTGCAAAGGATGCTCTTGATATTCTTTATAAGCCTGATCAAAAATCATTCATTACAGCATTCACAAAGGAAAACGTTTTGAACGTTCTGGATGATCATGGCGTATTTACATTGACTTACCGTCAGATGTATAAAGGTGAACCGGTTTATGTTAACCTGAAAGCAGTACGAATCAAAGGAGACAGCAAATATATCATCATCGGGGTGAATAATATTGATGCTCAAATGAAACAACAGCAAGCATTGGAACGGGTAAAACAGGAACGTTTGACCTATTCCCGCATCAGTGCACTCAGCGGAGATTTGATTTGTATTTATACTGTTGACCCTGAGACTGACCATTATCAGGAATATTCTTCTACTGAAGACTATGAAGAGCTTGGGTTGGCAAAAGAAGGCGACAACTTCTTTGAACAAGCGTTAAGAAATTCTAATCAAACGATCTACGAAGAAGATATTGACCGATTCCATTCGCTTTTCAGCAAAGAAAATGTAATGAGCGCCATCAGAGAAAACAAGTTGTTTGGTTTGCGCTACCGGCTGATGATCGACGGGGAACCAAAATATGTCAGCCTCAAAGGTGCAATGGTCGACGAAAAAGACGGACCCCGTCTCATATTCGGTGTGAATAACATCGATGCCCGGCTAAAACGCGATCATGAATATGAAAAGAACATCGCGATCGCCAACGCGAAAGTAAACATTGATCCTTTGACCGGAGTAAAAAACAAATATGCCTATGATGGTGTTGCGGAACAACTCGATGAGCAGATCAATGACCGGCGTTTTGTTGAATTTGCCGTGACCGTTTTTGGAATGAAAAACGAGCTGAACATCAAAACAACTTCTTCACCGGAGGAAGAAAACAAATGGATCAAAGAAGCAGCTGAAATCATCTGTGAAATTTTCAAACGCAGTCCGGTTTTCAGGTTGAACAACGATGAATTTGCTGTCATCTCTCAGGGTATGGATTATATTCATCTGGAATTTCTTATCAACAGGCTCGAACATATCAACGAAAAGAATGCCGCTTCAAACGGGATCGTTATTCCGTTCGGAACAGCAAAATATGACAGGGATCTTGATGTGAATTCGGTTTACAAACGGGCAATTGAAAACCTGAAAGAAAAATATAACGAATTCAAAACCGTCTGGTTTTCATCCGATCTGCTGCTCAGTAAAGAGTTTCCTCAGTAGTGATCAGACAATTGAGTGAAAGGTTTCATCCATGGCACGGGCATCTGTAAAGGAAAATAAAAACATTTATCAGCGGAAGCGGGAAGAGCTTGGTCTCAGCCGGGAAAAAGCCGGTGAATTACTGAGATATATCACGCCGGAACGTCTCGAACGGATCGAAAGCGGCAAATCAAACGCTCATCCGGATGAAGTGATTTTGATGGCGGAAAAATACCACTGTCCGCATTTATGCAATTATTATTGTGCCAATGAATGTGAGATCGGGAAACAATATGTGCCGGAGATCAAATCAAAAGAACTTTCACAAATCATTCTTGAGATGCTTGCCTCGCTGAACGCCATGCAGCGGAAACAGGAACGCCTGATAGAAATCACTTCGGACGGTGAGATTCAGGAAGACGAGCTCCGTGATTTCAGGGCAATACAGAATGAACTGGAAAAAATCTCCATCACGGTGGAAACACTTCAGCTCTGGGCAGAAAAGAACATAAAGGAGTTCGATCAAAAATAGAATTCTCAACCGAATAAGGCATCTCAAACTGCTGCTTTTATGAAAGGGGAATCTGAGGAGGTTCTTCTTTTTTTTCACTTTAAGACAAAATAGCGACTTCTATTTTGCAGCAGATGTTCTTGCGTGTTTGCCCCGAAGCTTATATGATTAAATCATCGGAGGGAATGGGGTCCTTCCAAAATCAGTTTACAGGAGGTTGAGACATGAACAACAAGTCATTTTTGAAAGGGATTCTTTTTGCGCTTCTGGCAATCTATGTGATTTCTCCACTGGACCTGGCTCCGGGTGTAGTTGATGATCTGCTTTTGGTCATTCTCACTGCATTTGTAAATGGCAGAAACAAAAAGGCTGATTATGAATTGCCGCCGGAAAGCGAGAATAATCTGTCTGTTGAATAACTAATTCGAACGCGGGAAGGAGGATCCTGCGATGGAAAAATTATTTGAAAGAAGATTTCAGTTTTACAAGTGGTTTCGCATCAAATGTGAAGCCACTTGTTTGTCACATATGTTCAAAGAGTACTTGACGAATTCTAAATTTAGCATTATTATTAATTTCGTCGATGCGGGGTAGAGCAGAGGCAGCTCGTCGGGCTCATAACCCGGAGGTCATTGGTTCGAATCCAATCCCCGCTATATCCGAATAGTCCTGTTTGAGGTAAATTGACTCAAACAGGATTTTTTTTATCATTTTCATGGCAAAATTCAGTACAAATCAGCATTATTTAGACTGACAAACACTTTTTTTGTAATAAAAAACGTCCAAAAGTCCGTTATTTTCCCCGCTATAATTTGAGCGGTTTTTTCGAGGAAATCCGGATCATCCATACGTTTTTACCTCGCCACTTTATCACTTTTTCATATTTAGCACGATTTTAGCACGATTTGGCTTTTAAAATTTTCGAAATTTTTGAAATATTGTATAAAGTTTTTCTGAACCTTAAGAAAAAGTATGCCCGTATTCCAGTTTATTTCCCCGTTTTTTTAATTTTTTGACATGAAACAGCATTCAAAAAAGGTCTATGTTTTGTATATTTATTTATAAGAGAATTAAAAAAATAAAGGAGATTATCTGACATGACATATACGGTTCTGCAAAGAAATGGAAAATATAAGGCAATCGTAAGGGAAAAGGGGCCTGATGACAAATGGCATCAGCATATTATTTCTTTAGAATCGACAGGAAAACGTGCAGCCAAAATTGAAGCTGCGGAAAAAGTGAAAGCTTATTTGGATGAAAAAGAAGAATCATCGAAGCAGAAACTATCACTCGGATCGTTAATAAGGGATTATATTGAGAGCACTACCATAACACCAATGACACGTTATAACTATCTGAACATTGTGAATTCTCATATCAATCCTTATTTTGGTGATCGAAACTTCGACAAACTAACTGCCAATGATTTTTCTCTCTACTATAAAGATTTGGTTGAAACGAAAAATTTAAGCGCAAAATCAGTTTCCAAGCATCACGGTCTGATCCATGCCGCTTATGAATACGCCATTGATGGTAATTTGATTACAAAAAACCCCTCAGATCGTGCTAAAAAGCCAAGGGTAATCAAAAAAGAACCATCTGCTTACGGTCTTGAGGATTATTCTAAACTTTTTGCTGCTGCGAAAGAATCAAAGATTTTTCCGGCAATAGTCCTTGCGATGGTATACGGCCTTCGCAGGAGTGAAATACTCGGTCTCCGTTGGAGCTGCATAGATTGGGAAAAGGGGAAAATTGAGGTTTCCATGTCTGTTACCAAAGTAAAAGGGGAATGGTTCTTCAATGATGCCATGAAAACATATGGGAGTAAGAGGACTTTACACATGAGTGATCCTATTGCCGATTTTCTGAAAAACATCAAATTTGAACAGGAAAAAATGCGGGAATTGCTTGGTGATACATATAATCATGAATTTGATGATTTCATTTGTGTTGATTCCTTCGGGAAACTAATCGATCCGAATTATATTACTCATGAATTCGCAAAACTGGTAAAAAAGAATAAACTCCCGAAATTGACTTTTCATGGGCTGCGCCACTCATTCATCTCAATATTGATGGATGCCGGTTATGACATTAAAGCTATTCAAACCGCTGCCGG